>CAMMMG010000015.1 GCA_946497925.1 uncultured Mycoplasmatota bacterium
TTTTTATTTTGTCTATAATTTATTTAGATTCCCACAACTTTTGTGCAAGAACCGAGATTTTTTTAGGAAGGCAATTAAATCAACAATTAATGTCGATATAAGCGAATATGAACTTTATAATAATGAGATAAATAGTGGAAATAAAAGTAGAGATTATAGACTAGATATACTACTAAAGAAAGAAAATGATTTTATTATAATTGAAATGAATAAAAATGCTGATAAAAGGACTTTATTAAAAGCTAGAAAGTATTTATATGCTGTTGCAGGAGGAGGATTAGTAGAAGGAGAAGACTTTAAAAAGATGCGTACTATTCTTATTAACTTTAATAATTCTAAATATAAAAATGATAAAGAAGCGATTAGTGTTGGATATGATTTAAGAAATGAAAAATATAATGATGTCATAGATGAAATAAAAATTTATGACATATATCTTGAAAGTCTTGAAAATGTACGTTATAATGGTAGTAACGAAAAAGAAACATATTTAGCAATGTTTAGAGCAGAATCATTTGAAGAGATGAGAGATATTGCTAATGGTAATAAGGAGGCTTTGAAAGTAGTGGAAGAATTAGAAAGGTTAAGTGAAAATGATGAGTTTAGAGTCCTTTATGATGCTGAAAAAATGAGAAGAAAAGAGATAAACTCTGCAAGACTTGATGGCTATGATGATGGTTATGGCAATGGCTACGAAATTGGAATTACTAAAGGAAAAGAAGAGGGCGCTAAAGCAAAAGAAATAGAAATTGCTAAAAATCTTCTTAAAGATGGAATATCTATAGAAGTGGTATCTAAAAATACAGGATTAAGTGAAGAGGAGATAAACAACTTAATAGAAGAACTAAATAACTAATAGCAAAGAAAGAAGTAATTAAACTTCTTTCTTTAATCCTGATAAAAAGAGGTGTTAAAATGGGCTTTAACTTTAATGATAATTCTATTTATATTGTACCTAATAGTTTAAAAATGAAGCTATTAGATATTTTAGCAAATAGTAATAAAATATATAATATAACTTTTATAAGTTTAGAAGAGTTAGAAAAACATTATTTTTTTGATATAAAAGAAGATGCTTTATTATATCTATTAGATAAAACTAATGAGAATATAGATGTTTTAAAACTAATGTTAAAAAGTCTATATAAAATAGATATAAATAAAGATTATAAAGAAACTAAATTAAATAATCTTAAGAGTTTATATTTAGATATAAAAGATAATAATTATTTAATATTTGATAAGGGATATAAAGAATATTTATTAACTAAAAATATCTTTATATTAGGTTATAGTATGTTAGAACCTTATCAAAAAGAAATGTTAGATAGCATTAATACCAATTATTTAGATATTGCTAGTAATCTATCTTTTGATACAGTCTATAAATATCACTCTATGAAAGATGAGATAATTAGTACAGCATTAAAAATAAGAGAACTTAATAGTAAAGGTATTAGTTATAATAAAATTTTTCTAGCAGGAGTAGATAATAGTTATAATTATTTACTTAAAACTATCTTTAAGATGTTTGATATACCAATATATCTTAAATCTACTAATAAGATTACTTCTTTAATAAGCGTTAAAAATTATTTAAAAGATAAAGATATTAATTATATTAAAGATATTAATATAAAATCTAAAATAATGAAAATAGAAAGTGATTTAAGTTATGCTAAAAATAGTAAGTACTATGATATCTTATTAAAAGATAGATTAGAAAATACTACCTTAGATAGTATAGAATTAGTAGAGTCTGTTAAAGTTTTAAATGAAGCGATAGAAGTCCCTTATTTAGTTAGTGATGATGAATATTTATTTGTTTTAGGATTTAATCAAAATTATTTACCTAGGATTTATAAAGATGAAGATTATTTAAGTGATAGCCTAAAAAGCAAGTGTAATTTAAATACTTCTACTATTAAAAATAAACTAAGTAAAGATTCCTTAGTTAAAGTCTTAGGAACTATTAAAAATCTTACACTATCATATAAATTAACATCATTAACTGGAGAATATGCTAAGTCTAGTTTATTAAATGAGCTTAATTTAAAAGAAGTAGATAGTCTTAATTATAGTTATAATTATAGTAGAGAGTTTAATAATTATAGAACAAGTAGTGTTTTAGATACTTATTATAAATACCATGAGGAAGATAAAGATTTTACCTTCTTAACTACTAATATAGATACTAGTAAATATACAAGTTTTGATCATAAATTTAAAGGTATTAATAGACCTATTACTCCTTACAGTTTATCTTACTCTAATCTAGATGACCTTGCTAAATGTCCTTTTAAGTATTATTTAAAACATATCTTAAAACTAGATGCTTTTGATGAGAATTTTAATACTAAAATAGGTAATATCTTTCATAGTGTCTTAAAAGATAGTTATAGTGATAACTTTTCTTTTGAAGATTCTCTTAATAAAGCTTTAAAAGATAATCCTTTAGATAAGAGAGAAAATGTTCTGTTTAAAAGATTAGAAACTGAATTAAAAGAAATAGTTAATTATAATAAGCAAGTTGAAAAAAGAAGTTTTCTAACTGAGTTTTATGGAGAGAAAAGGTTAGAGATACCATTAAGTGAACACGCTACTTTAAAAGGTTTTATTGATAAGATATTATTTAAACCATTCCATGATAAGACTTATTATGCTGTTTTTGATTATAAGACAGGAAGTGCAACCTTAAATTTAGATTATTTAGAAGATGGTTTATACTTACAATTACCTTTATATATTTACTTAATAAATAAAAGTAATCTATTTGATAATCCTTCTTTTGTAGGTTTCTTTTATCAGTACTTATTAAAAAGTTATAAAGATAAAGAAGAACAGATTAAAAATCTAAAATTAGTAGGATATACAACTGATGATAAGATAATACTTTCTTATTTAGATGAAGATTATGAAACAGATTCTTTTGTTAAAGGATTAAGTGTAAAGAAAGATGGAGAACTATCTAGTAGAAGTAAAGTATTATCAGATAGTGAGTTAGAAGATATAATGAACTCTATTAATAAAGCCTTAGAAAAATCTCTTAAAATAATAGATAATAATGCATTTGATATTGCCCCTAAAATAATTAATAATAAAAATGTTTCTTGTGAGTTTTGTCCGTTTAAAGAAGTATGTTTTGTAAGTGCAAGTGATTATATCTATTTAGAGAAGAAAGAAGGTGAATATAATGCCTAAATTTACAGAAGAACAACAACTTGCTATCGATATGGAAGGAACAAATATCTTAGTAAGTGCAGGAGCAGGGAGTGGTAAGACTGCTGTTTTAACAGAAAGAGTGTTAAGAAAATTAAAAGAAGGCACTCATATTAATGAACTCTTAATATTAACATTTACTAATAAAGCTGCGCTTGAAATGAAAGAGCGTGTTAGAAAGAAACTTAAAGAAAATGAACTAATAGATGAATTAGATTTACTTGATAGTAGTTATATTACAACATTTGATGCTTATTCTCTTGCCTTAGTAAAAAAATATGCTGATACTATTCACTTATCAAGTAATATTACAATCGCTGAATCTAGTATTTTAGATCTTGCTAAAAAAGAAATATTAGATGAGATATTTTTAGATTACTATGATAAATGTCCTAAGGACTTTCTTAACTTAATTACTAAATTTTGTCTTAAAGATGATAAAACTATTAAAAAAAGAATACTAGAACTTGATAGTACCCTAGATTTAAAACTAAATAAGGATGAGTTTATTGATAATTATATCTCTAAATATTATAGTGATGAAGTAATAGATAAATATATTAAAGAATATTTAGAACTTTTAAGTAAGAAAAAAGAGAACATAATAGACCTTTATGAAGAAGTTAGAAGTGTAGCATCTGATAAGTATTTAAATGACTTAGATGTAGCATTTAAACCTTTTGTTGATAGTGATACTACTTATCAAAGTATGAGAGATAATTTAGTAGAAAAGTTACCTACTTCTAGGAAAGGTAAAGAAGATGTTTCTAAAGAGAGTTTAGAAAATTTAAAGACACTCTTAAATGAATTTAAAGATTTAGTTATTTATGAAAGTATAGAAGATATTAAAACTAGTATAGTTAAGACTAAAGAATATATTTCTATAATACTAGAACTAGTTAAAGAACTAGATAAAAGATTTACTTTATATAAGAAAGAGAATAACTACTATACTTTTATGGATATAGAGAAACTTGCTATTACCTTAGTCCGTGATAATTTAGAAATTAGAGAAGAAGTAGGTAACTCTTTTAAAGAAATATTAATAGATGAATATCAAGATACTAATGATATCCAAGAGACCTTTATTAGTTATATCGCTCATAATAATGTTTATATGGTAGGAGATATTAAACAGTCAATTTATCGTTTTCGTAATGCTAATCCATCTATTTTTAAAGATAAATATGATAATTATAAGAAAGAGGTCGGGGGACGAGTAATAGATCTTGCTAAAAACTTTAGAAGCAGAAGAGAAGTCTTAGATGATATAAATCTTTTCTTTTCTCATATCATGGATGATTATTTAGGAGAAGCAGACTATAATAATGGTCACGCAATGATTTTTGGTAATATGACATATGAGACTAGTGCTAAAACAACTAATAATAACTATTTAGATATTTATGCTTATGATGCTAAAGATAAAGAGTATAGTAAATTAGAAAAAGAAGCTTTTATTATTGCAAATGATATTAAAGAAAGAATTAATAGTAAATACTTAGTCTATGATAAAGATGAGGACACTTTAAGAGAAATAGAGTATCGGGACTTTGTAATTCTCTTAGATAGAGCGACTGATTTTACTACTTATAAACAAGTATTTGAATATTTAGGGCTACCTATTACTTTATATGAAGATGAAAAGACTAGTGGTAGTACTGATTTATATCTTTTGAAAAACTTCTTTATCATGGCTAAATCTATTATTACTAATAATTATGAAAGCAAGTTTTGCCTTGCCTTTACCTCAATTTCTCGTAGTTTTCTATTCTCTTATACCGATGAAGAAATTTATCAGGCTTTAGTTAATAATACCTATAAAGATACTAGTGTCTTTAAACTATTTAAGGAAGTCTTAGAAAATATAGATGAATTAACCCCAGTAGTCTATTTAGAAAAAATATTAGAGAAATTAAATTATATAGATAAACTTACTTTAATAGGTAATGTAGAGATTAATTCTAGTAGAATGGAATACTTCTACAATCTAATTACAAACTTAGAAAATAGTAACTTTACTATTCTTGATGTTAGTGATTATTTAGAGAAAATAAACAATGAGAAATTAGAGATTAAACTTGCTATTAGTAAAGAAGATAGTAATAGTGTTAAGATTATGACTATTCATAAATCTAAAGGACTAGAATATACTATCTGTTATTTTGCAGGATTCTATAAAGATTTTAATAAAGATGAATATAAGAGTAATGTCTTATTTGATGAAGATTATGGCATCATTATAGATGAAGTTGATACTAATAATAAACTAATTACTAAGACTCTTTCATTAGAAAAATTAAAACAAAAAGATATTAGTGAAAAGATTAGACTTTTATATGTAGCATTAACTCGTGCAAGAGAGAAAATGATAATAGTTATGCCTAATACCAATAACGATAAAGAATTAGGAGATATTGTTAGTGATTATGATAGATTAAATTATACTAACTTTGCTAAAATGGTTATTAGTGTAGCATCTTTATTCAAAGATAAAACTAAAGAGATAACCGATATAAAAGATATATCTAAAGCTTATTTAGAAGTTAAAAAAATTACTTCTAAAATAGATAATAGTGTAAAAGAATTAGAGATTATTCCTTCTATTTATGATAATACTATTAAAGAAAAAGAAACTTATCATAAAGAAGGTGATTATGAGAAAACAGAAGAAGAACTAAAACTTCTCGAGATAGGAAGAAATGTTCATACATTGTTTGAGAGAATTGACTTTATTAATAATAAGTTACCTTATATAGAAGATAACTATTATAAAGAAAAGCTTACTAACTTTTTAAATAGTAGTTTTATCTCTAAATATAAAGACTATAAAAAATATCAAGAATATGAATTTCTTTGGGGAAATAGTAATAAAACTTATCATGGTAAAATAGACTTATTATTAGTAGGGAATAGTGAAGCGATAATTATTGATTACAAACTAAAAAATACTAAGGATAAAGCTTATATAGATCAACTTAATGGTTATAAGGAAGTAATTAGTAATAAGTTAAATCTTCCTACTAGTTGTTATTTATATTCAATAATTGATGAAAAATTCGAAAAAATTTGACAAAATGCTAATTTTGTAGTATAATACAAGCAACTTCAAGATATGGGGGTTTTAATAAAGGGGGTTATACATATGGAGAAGTCATTTATATTTGAATATTTAGATGAGAATGATTTTAGAAAAAGAGAACGTTCTGTAAGAAAATATAACATGTTAGCTTATAAAAAACTAACTTTTGAATATTATCCAGAACTAAGACGTGGTCATTTTTTAGGTGAAAAGGTTAGTGAAGATACTAAAGCAGGTACAATGAACTATGAACTTAAATTACCAACAGATGAGTTATTCGCTAAAGTACATGGAGAAATTAGAGTTCATTATACAGTGTACCCTGATAAACGTGTTATTCTACTTACCAATATTACTCCAGAAGGTATTTTAAATGAGGGTCATATGGCTGAGTTATCTACTTATAAAGGAGTAATGATATCTAAATCTCACCCTGAAAAAGATATGTTTAAAATCAACTTATTAAATATGCTAAACAAATAGTCATGAAAGTATGGCTATTTTTTTTGCAAAAACTCTTGCAGAAGTCTAGAATTTATGCTAATATTAAATAGCAGTGATTGATATGGACCCTTAGCTCAGTTGGTTAGAGCATCCGGCTCATAACCGGACGGTCGATGGTTCGAGTCCATCAGGGTCCACCATTTATCTTGCGGGTATGGCGGAATTGGCAGACGCGCTAGACTTAGGATCTAGTGTCTTAGACGTGCAGGTTCAACTCCTGTTACCCGCACCACTTAATGTAATTTATCCTTATAATTGTAAGGATTTTTATTTTGTTCAAAAAACTATAAAGATATGATACAATATACTTACTTGGGAGGTATTGTTATGATTAGTAAAAACAATTTAGAATGTATAAGGGAAGACTTTAGTGATATTGATAAAGAATATAGAAATATAGAACAAGAAATATGGGGATTAGAAGAAAATCCAATAGTAAAAAAGTATATTGGATTACAAAAAAAGAAAACCGAACTTGAAATTAAAAGAAAAAATCTATATGGATTAATGAAACATGGTGAGTATGAAAACTGTAATCATTTGTGGGGTATTTCTATGGATGAATATGGAGAATATGACTATGTTTGTGTTAAATGTGGTTTGAATTATAAGTCATTGAGATTAACTAATAGAGGAAAAGAAGATAGTCTTTCTTTTGATGAGAGAGTTATGGCATCTGTTTTAAAAGATCAGAGTTTTGTAAATAGTGCTGATATAAATTTAGTTTGTGATAAAGATCTTGCTATGGCTCTTTATAAAAAGATTAAAGAACATCATCCTGATATTGATGATAAAACAGTTATCAAGTATTTTGAGATAGCTTTAGATGATATTAGAAATATAAAAGTAAGTGATGAAAGAAAGAAAAGTAGAGCGAAAAGATTAGGATTAAGCAAAGATTTTAATAGATGGAAATAATATGTAATTATATGTTAAGGGAGTGTTTAAAAATAGAATATAATGTTTACTGCGATGAAAGTTGTCATCTTAAAAGTAATGAAAGTAAATATATGTTAATTGGTGCAGTTTATTGTCCAAAAAGAGTGAAATATATATAATAACATCTTATTTAATAGATGAACCACATTACCTGGATAAGATATTAAAAGAATATAATAAATATAAAAAACTCCTAGTGGATAGGGAGTTTTAAAACAAGAATAAACGGATAACGCAACTTAAAAAAGTTGCGTTTCCAGGACTCATATAACTCTGGGTCATCGAGTACTTAAAATGTATCATATTTTACTTGTGAAGTCAAATGCATCCATTATTTTGATTTTTTGTACTACTACTTATAGTTTGCTTATATTAAGATGATTTATGAGAATTAATTATAAATACAAAAATAAATTGGAGGTATCTACTTAAATGACATTGCCATATATAGAATATAATCTTTTAGCTTTAAATGAACATGGTGTATTTATAAATCCTATAAGCAATAGCACTTGTTATGTTAATCCATCATTATCTGGACATGATTCCGATTACATTCTTAAGACTTTTAGAGCATGGTTTAATCCTAATAATATTTATTTTTATGATGTTTATTCTAGTAATAAAACTAAAATAAATGTATCTTCACAAGATAAGATAGATTTATCACTTACTACAGGTTACATACCTAAATATTTTTATTGTTATCATAATGTATACAATAGGGTAGAAAGGCTTATGGAAGAAGATGATGAAATAGACATTTTAAAGAGTATTTTAGTACAAGCTTGTAATGTAGATTCTATAGAACTAGTTTGGCCTAATACCATTTGTACTTCTAAATTTAATATATATGAAACATTTTATAATTATCTAATTATGGATTATAACGTTCAAGTTGTTCCTAAAAGGGTATTTAATAAAGAAAAAGAAGCTTTTATTGATTATAAATATAATGAAATTTTGGTACCAGATTCTGAATTAAGATTAAAAGATGAAATAACTAGTATAAGAAAACTAGTAAAAAAAGATGAACGATACAAGTACTTTAGATAATTTTAAAATAAAAAAGTAAATGAGGTGTACTAACTATGAAATGTAATGGCTTTGATAGTGATAATTATAGATATTTTAATTTAAGTAAAAGTGGAAGCTTTTCAGGTTATACTAATTTTAGTTATGGAGAACTAAAAGATAATGATATTATTAAACTCTCTAATAAAGACTTAGTTAATCTATTATTTAGTAATAATTATTTTGCTTTAAAAGATGATATATATCCTTGTCATATTAAAGAATATCCTAGTGATGAGCCTTTTGATTTGGAGAAAAATATTAGAATGCAAGATGCTATAACTTTTAAAAGAGATGGCGTGGTACTTTTTTCTTTTGGATATGGAGAATATGCTTTTATTAGTGACTTCATGAAAGAGAAAATGAACTCTAATATGCTCTCTACAAAATTACTTGTTGATACTACTATAAAAGAAGAAAATGAAAAAGTTCTTAGTTTGATTATGGAAGATGAGAAAGTTAAATTAGGTAATAGTTCATTAAAAGAAGAAATTGTCCCTTGTAACAGACAAGGTTATAAATTTATAAAAGATATATGTTTTGAATTAGAATATCATAAAGATGAATCTTGGTCTTTAACTGAACCATCTTTATTTCTTGCATTGTTTAATCAAGATTTTATAAGACTACTTTCTAATAGTACTGAGATAGTAGGTAAAGATAAAGAAGAGATATTTTTAAGTGAATATCAGGATAATCTTGATGAAATGCCTATAAGATATTATCAAGTTAAAGATGATGTTAAAGTTAATAGTTTAGGTGAACTTTTTAATAGTTTTTCTCTTAATGATTTTAATAAAGATTATCAAAGTATTGTCGTGAGACAAAATACAAAAATGATAGATATTTGTAGAGAGAATAAAAATAACTTTAAAGAAGATGGGTCTTTTAAATATTTCTATGTTACTTATCATGATGATTTTTCTGATAGAATTGCTGAAAGAGAGCTTTTAAAAATAGCAGTTAGAGTTCCTTATAAAGAAGCTTTAAAAAGATATAAAAGTGATTTAGAGTGTATTAAGGAAAAGGAACTTTTTGATGAAGCAGAAGAGTTTGTTAAAAGACATAAAGCAAGTTATAATAAATATATTAGAAAAAATAAAAATGTAACACCAGTAGACTTTCTTTTAAGAGAAAGAAGTATGTTAGAAAAAAGATTAGTTAAGGCATTAAAAAATAGATTATGATATTGACAAAATATTATGGGGGATATATTTATGTATGAGTATTTTTATGAGTTAGATAAACCAAATGATTTCAGTGTATCGTTACTTAAATGTAATTATCTTGAAGATGGATTTTATTCTGTAGAGTCATCTTTAACGCTAGATTTCTGTATTAAAAATACTAATTTATTTGCAAATTTAAGAAAGGTAGATAATCTTATAGAATCTCTTTTTTACGAGATGACGGAAAATAAAAATAGACTTTATTATTTTGATGATTATGAAAAATTATCTGTTATTTTTGATTATTTTAATAAAGAAGAATATGAAGAAATGAAAAAAGAGAAGGATAATTTACAGTTAAAAACAAGTGATTTAAAAATAGTTTTGGAATATTATAAAGTCTGCATAGAAGGATTACTTGAAATTTATCCTGACTTAAGTTGTTTTTTAACCACTACTATAAAAATGATAGATGATGCCTTAAAAGAATTGGATAAGAAAAGGTTTATTCAGATACCATATAATAATAGTGTTATGTATACTTTTCCAAATGCATGGTATATTACTCCAAATGGTTACTTATATAACACTGGTTCAGGTCATAAACAAGGTAATTTAAGTTATCCATATTATGATATTTTAGATAGGTTAAAAAATAGTCAAGAAGTACCTTTAGTTGATAATCGTAACAAAATTAGAAATATATTAAAGCGAGGTTATGTAGAAGCTGTTGAATTTAAGAATTATGCCAATTTAGAATATGAAATTCCTACAGTTATGACAACAGATTCTTCCCCAGTATATCAACTTAGAAAAAGTTATCAGAAGAATATCTCTACTTTAGTAATAGGACATTTAGCAGCAGAAGAGTCTTTATATAGGAGTTTTTTTAGGATGAATTCATCTAATTATAAGCAACAACTAGCTTTATATTTTTCTTTAAATAAAATAGTTTTAGATGATGTCTTAGTTAGATATTGTGGTTTTCATAAAATAAGTTCAGTAGTTGATAAGACTATAACAACTTCTTCCTTAAATGCTGTAGATGATTTAAAATTATACTTAGATAAAGGATGGACTATTGATATAATTCCTGGAATTGTTTATGATAGAGTAAAAGATAAAGTAGAAGATGTGAATTTTAATTCATATTTTGTTAGTGATATTTTAAACAAATCATTAAATGAATATAATGGTAAAGGTAAAATATTAATAAAAGATTATAAAAGTAGGTGTTAATTATGCAAAGATTTAAAGCTACTAAAGTAGCAAGTTTTTTAGGAATATTTTTTAATTTATTTCTATTTATAATTAAATTTATCGCTTCCTTCTTTACTTCAAGTCAAGCGATGATGGCCGATGCTATTAATAGTTTAGGAGATATTTTCTCATCTCTTATGACTTTGATAGGTAATAAAATAGCAAGTAAACCTAGTGATGATGACCATAATTTAGGTCATGGTAAAGCAGAATATATTTATTCTCTTTTAATAAGTATTGTTATTATTGTAGTAGCAGTCACTCTATTTAAAGACTCACTAGAATCAATTCTAGTTAAAAGTGATTATACCTTTTCATATATGCTAATAGTAGTTTGTATCATTACTATAATAATTAAATTATCTTTATATTTCTATACTAATAAACTATCTAAAAGTCTAAACAGTTTGCTTTTGAAGGCTAACTCAAAAGATCATTTATATGATGCTATTGTTACTAGTATTAACTTACTAGCAATTATACTAACTAGCTTTGGAATTTACTTTGTAGACGGCTTAGTAGGTGTCTTAATAGCTTTATGGATATTAATTAGTGGCCTTAAAATCTTTAAAGAAAGTTACGATGTCTTAATGGATAAAGCTATAGATAATGATACTAAAGATAAAGTTTTAGAAGTAGTTAAGAAATATAGTGAAGTAAAGAAAATAACTCACTTTAATGCCACACCAGTAGGCTATAAATATCAAATATCTTTTACTATTTTTGTAGATGGTAATATGTCAACATATGAATCTCATGCTATTGC
Source organism: uncultured Mycoplasmatota bacterium (assembly GCA_946497925.1). Classification (GTDB taxonomy): domain Bacteria; phylum Bacillota_I; class Bacilli_A; order RF39; family UBA660; genus Onthousia. The sequence continues at coordinate 12,014 of CAMMMG010000015.1, forward strand.
TAATAAAATAGAACGAGAACTTGAAAAGTTTCCAGAAATATATTTAACAGTAATTCATGTTAATCCTATTTAATCCTTTGCAATATAAAGAAAGTATGATATAATCTACTGGTAGAAAGAAGGAGTAATATGGAAAAAATATATGTTTTTGGGCATCGTAAACCTGATACAGACTCAGTTAGTGCAGCGATAAGTTATTCTTATTTAAAAAAACAATTAGGTTTTAATGTAGAACCTCGTGTACTTAGTGCAATTAATAAAGAGACTAAATATGCACTAAAATACTTTAAGGTAAAAGAGCCTGCTTACTTAAATGATGTTAAATTACAACTTAAAGATGTTAATTACCATAAAGGATATCTCTTAAATGAAAAGAAATCTATCTTTGATAGTTATATCTATATGTTAAATGAAGGTTTAACTGGTGTACCAATTGTTGATGATAAAAATAAATTTAAAGGAATAGTTACAATCAAAGACCTAGCTCATACTTTTATTAATACTAAAGTAGAGAAGCTTGAAACTAGTTATGATAACTTACTTAATGTTTTAAATGCTGAAGAAGTAAATAGAGCAGATGATGAAGTTGTTGGTAATATTTTAGCAGCAGCATATCGTAGTACAACCTTTATTAATACAGTTAATTTAACTAGTGATGATATCTTAATAGTTGGAGATAGACATAGTGTTATAGAATATGCTGTAAATTCTAAAGTTAAAATGATTATTCTATCAGGATTTAGTGAAATTAAAGATAAACATATAGAAATCGCTAAAGAAAATGGAGTTAATATTATTAGAAGTAGTTATGATACTTATCACATCGCTAAATTAATTGGTTTAGCTAACTACATTAGAACAATGGAAAGAACTACTAAAGATGCAGTTTACTTTGATGAAAATAGTTATGTGGATGATATATTAGACGTTAATAAGAAATTAAGACATACAAATTATCCAGTTATTAATTCTAAAACTGGTAAATGTTTAGGACTTTTAAGAATTACTGATTTAGATTCTAAAAATCCTAAGAAAGTAATATTAGTAGACCATAATGAAGCTAAACAAAGTGCTGAAGGATTAGAAGAAGCAGAGATTGTTGAAATAGTAGATCATCATAACTTAAGTAGTCTTTCTACTGCTAGTCCAATAAACTTTAGAAATATGGCAGTAGGTTCAAGTAATACAATTATCTATTCTTTATATAAAGAAAGAGATATTGAAATACCTAAAGAAATAGCAGGGATGATGTTATCAGGAATTCTATCAGATACTTTAATATTAAAGTCACCTACAACTACAGAACTAGATAGAAAAGCAGTTAAAGAGTTATCTAGCATTGCAGAAGTTAATTATGAAGAATATGGTCTTAATTTAATCAAAGCAGGTACTTCACTTGATGGTATGAGTCATGAAGATGTACTATATAACGACTTTAAACTATATACTGTAGATGATAAGACTTTAGGTATAGGACAATTCTTTACTACTAATTTTGATGAAATTAAGAAAGATATGGATTCATATCTTGATACTTTAGATAGAGAAGCAGAAGGTAATAATTACTCATTAATCGCTTTATATATTACAGATATCATTAAGAATGGTTCTTATGTTTTATTTAATAGAAAAGCAAAAGACATAATGGATATGGCTTATGATAAAGATATGAGTGAAGGTGAGTACTTACAAGATTGTGTTTCTCGTAAGAAGAATGTTGTGCCTGTAATAATGGCTAGTTTTGAGAAATAGTATAGTTTAGGCTATACTTTTTTCTTTTAGATAAATTTGTTTATAAGTGTCTAGTTGGTCTTATAGTCCTTTTATTTCTTCTTTTTTAATGATATAATTAATGAATAGAAAAGAGGTTAATTATGACAGATATTATTAATACAATTATTTTAGGAATTATACAGGGGATTGCAGAGTTCCTTCCTATATCAAGTAGTGCTCATTTGATTATTTTTAGAGACCTTTTTGGAATAGGTACTGATATGTCTAGTAAAGTAGCTTTGTGTTTTGATTTAGCACTTCATTTAGGTACTTTGTTAGCAATAGCAGTATTCTTCTTTAAAGACTTTTTAAATATGGTTATAAAAGGTTTTGCTAAAGGAGTTAAAGATAAAGATGGTAAATTATTTTGGCAAATAGTAGTTGCAACTATCCCTGCAGCAATTGTTGGAGTTTTATTTGAGGAGACAATAGAAAATGCTATTAGGACTAATTACTTATTAATCGCTACTGCCTTAATAGTTATGGGTGTTATCATTTATTTAGTAGATAAAAACTGTAAAGAAGAGAAGAATACAAAAGAAATATCTTTTAAAGATGCTATTATTATTGGTTGTTCTCAAGTCTTTGCCTTAATACCAGGTTTTTCTCGTAGTGGTACAACTATTGCTAGTGCAAGATGTTTAAAAGTAGATAGAGAAAGTGCCGCTAAGTTTTCATTTTATTTATCAGCACCAGTTGTTCTTGGAGCATGTGTTCTACAATTATTTGATGATGGAGCAGTATCTCTAATTATGGAAAATTGGGCTATCTTTATTTTAGGAATTGTTGTATCATTTGTTACTGGTTTAATTTGTATTAAATTTTTACTACAATATCTTAAAAAGCATGATTTTAAACTATTTATGATTTATCGTATTATCCTTGCTATAATTGTTATTTTAACAGTAATATTTTAAGGGGGTAACTAATTATGCTAGATAAATCGTTTAAAGAAATATGTGATGGTATTAAAAAAGATGTTAAAGATACACAGTTAGAAATTATGATAAATGCTAATGCTGATTTAGTTAATCTTTATTATAGAATAGGGAAAATAATTAGCGAAAACTTTACTTGGGGAAATAAATTTGTAGAAAACGTAGCTTTAGAATTAAAAGATACTTTTCCTACTTTAAAAGGTTTTTCTGTTCGTAATTTAAATTATATGAAAGCTTTTTATGAAGAATATAAAGATGATAATGAATTTTTGCACCTAGGTGCAAAATTGCCTTGGAAACATAATATTACTTTGATGCAAAAAGTAAAAGATAAAACTATTCGTAAATGGTATATGGAAAAATGTTTAGAAGAAGGATGGTCTAAAAACATTCTAATTTATCAAATAGATACTGATTTATATAAAAGACAAGTAGAAAATGTTAAACACAATAACTTTAATTTAACTTTAAAAGAAAATAGTGATCTTGCTAATAACCTTATGAAAGAACCTTATGTCTTTGATTTAATTGAATTAACAGAAGACTATAAAGAAAGAGAACTTGAAAATAAAATGATAGAACGTTTAAAAAATGTTTTATTAGAATTAGGTAGTGGTTTTTCGTTTGTTGGCAATCAATATAAAATTACTGTGGATAATGAAGATTTTTATATAGATTTGTTATTCTATCATATTAAATTAAAATGTTATATTGCAGTTGAACTTAAAGTAGGAAAGTTCAAACCTGAATTTGGTAGCAAAATGGGATTTTATTTGACTGCTTTAGATGAACAAGTAAAAGATGATAATGATAATCCATCTATAGGTATTATTTTATGTTCTAGTAAGAGCAATAAAATAGTAGACTATACTTTAAAATACATTAATAAACCAGTAGGAGTTAGTGAGTATAAAATATTTAATGAGCTTCCTAATAACTTATTAAAAGATTTTCCAACGGAGGATGAATTAAATATGTATATGGATATAGATGAGGAGTGATAACTTATGCATAATACTCTTGCTTTATTTATAACTTTCCTGTTAGGATTCTTTATAATTATAGGAGTTATAATAGCATTCTTTTTAAAGAAACAAAAAAAGGTCCTAGACTTTATCTTTGCCTTTGCTCTTTCAATTCTAACAATGTTAATATTAACAGATTTATTAGGACATACTATAGAGCATTTAGGTATTAAACATATTTATCTATTTATTTTATTTGCTTGTTTAGGACTCTTAATCTTTAAAATAATAGATGACTTTGTTCCTGAGCATGAAGATGCAAAGATGACAAAAAAAGAAGAAAAGAAAAATATTGTTCATATCGGTGTTCTTGCAACAATTGCCTTAATTATTCATAACTTTGTAGAAGGTATGGCTATTTATTTAACTTCTGCTAATGATATTAATTTAGGTATAATGATGGCTTTAGGAGTAGGACTTCATAATATACCTTTAGGAATAATTATTACTACTACTTTAAATAGTGATAAAAATACTGGTAAGTATCTATTCTGTATAAATTCCTTATTTATATCAAGCTTTTTAGGAGGATTATTACTTTACTTATTAAATATTAATACGGTAAGTGATATTGTAATAGGTTCCTTACTAGCACTTACTATAGGTATGCTTTTATATATTATTATCTTTGAGTTATATCCTAAAGTAAAGAAAACAACTAATAAGAAAATTACTATTATAGGATTAGTTGCTGGTGTTATTATTGCCCTTATAGGAACGTTTATAGGATAGGTGTTATTATGTTTGATGCAGTTTGTTATGTTTTTCTTTTGTTTATAATTTATTCATTTGTAGGTTATATTGTAGAAATAATTAATTGTTCATTTAACTCTAAAAAACTAGTTTTAAATAGAGGCTTCTTTTTAGGACCATATTTACCAATATATGGTGTATCATGTATTTTAATGGGATCCTTCATTATTAGATATAAATCTGATTTACTTACTGTCTTTGTTATGAGTGCCTTTGTTTGTTCAACAGTTGAATATATAACTAGTTATGTTTTAGAAAAGATATTTAAAGCAAGATGGTGGGATTATAGTGATAGAAAATTTAATTTAGAAGGAAGAGTATGTTTAGGCAATGCTTTTCTATTTGGAGTAGGAGGAGTTATATTTACATATGTTCTTAATCCTTTTGTTGTATCTATGTTAGATAAACTTCCTATATTAGTGCTTAGAATTGTTTCTATTACACTAATGGTTATTTTCTTAGTAGATGTAATTATTACTATTACGACTTTATACCAAGTAAAAGTATCGACAATTAAATTTAAAAGTCGTGATGTAACAGCAGAACTTACAAAATTAATTAGAGAAGAGCTTACTAAAAAGCGTGATATTAAGACTAATTTCTTTGTTAGACATATGTTAAATGCCTTTCCGTGGATTAAATCTAATGATTATAATAGTCCACTTAGTAAGTTAAAAAGATATAGTGCTAAAAATAAGAAGAAATAACTGTCAAGTTATGTAGAAATGAAATTAATATTAATATTTAAAATATAAAACATGTTATAATTTTTAAAGAAAGGATTGTTATGAAAGTAAAAGAAAACATTAATAAATATATATTTAGAGGTTATGATATTAGAGGAGTTGTTCCTACTGATATTGATGTAGATACTGCTTACACTATCGGTGTAGGTTTTGGTAGTAAGTTATATGAACTTGGCAAAAAAGCTTGCGTTGTAGGTCATGATAATAGATTATCTTCACCTGACTTACATCAAGCTTTAATACAAGGGTTAATAGATACTGGAGTTAATGTTGTTGACCTTGGAATTTCTACTACACCAATGTATTACTTTGCCTGTATAAATTTAAAAATAGATTCAGGTATTATGATAACAGCAAGTCATAATCCTAAAGATGAGAATGGCTTTAAATTTGCTTTCTCTAATTATGATAATGCTAAAGGAAAAGAAATAGAAGATTTCTATGACTTTATAAAGAAAGGTAATTTTCATTATGGAGAAGGTTCTATTACTAGAAAAGATGTAAAAGAAGATTATTTAAGTGCCTTAACCGATAATCTGTCTTTTGGTAAAAGAAAAGTTAAAGTAGTACTAGATCCTGGTAATGGTACTACATCTATACTATTAAATGACGTTTTTAAAAGAGTAAATGTAGATTATACTATTATTAATGGAGAAAGTGATGGTAGTTTTCCTAATCATCATCCAGATCCTTCTATTGAAGATAATTTAACTGAATTAAAAGAGATCGTTTTAGAAAAGAACTTTGATGTTGGTCTTGCTTTTGATGGAGATGGAGATAGAGTAGGAGTTATTTCTAATAAAGGTATGTTTATACCAATAGATTATTATATGATTATTATTATTAGAGATATTATTAATAAAGTAAGTAATAAGACATTTCTTTATGATGTTAAATGTAGTAAGAGCCTAGAAGATGAAATAATTAAACTAGGAGGTACACCTTATTGTTACAGAACAGGTAACTCTTATACTAAAGCGAAAGTTAAAGAACTTGATTTAGCTTTTGGAGGAGAACTATCTGGTCATGTTTACTTTAGAGATAAATTTTTAGGTTTTGATAGTGGTATTTATGCAGGGTTAAGATTACTTGAAATATTATCTAATACTAATGAGACTTTAGAAGAGTTACTTGATGGTATTAATAGATATTATTCGACACCTGAAATGAAATATAAAACTACTGATGAGATTAAGTTTGATGTAGTTAAAAAGATAGAAGATTATTGTAAAGAAAAAGGTTATACTTATAATAATATAGATGGAGTTAGAGTAACTTTTGATGATTCTTGGGCAAGTGTAAGAGCTAGTAATACAGGACCTAACTTGACAGCAAGATTTGAAGCATCTACTGAAGAAAGACTTGAAGAAGTAAAAAATGAATTTGAAAGTTTAATATTTAAGTACAATAAATAATTATTAACATATCTTATAATAGGAAGGATGACTAAAATGAAAGTAGTTATAACAGCAGGAGGCACAGGGGGACATATTTTTCCAGCTTTGGCACTTATTTCTAAGCTTAAGGAAAAAGAAAAGGATGTAGAAATTCTTTATATTGGAACAACTAATAGAATGGAAAAAGATATTATACCTAAAGAAGGGATACCTTATATTGGTATTGAGATGAAAGGTTTAAATAGAAAGAATATCTTTAAAAATATAGATGTTATGAAAACTTATTTAAAAGCAGTGTCTAAAGCTAAAGCAGAGTTAACTAAATTTAAACCAGATATAGTTATTGGTTTTGGGGGTTATATCTCTGCACCTGTTATATATGCGGCACATAAACTTAAAATAAAAACTATTATTCATGAACAAAATTCTATTCCAGGAGTTTCTAATAAATTCCTATCAAGATATGTAGATAAAGTTTTAGTATCTTTTAAAGAAAGTATCAAAGATTTTCCTAATGATAAAACTATTTATACAGGTAATCCTCGTAGTGAACAGATAAAGGATATAGAAAAGATAGATAAAACAACCTTAGGTTTTAAAAAAGATAAAGCACTTATTATAATAGTTATGGGTTCACTTGGATCTTTAACAATGACTAAAAAGTTAAAAGAAACATTACCTCTATTTAAAAATAAAGATTATCAAGTATTATTAATAACAGGTAAGGATTATTATGATAAATATAAAGATATAAAATTAAGTAGTAATGTAAAATTAGTACCTTTTGTGGATAATTTATTAGGACTAATGAAAGATGCAGATTTAATAGTAACTAGAAGTGGGGCTTCTACTATTGCAGAAATAACTAGTATAGGACTACCTGCTATCATGGTTCCAAGTCCTTATGTTACTAATAATCATCAGTATGTAAATGCTAAGAGCTTAGAAGATGATGGGGCTTGTATTATTCTTAAAGAGGAAGATTTTGATAAGAACAGTTTAGTTGATTTATTAGATAAAACTATTAATGATAAGAAAAAATTAAATAGCATGAGGAGTGCTTTATTAAAAAGAGGGGTAACAGATAGTGCAACTAGAATATATGAAGAGATTATTAAGTTAGTTAGGGATGAGTAGGATGAAGGAGTTTTTAAAAGAAGTAGAAAAAAATGATATTGGTAAAGTCTTAAAAGATGTCTTTATCAGTAAGTATACTACTTATAAAGTAGGAGGATTAGTAAGAGCGATAATAATACCTAAGAATACTGATAAGTTAGTATTACTATGTAAGTTAATAAAAAAATATAATATTAAATATAAAATACTTGGTAATGGAAGTAATTTATTATTTAGTGATAAGACTTATGAAGGTGTTTTAATTAAGCTAGATGAGTTTGATAAAATAGAGTTTTTTGGTACTAAAGTAACTTGTGGTGCCGGAGCAAGTTTAATGAAGGTAGCAAGAGAATCTATTAAAAAAGGACTTGCTGGCTTAGAGTTCGCATCAGGTATACCAGGTACAATCGGTGGTGCTGTTTATATGAATGCTGGAGCTTATAAAAGTGATATGGGATATATTACTAGAACTGTTAAAGTCTTAACAGATGATTTAAAGATTATAACATTAACTAATGAAGAGATGGATTTTCATTATCGTAGTAGTTTCTTACAAAGACATCCTAACTATATTTGTCTAGAAGCAACTTTAAGTCTACAAAAAGGTGATAAAAATGCTTTAGAAGAGGTTGTTAAAGATAGAAGGGCAAGACGAGTTAAATCTCAACCTTTGGCATATCCTAGTGCAGGCAGTGTTTTTAGAAATCCCGAAAATGCTGATCCTGCTGGTAAATTAATAGAAGATTTAGGACTTAAAGGGCTTACTAAAGGAGGAGCAGAGGTTAGTGTTATCCATGCTAATTTTATAATTAATAAAAACAATGCTAGTGCTAAAGATATATATGATTTAATTAACTTTGTAAAAGATGCAGTTAAAGAGCATTATGGAATTGATTTAAAAGTAGAACAAGAATTTGTAAATTGGGAGTAAATATGGCTAAAAAAGTGATCAAGAAGAAAAAATTGAGACTATTACCTTTTTTAATATTTATTATAGTAATCGCTATAATAGTTTTTACATGTCTATTTATTCTTGATACTAAAGTTAAAAATATTATAATTACTGGTAATGAAGTATTAAGTGATGATGAAATAATAGATTTAGCAGGACTTACTAATTATCCTAGTTTTTATAAAACTTTAAATTTAACTATGAAAAATAATATAAGTGAAAACCCTCTTATTAAGAATGTTGATATTAATAGGAGTTTCTATCATGTAATAGAGATTAATGTAGATGAATATGAAATTTTATATAAAAGAGAAGACAATGGTAAATATGTATTAGAAAATAAGAAAGAGATAACCCTTGATGAAGAGATACCTTATACTATACCTAGATTAATTAATGAGATACCCAAGAATAAATTAGATAGTTTCATTAAATATTTTAAAAGAATAGATTTAAGTATAAGAGAAAAAATAAGTGAAATAAACTATGTTCCTAATGAATTTGATGAAGACAGGTTTTTACTTTATATGGATGATGGTAATAGTGTATATATGACAATTACTAAATTTGAAAGATTAAATTATTATAATGAAGTCTTACCTCAGTTAGATGGTAGGAAAGGAATACTTTATTTAGACTCTGGTAACCATTTTCAGATAATGGAATAGAGTCTTTTTTGACACTTATTTTACTACTTATAAATAAGATACTTGCATTGCACCTATATTTTGTTTTATAATTTAAGTATAAGGTATGGAGAGTAATAATAAGTACATACTAATTATAAAAGTAACTAGGTTGGTGACGTGAATAATGAAGAAATTACTATTAGAAACAAGTTTTAGCAAGATATATATGCTAGGAGTGATATTAATATCATTATTAGTAATAGGAGGATATTTCTCTTACGCTATGTTTACAGTTAGTAAAGAGAAGAATAATGCTATTAGTATAGTAACAGGTAACTTAACATATGAGTTATTAGTAGATGGAACAAAAAGTACCACATTAACTGTACCTGCAAATACTACAAAAGAGTTTACTATAACTTTAAATAATATAAATAACAGGACAGCAAGATTTAATTTTTATTATGTAGGAGCTTTAGCTAGTAATGTAACAGCAGGGTATAAAACAGGTGATGGAATAAATACACCTCCAGAAGCAAAGGGAATAAATTTAGAAAAGAGTGGAACAAGTGGCTCTAGCAATACTTATATAATAAAAGTAAGTAATAATACTAGCAGCAGTAAAACAATTAACTTAGGAGTACAGGTAGGACTAGATTATAATGATTTAACATTACCAAGTAATGGGCATTTATTTGAAGAAGCAAAATTAGAAGGGCCAGTGGCAGATATAGTGTTAGATAATCCAGGTCCTAATGGAAGTACACATGATGATGACGTAGATACCTTTATAACAGGAGAAGACCCAAATAATTATATTTGGTATAGTGGAAAGTTATGGAGAGCAGTGTCTGTAAATAATGAAGCCAAGACTACAAAATTAGTAACACAGTGGAATATAAGCACAATTACTTATTCAAGTGGAAGTACAGACTTTGAAGGAAGTTATATGGAAGAATGGTTAAATGATACCACAGTAGATGGCTTCTTAGGCAATTTAAGAGATTATGAGAAGTTCATTGTAACTGATGCAAAATGGGATGCAACATTGGATGCCACAAGATTAGGAAGTATAACAAGACCAAATGGAACAACAACTGTAACAGCACCTGTAGGACTACTAAATATGTATGAGTATCAATCTAGTTATCATGAAACAACCTATAGTAATGGTTATTTAAATAATGGACTTTATTGGTGGACATTAACCCCATATAGTTCGTATGACGTTCGGTGTGTCTACGACAACGGTCGCGCGGACTCCAATTCGCCTTCGAGTAATTCGTACGGGGCTCGGCCATCAATAAATCTAAAATCTAGCGTTCGTATTGTAGACGGTGATGGAACAATAGATGATCCATATAGATTAAACGGAGATAATGATACTAATCTTTCAGGAACACTTCTTTCAAGTAGATATAGTGGAGAATACATAAAATTTGGTAATGATGAAAATAATCTATATAGGATAGTAAGTCACGAAAATGGTACAGGAACAAAGATAGTAAGTGCTGTTCCTTTAAAAAATAGTGGATCTTATATAGAAAGCACTTTTGGAAATAATACTAGTTTTTCAAGTAGTAATACTATAGGAACATTCTTAAATGGAGAATATTTAACAAGTTATGTTGACAGTATATATAGTGATATGATAGAAGATAGTACAACTTGGTATTTAGGAAGAGCAGGTGATGGCACATCATATAAACTAGCCAAATATGCAGATACTAGTATGGCAGGATATACTACAACGACTGATGCTCGAGTAGGATTACTAAGGTTTGGAGAATTAATGGCAGGCCAATTTGATAGGTCTAGCAATAATACAACTTATTGGTTCTTAACACCGTATAGTTCGTCAAGCGTTTGGTATGTCTACAGCAGCGGCGACGCGTACAGCAGTTCGCCTTCGAGTAATTCGTACGGGGCTCGGCCATCTATGAATCTAAAATCTAACGTACAAATAACCTCAGGTGCAGGAACTAAAACTGACCCGTTTGTTCTTGCTCTAGGTAGTTAGATGTCAGTAATCTAGGAAATGTATTTTCTAGATTACTGACTAAATTAAAATGGCTATAATTAGATTAAATAAATTATAGTAGGTGATTACCAAAATCTTTGTCAAACGTTCGGTATGTCAACAACAACGGTAACGCGAACAACAATTTGCCTTCGAGTAATTCGAACGGGGCTCGACATTTCCTTTTAAACCTAGCATTATGGATAAGTCTATATAGAATAGATAAAAGGAACAGGTAATTTCCTTGTGTAAAAAACACTAAAGACTAGATAGATAATAGAATTGTAAATTATTATGAAACTATTTATACACACTATCTGCCCCTATAAAAATTAAGGAAAGTTAGTCCTAGTTTTTACGTCAAAATCGCTTGACGTTTTTTTGTATCAATTTAATTATATTGTAAATACTATTAATATAATTTACACTTATCTATAAGTATGCTAAAATTAGTTTAAGGAGACTCTTATAATAAAATCAGATAGTTAAATTCTACAAAAAATGCTAG
>CAMMMG010000016.1 GCA_946497925.1 uncultured Mycoplasmatota bacterium
GGTGTTTATGACAAAGAAAGTTGAAAATTAATATAGTGATTTATTGATTAGATAGCTTAACTAACCATAGGATGAGGTTCTATTACTATGAGTTATACTGAAAGTGATAATGTAATAAGTATAGATAAAGCCTTACCAACAACTGATGAGACTGGAAAAGTAAGATTAAAAGAAGGAGAATATTTTGATTTTACTATCAGTAGTGAAATAGTAGGAGATATAAACATAAATTATGAAATAAGTGCAAAAGATGTAACAGTAGGGAGTAGAAAGATAGATGGTTCTAATATAAAACTTTATCTAACAAGACTAACAGATGATGGTGAAGAAGAGTTAATGACACCAGAGACTTACAATGAAGAAAGCAGTGCTAACTCTTATACAGGAAGACCTGCAAATGAGATGAGTTTATATACAAGTAGTATGAATAGTAGTGAAAGTAATAGATATAGACTTAGAATGTATGTAACAGAAGAATATAATCCTCAAGGAGATGGAGGAGGATTACAGTTTAGTGTAAGAATAAATGTCTATGGAAAAGCAGGAGATAAGTATGTACCTGAGACAACAGAAACAATACTTGCAGATAATGAGTTACAAGAAGAAACAACTAATATGTTTAATTATGCAAGTAATGGGGTGCAATATGATCCTAATGATGAAAATGACTATATGACAGATCCTAATCCAGAATATGTAACTAATGGGTTATATTCTACTGGAGATGAAGATGGAACAAGTTACTATTATCGAGGAGCGGTAACAAATAATAATGTTCAATTTGGAGAATATGAAAGCGATTATTATGTATATAACTATAATGGTAGATATTTTCAAAGTTTAGAAACTTGCCAAGAATATGATAGTAGTTGTAGTGAAAGTAATAGAGTAAAACTTGCTAGTGCAGGAGATAAAATGTACTGGAAGATAGTGCGAGTGAATGGAGATGGAAGTTTAAGACTAATCTATAATGGAACAAGTGTAACACATCCAGAGTTTGCAGATGATATATCAACTTCAAACTCAGTAGGAAAAATTCCATATAATTTAGAGTATAAAGATCAAAAATATGCAGGATATACTTATGATAATGGAACAGATTCATTTATTAAAAAAGAAGTAGATACATGGTATAAAAATGCTTTAGGAAACACCATATATGATAGTAAGATAATAGAAGGCAGGTTCTGTAGTGATAGTAGTGGCCTAAAAGCAGGTACAGATTATGGATTCTCAGATATGGGTGATTATAATCTATTCGCAAGCTACGATAGATTAGGACAAGCGTTAGCAAGTTATGCTAAACCAAATAATCCAACATTGAAATGTCCAAGTACAAGTGAAAGTTATGGAGGAAGTTATAGATTAAAAGCGGGATTGATAACAGCAGATGAGTTAGTATTAGCAGGAGAAAATCAGATGGTAGTAAGTAACAGTTATTTAAATATAATAAGTGATGGCTCTATGTTAACTTATTGGAGTATGACGCCGGCCGGTTTCGCTCGTGGTTATTTTGATAGTGCTATTGTGTGGAGTGAGCTTGGTCGCCTCCATTACAGCACTGTAAATGGCAACGATGCCGTCCGTCCAGTTATCAATGTGACCACTGATAACGGATTTACATCTGGAGATGGGACTGCCCTTAGCCCATATCTGATTTCTGAGTAACGGACAGTTTTAGTAAAAGTGTTGAAAAATAAAGGGAAAATAGATATAAAAGTACGACCAATAGTGTATGAGTTGGTAACAATGATGATAAAAATAGAAAAAGTGTAACTTTTGGTATCATAAGTTACACTTTTTAGTATAAATTAAACCACGACAAAAAGAACTTTGGTTATTTAAGTTTTTTAAATATCATAGAGAGTAAAGGAAAAGGGGAGCCTAATGTATTTCGAGGAATTAAAAGCTAGATGAAATAGAGTAAGTCCTGTATTAAATAAAGACATTACTCTTTTCTTTACTCTTATACCATTTTCTATAAAATATTTATGAGTAGTAATTTTAACAGTTTTATAACAACTATTATTTTTAGAATAGTCTGCCCCTAATATAGTTAAATAAAGAGTATACATAGAAGTAAAATAATCTAAGTCTGCTTTAACAACAGATTCAATATAAAAGCCATTAGATTTTTGATTTTTAAATACTGATTCAATAGCACCAAAACGATAACCATAATCTTTAATGGCTCTTTTAGTAGAACCATTAGTAACAATAATCCAGGGTTCACTAACACCATCCGTTTTACTTATAACAATATTAGTTTTATAAGAGTTATCAGTAAGTAGGATATCATTAAAAGATTTAGAGTGATATTTGTAAGGTTCTATTTCATCTAAAAATTTCCAAACTTTATGTCCTTCTTTTTTATCATAGACAAATACTTTAATATTTCTTTTTAATCTAATACAATAAGTATGACCTAAAGAGTCAATATGTTGCATTAAAGAAGTAGAATTAAACCATCTATCAGCAAGAAATATTAGTTTATAAGAAGAATCAAATAAAGAAGAAACATAAGAAATACCTTCTTTAAGAAGTTCTTCGGCAAAAGCATCAGAGTCATCATTATCTTTAAAACATCTAAACCATAAAGGAATACCTTGTTTACCAACTCTCATAGTAATCATAAAAACAGTATAATTATCATGAGAAAACATGTGATCAAAGACTATATGAATTCTTTTATCATCGTGTTTAGGCTTATAGTTAGAAATGACATATCTAATAACATCATCATAGAATTTATAAGGGTCAAATAATTTATTTTTAAATAATCTTTTAATTCTTCTAATAACAGATTCATGTTGAACTAAAGAGAACTCATCTTTAAGAGTTTTGGCAATGTCACTTGCAACAGAAGATTTAGATAAAATCATACCTAAAGATATAAAAGGAATAATTTTAAGCCCTTGTTTTTCTGATATTAGGATTACTTTTTAATAAAAAATCTTTCATTTTACTTGCGATTTCTTCCCCTAGTATTATATACTTTATTCATAAACAACCTCTATTCTATTTTTTTCTTATAATAAGAATATCAAAAAAGGTTGTTTATTTCAATTTTAATAGACAAAATGACTTAGATAATCTCTAGGCCATTTTTATATCATTTCAAAAACTGTCCGGTTATAAGTCTTTAGGCAATGGAGTAGATCCAATGGACGTTATTGATAAGTATGGTGCAGATAGTTTAAGATTTTTCTTAACTACTAATACTGCTCCTGGAACAGATTTAAGATATGATGAAGAAAAGATAAAATCTACTTGGAACTTTATTAATAAGTTATGGAATGCATCTCGTTATGTTTTAATGAATCTTGAAGATATGAAGACATCAGGATATGATTATCAAAATTTAAGTAAAGCTGATAAATGGATTTTAACTTTAAAAAACAACTTAATAAAAGATGTTATTAAAAATATGGATAGTTATGACTTCCATAATGTTGGTAATATGTTATATAAGTTCATTTGGGAAGATTTTTGTGATAACTATATAGAGTTAAGTAAAGCTGCTATGAACGATACTACGAAAGCAGTATTACTTGATGTTTTAACAACTATATTAAAGCTTCTTCATCCATTTATGCCTTATGTAACAGAAGAAATTTATTCTATGCTACCATTTAAAGATAGTGAATCTATTGTAATTAGTACTTATCCTAAATATGATAGTGAGACTGTATTTAATGAGGAAATGGAAGAAATATCTAAAGTAATAGTTGATTTAAGAGAGATAAGAAATCTAAAAGCGACTAACAATATTAAAAAAGATGATAGAGTGATGTTTAATACTAATAGTGATTTAGAATATATTTACAAGTCACAATTAAAGATTACTGATGATATTCTTATTAAAGAACCTTTAGAAGATTATCAATCTATTAACTATAAATCTAGTTTAATTGATATTACTTATTTCTTTAAAAATGAAGTCAATAAAGAAGAGTTAGAAGCTGATATTAAGAAGTTAAAAGATTCTATCGAAAGACGTAAGAAATTACTTAGTAATGAAAACTATGTTAATAAAGCTCCTAAAAATATAGTTGACCTTGATAGAGAAAAATTAAAAGAAGAAGAAGTTAAATTAAAGCTATTGGAAGAACAATTATAAAAAGTCTTGAAAGTTTATGCTTTCAAGACTTTTGTTTTTAAAAAATTAAGTTGTTAGATATTTCCTTCTACTTCCTTTGAAAGAAATAATGATAAAGCTTGTTGTAACTCTTCTTCATTGTCAAGAGGTAAAAGGTTGTCATTATTAGTAATATCTTCTTTTAAAATTATTGTATCTTCTTCATCGTTTTCGTTAGATAAATATAGATAATTATTAATTTTATCTATTAATAAATAATTTTTATTATCAATAGTATATACATCTAATTCCATGTTATCTACCTCCTATATTTTTTTCGTTTGTATTTGTATTATAATAGGCATTGATATATTCTTGATTGACAGTATCTTCTAGGATCTTATCATCCATTCCAGTATAGCCGTTTTCTTCTGCCCAATCAACAGGAAGATTTGCAGCTTCTAAAATATCATAAAAATTATTTTCTTTTTCATTTGCTGGTAAATTATGATATATTCCATAAACAACTGCTTCTTCATTAGCTCCTTCTTTAAGCTTTTCTTCCACCCAATTGCCAATATTATTAGTATCAATCCAAAATACTACATCTTTTCCTTTGTGAATTGGCTTTCCTTTTTCATCTTTAAGAATATTAGTGTTTTCTTGAACAATAGGAGCATATTCATCTAAAGCTTTGCTAATTATTTTCTGTTCTTCAAAATATTTAGTTGCAGCATCAATTAGATTAGCAGAAACAGCACCAAGTGATATAGTAGTTGCGATGAAGATAAGTCGTCTTTTTAGCAAGTTAGCCTTATTAATTTTTTTCTTTTTTCTTTCATTGTTTTGAGAAATTTCCCTTTGTTTAGTGGAAATATTTATTATATTTTCAGGGACAGTTCTATTAGGATTTATAATATCTAATCCATTATATTTTTTATTGTTTTCCACAGTTAATCACCTTCCAATTAAAATATAACGTATTTATTAATTAATGTCAAAAAAAATGTAAAGCAATTGTGTAAAGTTTATTATTACAGCGAATAATTAAAGAATTTGACAATTATAAAAATCGTGATATTATATTAAACACTAATAAAAAGAGGAGACGTGACTTTTTGTGAGTAAGAGGAAAACGAAAAAGCAAAAGATGAAGCTATTACAACAAAGAGCTATTATGAATAGAGTTGTTCGGAAATTAAATTAAGCAATATAAAAGCTATACAATGCACAAATCAAAACAGCAAATGGTGCAAAAAAATTTAAATTATTTCTAAATTTAGTACTAAGTATCTTAAACCTTTTAATCCAACCATTAGTATGTTCAATAAATATTCTAGTCGAGCCAATATCCTTATTATAGTTTATATCATCTTCAGTAAGAGGATGATTTTTACTTTTCTTTTTAGGAATTTTACTATTATTGTGAATCTTATTTATTCCAACATATCCTAAATCTGCTGTGTAAGTAACATTTTCGGGAGTTCTTTCAAATGTCCTCTTAAAAAGGTGAAAATCATGCTCTGCACCTAATCCAATCTGTATTTCATAAATAAAGCCTGTATCTGTTCCTTTAATAATTTGAATTTTCATTGTATGATATTTCTTTTTACCAGAATATTTACTTTTTTGATTGTATTTTGGTCTTTGAATTCTGATTTCTGTAACATCTAGTAATCTGTTTTCAGAATTTTCATTTTTTGTGCATTTAGAACCCATAAGAGTAAAATTTCTATCTTTTATAAGTGTATTTAATACAAAATGTATGTATTCACATATAACGCTTTTAGATGCGTCCCATTCAAAAGCATAATCTTCCATTGCATTATATTGTTTTATGTATAAAAGAAATATTATAACCATTTCTCTAGCACCATATTTAGGTGTTCTTCCTCTTTTATTTTTATGCTTTTTATTTAATTCTTTTTGAATTGTTCTTATCATTGCATAAAATATTACTCTTCCAACTCCTAATAATCGCACAAACTTTGTATAATTTAACTTCTTTAATCTTTCTTCTGAATACTGCTCTTTTTCCATTTTTATTCCACTAAAATAGCCTTTATGGAATAACTTAGGAAATTCAAATTGCTAGATATGAATTAAAGTTACTCCATAAAGGCTACTTTCTAATTTCCTTCTTTCATATCTAGCACTTAAATTGTACCACATTTTTAATTTCCGAACAACTCTATTATTTTATCCTGTTTTCTTTTAAAAGGCACTTGTTACTGAAATAAATTTATAGTATAATCAATATAGAATAAGAAGGTGTTAACGTGTTAGGTACAATAAGAGAAATAGTTGATAATAATGTTATTTTAGATTTGACTATAGATATAACTAAGCAAGCTAATTTATTGAATTTACATGTTATCTTTGAAGATAATGGAACTAAAATAGTAGGAGAGATTGTTAATAGTACTAAAACAACTTTAAAAATAAATATCGTAGGAGAAATAAAAGATAATAGATTTCTACCAGGTATCAGTGCTAAACCGTCATTTAAATCTACTACTAGAATAGTAACGATGGATGAACTTGCTTTAATATTAGGACCAATGGAACCAACTGATAAAGAAGTTACTTTTGGTATGTCTAATATTTATCAAAACTATAAAATAAATGTTGATATAAATGGCTTTTTTAGTAACCATTTTGCAATATTAGGTAACTCTGGAGCAGGTAAATCTTTTTCAGTTAGTCGTATTTTACAAAATGTTTTTGCAGATCCTAAAAAAAGTCCAGTTGGTGCTCATGTTATAATGTTTGATGCTTATGGAGAGTATACAAGAGCTTTAGGCGATATCGATAAAGTAAATCCTAATATGCATTATAAAACTTATACAACTAATCCAGATAATGCTATGAGTGAAATATTAAATATACCTCTATGGTTACTTGGAGTAGATGATTTAGCATTACTACTTGATGTTACAACTCCAAACCAAATTCCTATTATTGAGAAAGCTTTAAGTCTTGTTAATATCTTAACAGGAGATGATCCTGATGTTATTAAATATAAAAATGATATTATTGCAAGAGCAGTTCTTGATATTTTATTAAGTGGACATCAATCTACAAAGATAAGAGATCAAGTAATAGCAGTACTTACTAAATTTAATACCGAAGATTTAAGTTTGGAAGCTAAAATAGTACAACCTGGTTATACTAGAACCTTTAAACAATGTTTATATATTGATAAAACAGGTAAATTAATGGAAATGGAACTTGTTGTTAACTTTGTAAAGCAATTTATAATGGATGACTTTAACTTAGAAGATAGACCAGAGAAGTTTATTGCCTATACTCTAAAAGATTTAGAAACTGCAATGGATTTCGCTCTTATTAGTGAAGGAATCTTAAAAAGTGATAAAGTCTATGATTATGCTAATGTTCTAAGTGTTAGATTACATACTCTTGCTAATAGTCCTAATCATGTTTTCTTTGATTCAACTTCTTATATAAATAAAGAGACTTATTTAGATAGATTATTTACTAATATGGACGGAAATAGATGCCAAATAGTAAACTTTAATATCAGTTATATAGAAGATAGACTTGCAAAAGTTATAACTAAAATAATATCAAAACTAATTTTTGATACAGCGGTAACTAATGAAAATCGTGGTAGTGTTCCTTATCATATAATTATTGAGGAAGCACATAGATATGTTCAAAAAGATACAGATACAGAAATACTTGGTTATAATATTTTTGACCGTATAACTAAAGAAGGTCGTAAGTATGGTGTTCTTTTAGGATTAATTACTCAAAGACCTAGTGAACTATCAGATACTGCTATATCCCAATGTTCAAACTTTGTTATTTTAAGAACGTTACACCCTAAGGACTTAACCTATATTAAAGATATGGTACCATCAATTACTCTAGAAGTTGCTAACCAACTTAAGAGCCTAAAACCAGGTAATGCTATTGCCTTTGGTAGTGCTTTTAAAGTTCCAATTAATATGCAATTTCAAAAAGCAGATCCTGAACCTTTATCAAATAACGTTGATATTAAAAATATTTGGTATAAAAGTAATTAAATATGTGGTATAAAAGTAATTAAATACTTTTCTAATTTAAAAAAATATGTTAGTATAATATATAGTTAATAGGAGGATAAGATATGGCTTTAGATAAATTAAAAAAATTAATTGGTAGTGATGATAGTAATTATGAAGAAGAGATTAAAGAGGAGGAGTATTATAAAGTGAGTAGAGAAGAATATACTGATGAAAATGGTGTTGCTGGTAGCAAAATGATGTTACTTGAACCACGTGCTTATTCAGAAAGCCAACAAATAGCAGATTATTTAAAAGAAAGAAATGCTGTTGTTGTTAATTTAAAACGTGTAACTCCAGATCAAGCAAAAAGAATCGTTGACTTTTTAAGTGGTACTTTATATGCCATTGGAGGAGATTTACAAAAATTAGGAGGAGGAATATTTTTATGTACTCCGAATAATGTTAATGTAGAAGGAGAAATAAGTGATGATGCTGCTCCTAGTAAACAAACCAAAAGAACTAAAAAACAAGAAGACGATGAATTTGATTGGTAATTAACCCGTAATAAGGGATGTGATATTAATGGACAAATTTAATTATGAAGCGAATGGTTATAATAAAGCTGAAGTTAATAAATTTGTAACAGATGTAATTAAAGAAACAGAAGGTATTATTAGAAAGTGTAAAGAACAGAAAAAAGAAATAGAAGTATTAAAAGACAAATTGAGTCATTATGAAACACTTGAAAATACTTTAAAGCAATCTTTAATAAATGCCGAAAAGACAGCTGACAATGTTAAGAGGCTAGCAAGAGAAGAAGCAGATATAATTGTTGGTGATGCTAAACATAATGCTTCAAGGATAGTGGGAGAATCATTATTAAAAGCTAGAAGAATAGAAGAAGAAGCAGATAGATTAGAAAAAAACGTAAAGATATTTAAACGTAAATTAAAAATAATCGTAGAACAACAAATGGCTGTAGTAGAAGAAATAGAAACACTAGACTTAGAAGATAATTAGTCTAGTGTTCTTATATCTTGGAAAGGGGTCTTATGAAAGAAGATAAAGAATTAGAAAAATTAATTTTAAAATATTCCGCTGCCTTAAAAACTCTTGAAACAGAAATTAGTATATTATTACAAGATTATGAACTTGAAAATGATTATAACCCTGTCGAACATATAAAATCAAGATTAAAAACATATGAAAGTGCCAGTAATAAATTAATATCTAGAGGTTATGAAGTAACAACTAAAAATATAGAAGAGCGCATACATGATATGGTAGGAATTAGAATTATTTGTTCATTTTTATCAGATGTTCATAAAATAGTAGAGTTAATAGAAAATAGTGATCAAATAACTGTACATGATAAAGAAGATTATATTACCAATCCTAAAGATAGTGGTTATTCTAGTTACCATTTAAGTGTCTATGTACCAGTTTACTTAATAGATGGAGTTACTTTAGTAGAAGCAGAAATTCAAATTAGAACTGTTGCTATGGACTTTTGGGCTAGTCTAGATCATAAAATAACTTATAAATTTCAAGGGAAAATCCCTGATGAAATTAAAGAACGTATGCATAAGTGTGCTGAAGATATACATGCTCTAGATCAAAAAATGTTAAAGTTAAATGATGAAATGCAAGTAATAAAAGATGATCAAGAAGTAATTTAAATTTCACTATAATATTAAGCTTTAAAGCTTTTTCTTTCTGTATAAAGATGCTATAACTTTATTAGAAAGGTAGTGTTTTTAATGAAACAAATTATAATAATAACAGGACATAATAAATTTGCAAGTGGCATCTTTAGTTCTTTAACTATGATAGCAGGATCAAAAGACAATGTCTTTGCTGTAGACTTCTTAAGTGATGATAATGATAATATTTTAGAAGGTAAATTTAATAAAATAATAGAAGAAAATAAAGATAGTGAGATTCTATTTGTATGTGATTTAATGGGAGGAACACCATTTAAAGTAGCTTCTAAATTATCTTTTACCAACGATAGTTATGAAGTAGTAACTGGTATTAATTTAGGAGGACTAATAGATACTTCTATGAAGCTAGATAAGATGAGTATAAGAGAATTAAAAATATCTTGTAAAGATGCATCTATTAGGTCAGTTATACCTTTAGAGAAGGTAATAGAAAAAGATAAAGAAGAAGAATCTAATGAAGGAATTTAGATTCTTTTTTTGCATAAATCAAGTGAAAATCAAGGATAAACTTTACAAAGTAACAAAAAAGTGCTATAATATGAACAATTTTAAGGAGATGTTAAGCTATGAATGTAGAAAAAATAATAGAAAGTATAAGAAGTGTTATTAAAACATCAAGCAATACTAATTGGTTTGAAAAAATTTATATTTCTAGGGACGACATGGAAGAATTTATTAGTCTTTTAGATTCTAGTGAATATTTAAAATTTACTGGTGATAGTTTTATTACTAGAAGTAATAATAAAAGATGGGATATAAAATACAACTATTATTGTTTAGCACTTGACCCAAGAACAATAGTAGTAGTAATTTTCACGGATTTTGACACCCCACTTCATTGTGTTGAAGTAAATAAAGATAATGCTAATATATACATGTTTTCTAGAAAAATATATGCATCTGAAAATGATTTGATTATTAATGCAGAAGATTTGCCTTATCCTTATCTTGAAATTGTTGATGAAAAAGGTTTTAAAATAGTTTCTTTTGATACCAATTTAGCAGTTTCATCTTTAAATAATAAAAAAATAAGTGAGGTACTAACTCCAGTTTCTATTGATGATTTAGCTAATAGATATTCTAAAAAGTTAGAAGGTATAGATAATAATCAAAACTTTGAGAAAATAACAAGTATTATGGATGTACAAATATTAAACGATGAATTAGAAGAACAAATAAATGATTTGCAAAGCAAGTTAGATAAAACGAAAAAAATTCAAGAGATGATTAAAATAATAAATGGTCTTTATACATTAAGTTCAAGTGAAAAATTTCATGCGTTTAATATTTCTAGGGACATTATGAAAGAATTTATTAGTGCTTTAGATCCTAGTGAATATTTAGAAAATATAAAAGAAGGAGACTTGTATACAAATACAGTAATAAGAGAAGGCATTCCATATGTTAATCAATCACTGCAATCTCTTCATTACCAATATTATTTAATGCTTGATGGAGAAAGAATAATTGAATTAACATTTACAGAAAAAATTAATCCACCGTCTTTGGATACTAAAGCAGATGAAACTAGTTTGAATATAATTGAAGTAATTGGTAGAGCAACTACTAAAGATAAAGATTTGCCTTTAACACCTTTTAATAATGGAATTATAAGTAAAATAGTAACTCCAGTTTCCATTATTGATTTAGCTAATAGATGTTTTGGAAAAATAGAAAGTTTAAATAAAGGGGAACAAAAAGTTAGAAGGTTAACAAAAGAAACAACAGAATAAAAATATGCTTATGTTATAATGGAAATAAGGTTTTTAATAATAGACTTCTTGCGAAACTCAATTAAAGTCCAAAATTGTAAAGAGAACAGATAAAACAAGCACGTGAAATAAAGGTATCTACACGATTTCTGTACCGTTCTGCTAAAATTTTGAAAATTTTTGACTAAATTAAATTGACATTCAGGGAAAGCCAATATTCTGGTTATGAGGGGATAAGCAAAAAAAATAACAGATAAGATGAAAGAAAGTGCTATTAGTTGTAAAGTTTATAAAAGTCAAGAGGAAATATATGTTAAATTAACAGATGCTTATGATAAATATAAATTTCTTAGTTTTGTAAAACAAGATGATGATATCATTGAATATAGTCCTACCTACAATATTTCTGAATATATGTTATTTAATAACAAAAAATTAAGTGAAGTATTAACTCCAGTTTCTATTGATGATTTAGCTGATAGATACTTTAATAAACTACATCAATTTAATGAACAAAAGCAAAAGTAGAAAATTAATGGTAATAAAAAAGTGAAGATTAAGTTTTCTTCACTTTTTATATATTAGAATGTATTAGTTCTTGTTCGATTGATTTATTTTAATGTATATGTTACATTATTGATGGAATATCTAGTTGTTTAGGTACTATCCCTTTCTAACTTATAATTTTATACTGTTGAAAGGGGAGATGGATATGAGAAAAATAGAAAAGTTTCTTTGTTTAATCATTATCCTTCTTATTATTCTGATTTATTTCATTATAATAAAATTAGTACCTACTCCTTAGAGTGGTACTATAACATAAAACATTTTATGGGATAGTACCTAACAGAGCAAGCTAGGTATTCCCTTTTTTATGATATGTAAATTTCTTTTACATATTCATAGTATCATAAATATTAATTTTTGTCAAAAATCTATTTTCTAATTTTTTTCTTATCAATATCTTTTATATCTAGGTCTATAATTTTATTTTCTTTAGCATATTTAATTAAAAGATTAGCTTCATAAGTAGCTAGGCTTCTACCTGAATTCCAACTATTATCAGATAAGAACCAATTATCTCTATCAGAAAAACCATCTTTAGAGTGTATCATTATAACATCAATATCAGGAAAATTTTTCTTAATAATTGCATAACATCTTTTAAGATGAAATTCACTTGTAATGATAGCAATTTCTGTGATGTTTTGATCTTTGATTAAATCAAAAGAATTCTTAACATTTTCAAAACTATTATTAGATTTATCATCTATTAAAATATCTTCTTCTTTTATCCCAAGTTTTATAGCAAGTTTCCTCATTTTTACAGCTTCGGCAACAGTATCATTATTTTGATTACTAACTCCATTACTACCACCACTAAATATAACTTTTTTTATTCTGCCACTTTTATAAGCATCATAAGCTGTATTAACACGTTCTTTAATCAACATACTATTTCCAAAGACTATTCCATAAGTTGTATTTTTCAAATTATCACAAGTATCACTATATACAATTTTATCTACCATATCATCAGTTAAATTTTCATTATTAATTAAAGATAACTTCATAACTAAACCTCCATTACATCTTACTTATTTCAATTATCATATTCATATCATCATCATTAGCCATAATGTTTTTATGCATTTTTTTACATTTTTCACACTTATAAATTATTTTATAAGTGTCTTTAAATTTCTCAATACCAATAGGCTTTAATAATCCTTTACATTCATTTAACCTATCTCCTGGCATAATATCAACATGTTTAGAGTAAAGGCAGTATGGACAATGGTCTCTTGCCGTATATTTTAAAGGTGATACTTTCTTACCACAATTTTCACAAATAAATTCTTCATCTTTCATTGTAAATCTCTTCATAACTACTTCCTTCTTAAACTTAATATTTCAATCTCTTCTTTAATAATATTACACATATCTTTTAAAGAATCTTTTTCAAATGGATTATCTAGATTATATTTTTTAATAATTTCTTTTAGTGATAGACTTCCACCATCTTTACATAGGCTTATATACAAATCAAAGGCATCTTTAATACTTTCTTTTTCTTTCTTATAGAATGATAAAGCTAAAACATTATCAATAGCATAATCTATTGTATAGAATGGATCAATTATTCTATTGGTATCTGCTTGATACTCAATTCCTCTATAAAAAAATTCATTATCATAACTATCTAAGTTATATTCGCGTCTTATCTCTAACCATTTTCTTTTTCTTTCTTTACTATCTAAATTATTATCATAAACATAACTCCAAAAGTCATCTGCATAAGCCATATTTACCATTAAAGAAAGACTGTTAGTTAGATGTTTAATTTTATATTTAAAGTCATCACTACCAAAGAATAAGTCCATAAAAGGGTACATTAAATATTCCATACTAGTAGAATGTATTTCACAAATATCAAAAGTAGGCCATCTATTTTCATGAAATAATAAATCTTTACTTAAATATAGTTGATTAGAGTGACCGAACTCATGAAAGATACTAGTAATATTACTTTCTAATCCCATATACTTCTTTATAAATAAAGGTACTTTATAATCGGGTAGGTAAGTAGTAATACCACCATTTGATTTATTTTCTCTATTATCTAGATCTATTAGGCCTTCATCTAACATCATACATAGTAAATTATAACTTATTGTAGAATGTTCTTTTAAAACAGCTTTAAAGTTATTTAAGACATCATTTAAATTTCCTTTTATTTTCGCATTACCATCGTTAAATAAATAACTATTATCATAATATTCTAGTTCTTCTAATCCTAATCTTTTTCTTTGTTGTTCCTTTAATAATTTAAGTAGGGGAACAACATATTTTTTTATCTCTTCTTTAAAAATAGTTAAATCTTCTTTACTATAATCTAAACGGTTCATTTTTACAAGAGACATTTCACTATAAGAGTTAAAACCAAGAGTTTTTGCTATAGTGTTTCTTACATCAACTAATTCATCTATAATTACATCAATTTCATTTTCTAAACTTTCTAATATTTCGAATCTCTTATCATATGCTTTTTTCCTTAAGTCTCTATCATCTTTATTATAATAGTTATTAAGAGAAGAAAGGTTTATTTCTGTATCTAAAAATTCAAACTTTGTACCAATAATTAATCTTTGATATTTAGAACATAATTCTTTTTCTTTCGTCTGTAAAGATATAACATCATCATTTTTTAACCTGGCTTGATTATTAGCGATAGCAAGAGGTCTCTTACCGATAAATTTTTCTAACTTTTCTTGATTTTTAGAAGAAGATAAAACTTTATAATAATCATAGATTAAGTTATTAATAATAGGTTCATATTCTCCTATAATTTTTTCTGTTTCTAAATATTTTTCATTTTTAGTATCTTTTAAATATCCAATATAACTGACCCAATATAAAGTTAAATAATTATCTCTAACATTATTAAGTTTAATAATTAGTTCTTTTTCTTCCTTAAAATCTAAACAATTCTTTAATTTATTAAGAATTTCTTCTAAGGTGTTTTTTATATTTTCTAATACTTCTTCATTAATAATTACTTTTTCTAATTTTTCTTTTATTTTCATAATTAACTCTCCATAAAGTTATTATATAATTATTTACTATCTTTATCAATTAGGTAGTTTTAAGTTATTATCTTCTGTTAATTCTATATAATTATCACTAGTAACAATAGGTCTTTCTAATTTTCTTTCTATTTCTTTTTTAGCACTATTTATCACATTTCCAGCTTCACTCATATCATTTTTTAATTCTTTTAAACCTTTACTATCATTTTTCTTATGAAACTCTACTGCAGTTGCTTCTCCCAAATTAGTTAAGGCGAGTTCTATATTAGTCATAGAGTCTCTTAGATTCTCACTTTCATGCAATCCTTTAATATCTTTATATTCTTTAGCAGTAACACCAAAACCACTCTTATATATTTCATTTGTTAAGATTGCATATTCTATACCTTTGCTAATACCTCGTTCTTTCCACTCATCAGTTAAGTTATGCCTAGTAGCGATTCCTCTTTCCCTCATGTTTATCCATGATTTAGAATAACCTTTCTTTTCATAAAGCTCTTTCATCCTATCCATCGCAAGTTCAGGATTTTGAATCTCTTCAATTCTTTCACTACCAACTTTTGCAAGCCATCTTTTAAACGGTTCTGCTTTTTTTGATGGAATAGATTGAATTATTCTTAAAATTCCCTCTGTATCAGCACAATTTATTGATTGCTTTCCACCATTAGTATCAAGTTTAAGGGGGTGTACAATTTGTACCCATCCTTTATTTAATGTTTCATCTCTTTTTCTAAGTTTGTTTATATACTGTTTTGGATCTTTAGAATTGGTGAGGGCAAAGACAACATCCACAACACTAAAGTACCATTTTCCTTCCTGATAAGTTCTTCTTATTTCTTTCTCTTCGAATAAAGCTAATTTGTTATTCATAATTTATCAACTCCTCTATAAATATTATTTGCTATCAATTAAATTTTTTTTCGCAAAAATTCAAAATTTATAGAAAAAATACAGTTGTACGAAAAACTCGTACAACTGAATAGCTTTAAATTACAATTATATTCACTACACACATAGCTAAAATAATTTGAAAAAAATTCTCATAGTTGTTATAATACCTATAGAAAGGTAAGGAGTAAGTTATGGATTTAAAATTAGAAGTATTTGAAGGACCACTTGATTTGCTCCTTCACTTGATAAAAGAAAATAAGATGGATATCTTTGATATAGAAATAGAAAGTATTACAAGACAGTATTTAGATTATATTCATAAAATGAAAGAAAACAATTTAGATATTGCCTCAAGTTACTTGGTAATGGCAAGTGAACTTACATTGATAAAAGCAAGAATGTTACTTCCAAGGCCAAAAGTAGATGAAGAAGAAACTGAAGAAGAAGACCCAAGAGAAGAGTTAGTAGCAAGACTATTAGAATATCAAGCCTATAAAGAGATAACTAAGACTTTAAAAGAAAATGAAAGTAAAAGACAAGAGATTCATACTAAATTACCAGAAAACATCAACAATTATATTGAAGAAAATACTGTAATAACAGGAGAAGGTTCCATTGATTTATTAGTAGATGCCTTTAAGAAGTTTTTAGTAAGAAAAAGTGAAGAGAAACCACTTTCTACTAAAGTAACTATGAAAGAAATAACAGTATCAAGTAGAAAGTTAGAAATAAAAAGTATCTTAAATAAAGAAAAAAAGGTAAGTTTCTTTAAACTTTTCCCTGTATCAACAAAAGAATATATAGTAGCAACATTTTTAGCGATACTTGATATGGCAAGAAATAAAGAATTATTAATTAAACAAGAAGAACTATTTAGTGATATTATCGTAGAGGGGGTATCATAATGAATTTAAAAGCAGTTATAGAAGGATTACTATTTGTAGTAGGTGATGATGGTCTTGATCTTGATGAGATTAGTAAAATATTAGAGATATCTAAAGATAAGACTAAAGAGCTGATAAAAGAGTTACAAAATGATTATCAGAGTAGTGATAGAGGTATTAGAATAGATTTTTTAGGAGATAAATTAAAACTAACTACTAAGAAAGAACATAATATGTATTATCAAAAACTATTAACAACAGAAGATAATAACACTTTAAGTCAAGCAGCCTTAGAAACACTTGCCATAATTGCTTATAATCAACCTATTACAAGGGTTAAAGTAGATGAGCTAAGAGGAATATCTAATAATCATATTATAAGAAAACTAGTCGCTAAAGGACTTATTAAAGAAGGTGGTAGAAGTAATATGCCAGGTAGACCTATTCTTTATGAGACTACTAGTGAATTTTTAGATTACTTTGGACTTTCATCTATTGATGAACTACCTGATATGAGAGATTTCTTAGAGGAAGAGGAGAAAGAAACAGAAGATGATGTAGACTTATATCAATCTAAATATAAAGAAGAAAATTAAAGGAACTATTACTTTATAATAGATCCTGTTTTCTCTTTTAATTTGTTAGATATTTCATCTATATTAACAAATCTGTCATCTTTATCACCTGTTGCTGTTTCTATAATAACCATATCATAGCCATCATTAATAACAGTATACACATCAATTATACTTATTAACTGATTAATAGTTAATTTATCTAAATCATTAATATATAAAGTACCACCGCTATATTTTCTTGTTTCAGATTCACAACCTTTATATGGTAAAATATTTAACTGATATAATAATATTTGTGTTAAAACTGCTAAATCATTTTGACCAATTAAACTTCTCGCATTAAGCCCCATTTTTCGAAATTCTGTTCCTATTATATTTTGAAAAAAAGTCGTGTGATTTTCACTTTCCATTGTTATAATACTGCCATCGGGTTTAATAACAAGGCCAGGTGTATATGTATCAAGCTCTTTTATTTCCTTTATAAACATAATTATTCCTCCCTTATTTTTAATTTTATCATATTTTTTAACAATATTTAATAATTTTATGCTATAATCTATTTATGCCTGTATGGCGGAATTGGTAGACGCGGTAGACTCAAAATCTACTTCTAGCAATAGAGTTCCGGTTCAAGTCCGGATACAGGCACCATATTGATTGTTATTCGGACCTTTAGGTTCGTTTTTCTTTGCTAAATTCTCTCATATGTATTATAATATAGCCAAAAAAGTGGGGGATACTATGAAAGTAAAAGATAAGGTTATGTATCATTATCACAAATTAGGTATTTATGATGATATATGGCAAGTAGGTAATGAACTTTTAGTAGATAATAATTTTAATTCTTTTTGTGGTAGTATTGTTGATAAATTTACTACTGCTGTTAAATGTGAAAATGGTATTTTTTCTTTAGAAAAGATTATAGATAAATATTTAAATGATATTAGTATAGAAAATGTTGATTTAAAGACTATTACAAATCTATTAAAAGCTTCAAGTGCCATTATAACAAAAGCTGATATGTATAATAGAGAGTTAATGTTAGAAAAATATAGAAAAGAAAATAATACTAAACTACCTAGTAGGTTACACTCTATTTGGTTAGCAGATAAAGAGAGTCTAAATTTCTGGAAAGAACAATTAAATGGTGGAAGAAATTTAACTTTATATAGAGTATCAGTAACAGGTAATTTGTTTAAATCAAGTGATAGTTTTATTCCAGATGATGAATTAACTGCTAAAGAAATGTATCAAGTATCTTCTAAGTATTGGAATCCAGTGTTTAGTGAAGATGATTTATGTAAAGCCGAATACTTATTTCAAGGTAAGGTAAAAGTTTTAGAGAAAATTAATAAATAATATTGTATAATTAAAGTTAAGAAGGAGTAATGAACGAATGGAGAAATTAGATAATGTAATAAGTAGACAAGAA
The DNA here is from genome assembly GCA_946497925.1 of uncultured Mycoplasmatota bacterium. Lineage (GTDB taxonomy): Bacteria > Bacillota_I > Bacilli_A > RF39 > UBA660 > Onthousia. Next base: position 18,900 of record CAMMMG010000016.1, read on the forward strand.
AAGTTAAATGAAGAGTTAGCGATAATTTGTAGAGATAATGGCATTACTAATCTTAGGCTTACTAGTATCGGAAATTCTATCGCTTCAGGTTATTCTTGGTTTAGAACGACAAAACCATTGCTTTTAAGAAATAAGAGTTTAGAAAAAATAATGAAAGCATATGATATTAATTTAGAACTTCATCAATATGCAAGAGCTCAGAATAATAATGATGAACATATTTTTAGTTGGCTTTCTAGTAATAAAACTGAAAGTGAAATACAAAAGATGAATGTTAATGATTATAGCGGTGGTAGAACTAGTATGCCAAGTAATGGATTAACTGAAGAAGACTTAAAGAAATATTATCCTTTAGCTTTCCAATCATCTTTAGAAAATCCTATTCAAGATATTATTTTTGAAAGTGATGAAAGTCTTGCAAATATTGTTATATATAATGGGGCGACTGGGTCATTCCTTGATAATGTAACAAGAAATGGAAAGATACCACAAATGCTTACTTATGGTATTAAAAGAGATATTAAAAGCTTAGAAGCTACTTTAAAATTTATTCAAGAGCAAAATAGAAGTAAAGGAAGTGATACACAGGTATATCTATGTGGTGCACCGGACTTTTTAGGATTACATATAACGGAGATTATTAATCACAAGTTAAAAAGAATTGCTAAAGAATATGCTAATGTTATTTATGTTAAACCAGTAAAATCAAAGTTTTTGTATCCTAGTTATGAAGAAGAACAGAAGCTAAGTTTAGAAGAAAATCAAAACTTATTAAAGAGACTTTTAATGTTAAGACCTGATATTCATTATGATGAAATAGAATATCTAAAATTTAATAATAATATTATTGCATCCATAAATGATAATTATCAAGTATTAAGAGCGATGATAAATGTAGATAGGAACTTGTTTTCTTTAAGTTCTAAACTAGAATTAGAAGAGCAAGATAAAATAGACAATAAAGAAATAGTTGATGAGTTAGTTGTAGATATTATTAGTAAAGAAAATTCTAGAATTGATTCAAAAATTCATCAAGATTTTTTTAGAGAAAGATTAGATTATTATTTAAATGAGAGAGAACCTTATGATTTCTATTATTTAGGTAAAAAGACTATAGATAAAGTAACAGAAGAAGTGAGAAGTAAAAGTAAATAAGGATGTGATTAAATGTTAACACCTAATAATTTTAAAGATTATGAACTGCTAGATGCTTCAAATGGAGAAAAGTTGGAACGTTGGGGTAAATATATATTACTTAGACCGGATCCTACTGTTATTTGGGATAATGGTAATTTAGAAGAAAAATATAAAGGTAAGATAGATGCAGTATACTATCGTTCTAATAAAGGAGGAGGACACTGGGAAAACTTTAGAAAGATTCCTAGTACTTGGACTATTAATTATAAAGATTTAACTCTTAATATTAAACAAATGGGCTTTAAGCATACTGGTATATTTCCAGAACAAGCAGTTAATTGGGAATATATGATGAATAGAATAAAAAAATATAAAAGACATATTAAAGTCTTAAATCTTTTTGGGTATACAGGAGCAGCCTCAGTCGCTTGTTTAAAAGCAGGAGCATCAGTTACTCATGTAGATTCATCTAAAGGTATGGTAGAAGTTTGCAAA
>CAMMMG010000017.1 GCA_946497925.1 uncultured Mycoplasmatota bacterium
AATAGAAAATAAAGTTAAATTTTTTGTAGAAAATACTTGACTTTATTATGGGAGGGAATTATGTTTCGTAAAAATAAAGATAATGAATTAGATTATAGAGCGATTAATAAGTTTTTTAATACTTCTAACAACTTATTAAAGTTTGTACTTGCTTTAGTTATTATCCTTGCTATACTTCTTGCAACATACTTGATAAAAGAATGGAATATTCTTGGTATAATAGGTACTATTTTATCAGTAATATCTCCTGTTTTTATAGGTTTTGTTATTGCTTGGTTGCTTGATCCTCTAGCTACTAAACTATCTACTAAAATGCCAAGGGTTGTTGCATGTATTCTTACTTATTTAATAATCTTTGGAAGTTTAATTTTAATACTAGCTTTTACTGTACCGACATTATCTAGTAGTGTTTCTGAAATTGTTAATGTTATTCCTGATATAGTTGATAATGCTCAAGATTTTGCTAGTGATGTGCTAGAAAAATTTGGTGATAGTAAACAAGTTGAGTCATATAAAAATACTATGCTTGATAAAATAGAAAGTGTAGGTGCTGACTTTGCTAGTACTCTTCCAAATAGTATTTGGAACTTTGGTAAAGGAGTAATTAGTGGTGCTACTAGTATTGTTTTAGGACTTATGATAGGTTTTTATTTATTATTCGATTTTCGTAAGTTTCAAGGCCATCTTTTAAGTATAATTCCTAAAAGATGGCATAGTAATACTAAAGATTTGATGGGACGTATTAATGGTAAACTTAGAAGTTATGTGGGTGGTGTTTTATTAGTGTGTTTTCTAGTTTTTATAACACAATCTATTGGTTTTTCTTTAGCAGGATTAAAAGCACCTCTTCTATTTGCATTATTCTGTGCAATTACTGATGTTATTCCATATATTGGTCCATGGATTGGAGGAGCTCCAGCAGTTATAGTCGGTTTTACAATTGATCCTATGGTAGGAGTGTTCTGTTTAGTTTCAGTATTAGTGTGCCAATTACTTGAGAATAATTTCTATCAGCCATTAATTATGGGAAAGACAATGAAATTACATCCTGTTACAATTATGCTTGGACTCTTGCTTTTTAACTATTTCTTTGGTATGATAGGAATGATAGTTGCAACACCTGTTATCGCTACTATTAAGATAATTTTTGAATTTATTATGGAATATTCTAATTTAGGTGAAAAGTTTTACAATTATCAAGAAAATAATAAGAAAACTATGAAGGAAAAGAGTACAGAAGAGCATCTTATTGAAGAGAGTTAATGGTAGGTGGAAATTAACTAAGATTCTTTTGGAAAGCTAGTTCTAGAGTTTTCTAGGGATGACCTTTATCAAAATTAAGACCAAAGTAGGATGGTAACGTGTAACAAACACTCCTACAGTGGTCTTTTTTATGTAATAATAGGAGTTGGTTTAGATGAAGATATTTTTGTTAGCAGGTAAGGCAGGATGTGGTAAAGATTTACTTGGTAGTTATATGAAAACTAAATATGATTTCAAAGGTGATAGTGCTTGTATTCTCCATATTACAACACCTTTATATGAGTATGCTAAAAACTATTTTAGTTGGGATGGAGATATGAGAGAGAAGCCTCGTGAATTTTTACAAGAGATGGGAATTGAAGTAATTAGAAATACCCTTCATAAAGAAACATTCTTAGTAGATAGATTGTGTGAAGATATAGATATTTTAAAACACTACTTTGATGTCTTTATTATTACTGATGGAAGACTTGTTAGTGAATTTAATCTTTTGAAAGAAAGATTTCCTGATATAAAAATAATACATGTTATCCGTAACAACTATAACAATAATTTAACTGCTAAAGAGAAAAATCATATTACGGAAACTGATATGGATAATTATAAAGATTATGATTATGTAGTTAAAAATACTACTAAAGATGAATTGTTTAGGGAAGCAGATAAGATTATGGATATAGAAAGTGGGGTCGAGTATTTATGAAAAAATTAATCGCAGTCATTGGTATGAGTGGAACAGGTAAGAGTGTAGCGACAACATACTTAGAAAATCAAGGTTATAAGAAAATATACTTTGGGGGAGTAATATGTAATACCTTAAAAGAAAAAGGAATAGAAGTTACTCCTGATAATGAGAAAAAACTACGAGAAGATTTAAGAAAAGAACATGGTATGGGAGTGGTTGCAAAGATTCTTTTACCTGAAATAGAAGAAGCCTATAAAGCAGGAGATACTGTTTTAGATGGATTATATTCTTGGGATGAATATTTGATACTTAAAGAAAAATTTAAAGATTTAAAGTTAGTTTGTGTTTGCACAGATAAGAAAATTAGGTATAATAGAGTAAGTAAACGGAAAGTTAGACCTCTTAATCATGAAGAGATAATAAAAAGAGATGTTGCTGAGATTGAGAATTCTGCTAAAGGAGGTCCTATTGCCTTTGCAGATTATTATATCTTAAATAATGGAGATTTAAATGCTTTTTATAAAAGATTAGAAGAGATACTTGATGAAATAGATAATGAGTGATATTTTGCCACCGCCAGTGGCAAAATTAAGAGCTTTAATAAATGTACTTGTGCAACAACTACTGTACAACTCTAAATAAAAAATAGTAATTAATTAGTGCAGACGGTGTCTGCACAATTACACAGATTTTAAAATTATACAATAAGGAGAGAAGTAATATGAGATATATGACTAGTAATGAAATTAGAAAGATGTGGATTAAATACTTTGAAGAACATGGACATAAGTATGTAGGATCAGCACCACTTATTCCTATTAATGATGATTCACTACTTTGGATTAATGCAGGTGTTACTCCGTTAAAAAAATACTTTGATGGAAGTGTTACTCCAGAGTCTAGAAGAATTGTTAATATTCAAAAGTGTATTAGAACTAATGATATTGAAAATGTTGGAGTTACTAAAAGACATCATACCTTCTTTGAGATGATGGGTAACTTTTCTATTGGAGATTATTTTAAAGATGAAGCGATAGAATTTGCATTTGAATTATTAACGGGTTCTGATTGGTTTGCTATCCCTAAAGATAAATTATATATAACAGTCTATACAAACGATACTGATGCTTATAATAAATGGATAGAAGTAGGAATCGATGAAGATCACATTGTAAAACTAGAAGGTAATTTCTGGGAGATTGGAGAAGGTCCATGTGGTCCTGATAGTGAAATTTTTTATGACGGGGGAGAAAAATTAGATCCCGATGGTACTGCTTGGGAGAAATTTATTCATGATGAAGATCAAGACCGTTATGTAGAGATTTGGAATAATGTTTTTAGTCAGTTTAACTCTAAACCTGGTGTTTCTCGTGATAAATATCAGGAACTTCCTCATAAAAACATTGATACAGGTGCAGGGTTAGAAAGATGGGCTTGTATTTTCCAAGGAGTTGAATCTAACTTTGAAACTGACCTTTTTAAACCAATTATTGATAAGATAGAAGAGTTAAGTGGTGTTCTATATAACGGTGAAACTGCTTTTAAAGTCATTGCCGACCATATGAAGGCTGTAACCTTTGCCTTAACAGATGGAGCTAGTTTTGGTAATACAGGTAGAGATTATGTTTTAAGACGTCTAGTAAGAAGAAGTGTTAGATTTGGTAGAAAACTAGGATTTAGTGAACCATTCCTTTATAAACTTGTCCCTACTATTGTAAATGTTATGGGAGAAGCTTATCCTGAATTAAAGAAAAGTTCGGGAGATGTCGCTGTATATATTCTCGATGAAGAAAAACTATTCTTTAATACTCTAGAAGATGGAGAAAGACGTCTTAAAGAAATAATGAAAAATGATAATGATAAAGTAATTGGTGGTTATGATGCTTTTAGACTTTATGATACTTATGGTTTTCCAATAGAACTTACAGAAGAGATTGCTAGTGAATTTGGTTATACTGTTAATCGTGAAGAGTTTTATACATACATGGAGAAACAAAGAGAACTTGCTAAAAAGAATGCTCGTAGTAAGACAGCAATGGCTAGTCAAAAGAAAGTTTTAATGGACTTTACTAAACCATCAACATTTGTTTATGGATTATATCGTTTAAAAAGTAGTGTTCTTGCAATAGTAAGTAAAGATAGTTTAGAGAAATCTCTAGATCATTCTGGATATATTATCTTAAAAAGAACATGTTTCTATTCTGAGTCTGGTGGTCAAGTTAGTGATACGGGTATGATTATTGGTAAAAACTTTAAGGCTAGAGTAGTAGATGTCTTTAAAGGACCTAATGGACAACATATTCATAAAGTAAAATTATTAGATGGAATTATTAAAGTAAATGATGAAGTAGAAGTAATGGTTGATAAACAAAGAAGAAAAGAGATTGAGGCAAATCACTCTAGTGTTCATATCTTACAGTATGCTCTACAGCAAGTAGTTGATAAAAATATTAGACAAGCAGGTAGTTATGTTGATGATGAGAAACTTAGATTTGATTTTACTTGTCCATCTAAAATAAGTGATGAAGAAATAGTTAAGACAGAAGATTTTGTTAATAATATGATAAAGAAGAATATTATTACTTCGACAGAGACTATGCCAATAGATAAAGCGAAAGAAATAGGAGCAATGGCTCTATTTGGAGAAAAATATGGCGATACAGTTAGAGTTGTTAAAATAGATAAATCTATTGAATTATGTGGTGGTACTCATGTCGCTAATACAAAAGACATAGGACGACTTGCAATATTTAACTTTGAATCTAAAGGAAGTAATACTTATAGAATAGAAGCAGTTACAGGTAAAAATATAGAAAATACTCTATTTGAAGTAATTAAACCATATAATGATGAGATGGTTAAACTACTTATTAAAGCAAAAGAAATTCTTGCCATTGCTAAAAGACAAAATATTGATTTAACTTTTGATGTAGATATCGATAATACAGCACCTACTTCATATAAAGATATAATCTTTAATCAAAATGAACTTTCATATATTCAAAGTGAAGTTAAAACTTTAGAAAAAGAATATAATAATGAAATTGAAAGACTTACCTTATCTAATTTAGATAAATACTTATCACAAGTAAAAGAAATTAATGGTAAAAACTTACTTTATTTAGAATTAGATAATATAGAGATGTTCTTAGTAAAATCAATGGCAGATGATTTATGTAATAAACTAGATAAATTAGTTGTATTATTAGCAAATATAAAAGAAGATAACAGTGTTAACTTTGTATGTCGTAGTACTGATCCATCTGTTAATGCCGGTTTTATAGTAAAGAGTATAACAACAGCATTTGGAGGTAATGGTGGAGGAAGTCCTACTTTTGCAAATGGTGGTATTAAAGATAGAAGTAATTTAAAAGATATAAAGCAAGCTTTTGAGGATTTATTAAATGAATAACTATTTAATTAAAAGTAGTGCCATCAGTCTTATAGATAAAAAAATAGAAGAAATCATTAAAGAAAATAAATTTAATGATGCTTCTATTACTACTTATGATATGGAAGAAGATAGTATTACTTCTCTAATAGAAGATGCAGATACTATCTCTTTCCTTACGCCTAATAAAGTAATAATAGGTAAAAATCTATCTAACAATAATTTAGATGATAAATCATTAAAAATACTATCTAAATATTTAGATAATCATAATAGTAGTGTTCTATTAATATTTGTAACTACTAATATAGATACAAGAAAAAAAGCTGTTAAAGAGGTTATTAATAAACTTTCTTTAGTTAATATAAGTACTGATACTAAAAACATAATAAAAGATATATTAAAAGATTATGATGTTGAATATAGAGTTAATAATCTTTTAGAAGAATATTATAATGAAGATTTAGAAAGGCTAATTAGTGAGACTAAAAAGTTAGCTTTGGCTTTCATTGATACTAAAAAAATTACTTATAAAGATGCCGTTAGCTTATTAGTTAAACCTTTAAATAAACAAGACAACCTTTCTTTTGATTTAGTTAGAGAAATAGCCTTAAAGAATAAAAAGAAAGCAGTTAATATCTATAATGAATTACTTAGTTATAATATAGAAAGTTATTCTTTAATTGGCCTATTAGAGAGTCAGTATAGGCTTTTATATCAAGTAAAAGTTTTAAATAAGAACAATACTTCTTATAATGATATAGCATCTATTCTAGAAGTACACCCCTTTAGAGTCAAAAAGACTTTAGAACTTATTAGATATTATACTCTAAAAGAGATAAGAAAACTAATTAAGAATCTTGCTGATATCGACTTTAAAATAAAAAGTGGTGTTTATGAAAATAATATAATTATAGATTTGTTAATATTAAATATCAAATAATGCATTAGTATTTGATATTTTTCTTTTTCTATGATATAATAGCTCTACTTCAAAAAAAGGGGGATGGTTACTTTGGAGAATATAAGTGAACTTGAAAATAGAATAAACAGTATCCTTTCTAAAGATGAGTTGCAAGTATCTATATTAACTGCCATGGCAAAAGTTAATACTATTGAGGAATTATTAGTATTAAAGTGGCAATTTACCAAATATGTTTGTACTAATTTCTCCTCAAATAAATATGTCATTTTTTCTGAAAATTTAGAACGTATCTCTTATAATAATGCCCTAGTTAATGAAACTTTAATTATAGAAGATTTAATTAATGGCGCTTCCTTAAAACAAATTATGGATAAATATAATGTTACTAGAGAATCTATTAAAAAGATAATTGTCACTCATCTTGAAACTGATAACTATGATGAGAGATTATTAGATTTAATTTCCAAATTTGAAACTAACATCATTCCTGAACATGATAGGGAATTTATTATAGCAAAAGTTGCAGTTTCAATGTTTGTAGAAAGTAAATGTTTTTCTTCAACTTTAATATATAAAAAGTTTGGCTGTACCTATTCTTCTACATTTAAATATTTAAACATATTGGAAGCAGTCAATCACCCTTTATATAAACAATATATAAGAAGTAGAGATGAATATAGAAGAAAGATATCATCTGATATAAGCAAAGAAACACACAGAAAAGATTATGAAGAGAGAAGAAATAAGATAGATTATATTAAAGATTTAGATTCTAAAGGGATATTAGAACTATTATCTGATCCTCATAAAGAAGAACTTTTACATTTTTGTTTATATTATAATATTGATACTGATATTTTAAAGCAAATGTTAAGAGATGATGAAAATTTAAAATATTTATTTGCAAGTAAAGCTAGTCAAGAAGAAGGTATAAGAGAAGTTTATAATCAACAAATTATTAAATATAAAGCATTAATTAAGTATGTTATTAAGAAAATAATTATATTAAGTAAAGACAAATTTAAAAAGCCTTTAGATTTATACGATTACTATACAACTACAAAGTTTGATTTTAAATCTTTAGGAAGAGCGCCTTTATCTTTTAATGACATTAAAAATAATAAATTAATATTACAATATATTGATAAATTTCCAGATGTTTTTGCAGGTTATGATGATAAAAGAATACGTCTTTTAAAACAGACAAATATATTAAGTTGCTGTAATGATAGTATTCGATTTACTAATATAGATTTAACTAAAGCCTTAGAAGATATTAATGAAAAGAATTTGCCTAAAGAAAATGGTGTGCTTTATTATGCTATTAAAAGACAGTTAGACTTAAGAGATATAAAGGTTAAGAAGAAATCGAATTAAACACAATTATAACAAGGGGGTGATTAGTAATGAGGTATAAAGAACAAGTAAAAGATATATTTAGAAATATAAACACTAAAGAAGAGTTGTTACTAACTTTTTGGAAAGTGAAAATAGTTCCCGAAACCGAAAAAGTATTTAAAGAAGAATTTAGAAGAATAGAGGCATCTCTAATAGAAGAAAATAACATATTAGATATGATAATAAATATCTTTTCATTTGGAAATGATTTTTATATCAGTATCTATTCTCTTTGCGAACAGTATGATATTTCTATTTCTAGTGTTATTTATTATTTAGAAGAAAAAGCTAAAAAATATAGTAAAGATACTAACGAATATAAGGTTTTAACTCATATTAGAAATGAATTGTTATTAGGATTGAAAGCAAATAAGAGATTAGAAGAACAAGAATTAGATTATGTAATCTCTAAAGAAGTAATGACTATCTTCTTAAATACTGATGCTAACACATATTTAGAGTTTAATAAAATTACAAAGTGCAGAGAAGATATTCTTAAGATATCTATAGAAATATTAAGAGAAAAAAATCATCCCTTATATTTAGAATATCTAAAAAGAAAACAGACTTATTTTAATAATCAAACACAACAACTTGCTCTAAATAATAGAAAAGATACAGATGAAAAAAATATAATAATGGCAGAGCATTTTAAGCATTTAACCCCTTATCAGTTATTTAACATTATTAAAAATGCTGATTCTAACGAATATGATTTTTTATGTAAAAAGTATCATATTAAACCAACAATTTTAAAGACATTAATTGAAATTAATCCCTCTGTCGCTATCAGAATAGCTCTTAATCCTATGACCTATTTTGAGTATGAGAATTGCTTAAATGATTTAGTTTCATCGACTGTTTTGGAGATTAAAGACGTGATTAATGGTAAAAAGGCTCATTTTGATTTATATAATTATTATTTAAAAACACATATTAGTTTATATAAACTATATTACATTTCAGCATTTTTAGGTAATAGTGAAAATAAAAGTATTATAGAAAACTTTTATAAAAGACATAAATATAGTTTTTCAGCACTTACAGAAAATCATATAAGAACAATACGTTCTATTGGTATAATAAGTTTTAATGAACAAACAGTAAGATTTAACAGAAGAGAGTTTGATAGAGCTTTAGAGCATATTGATAAAAATAATATGCCAAGATGTAAAGCATTATTATTTGAAATAATTAAAAATAAGTTATATCTTAAAGAGGATAAAGTTGAATGTAACAAAGCTACTTTTTTAGAACAAGCAAGTAGTTTAGAAGAATTATTAATGATTAAATGGATTACTTGTGGTAATGAAGACTCCTCTTATAGTTATAATTCTTTTTATAAAAAAGCAAGAGAATTAATTAATAAAAATGCTATAGATAATTTTAATGAAATTATAAATGATTTAATAAATGGTATGAACTTAAAGGAAATTAAGAAAAAGTATTTAATAACCTCATTAAGTTTTAAAGAAGTTATTAAGCAATATTTAAGAGAAAGAGCTGATTCTGATATATTAAATATTTCTGTTTCAAAAAAAGAATTGTCTAATAGTGAAAATGAAGATATAGATTTTATTTTGGCAAGTACCACTATTAATTTGCTTTTTAAATATGGCTGCTTTTTAGCAAGAGATATTGAAGAAAAAGTAAATTGCCATGGAACTGAATTAAGTAAATACTTAAGGATAATAGAAACAAAAAATAAAGATTTATATAATGAATATCAAAAAGCATATAGAAAAGAAAAAAGTCAAAAGCTTATTATGAGAAGTGCTTTAGTATGTGCTCAATCTAAAGATAATATTTTAAGTAAGTTAGATAATCTTAGTAGAGATGATATCTTAAATATATTTAATAATCCAAAAAGTTTGGAATTTAGTTATTTTTGTCAAAAATATGGTTTAATGCCAAGGACTCTAAGCAATCTATTAAAAATTGATCCATTAATAAAAGAAGAACTTGCTAACAATATAGATAATATAAAAAATATTTATAGCGTTTATGTAACTAAGTTTGGATTGTTAATTGAAAAAGTTATTAAAGACATAGTAGACCTTAAAGAGAATGGTTATAAAGAACCTTTTGACTTATATGAATATTATTCTAATACTGATGTAAATATAAATTATTTAGCAAGAATGGCTTTAGATTTTGATATTAGTAATAATAGTATAATTTTGGAATACATTAATAATCACAAAGATTTATTTCTTGGTATTGATGAAAAAGGAACGGTTGGTTTAAGAGCAGTGGGAAGAATTACCTGTTGTAATAATAGTATTTCTTTTGATAATAAACAAATTAGTGAAGCTTTAAATGATATGAACGAGAAAAAACTCCCTCATATTAAGGGAGTATTGTATTATGCTATTAAAAGACAGTTAGATAAAGGAAAAGTTAAGAAAAATACATTATTTAGTAATTAAAGAAGGATTTAGTCCTTCTTTAATTTTTCTAAATATAAATATATCTCTTTTAGTTTATGTTCATAGCCTAAATCCTTAGGGTGATAATATTTTTTATTCTTTAACTTATCAGGTAAGTATTGTTGTTTAACAAAAGCATTTTTATAGTCATGAGGATATTTATAAGTGTCTGATGGATTCTTTAAGTGTTTAGGTACATCTCCTACATTTCCTTTTTCTATATCACTTAAGGCTTCATCTAAAGCAATATGGGCAGTATTACTTTTAGGAGATAGAGCCATCTCTGTAACAATAGTACCTAAAGGTATTCTTGCTTCTGGTAATCCTACTAATTTAGCTGCTTCAATCGCTGCCATTACTTTAGGTCCAATAGAAGGATTAGCAAGGCCTATATCTTCATAAGCAATAACAGTCATACGTCTAAAGATACTATCTAAATCTCCCAAAGTAATTAATCTTGCTAAGTAGTGAAGAGCAGCATCTACATCACTACCCCTAATAGACTTTTGAAAAGCAGATAACATATCATAATAAGCATCACCATTCTTATCAGCAAAAAAAGCAGGTTTACTATTTATTTTCTTTACAACTTCTAAATTTACTTTAAAATCATTAGTAGAGTAGTAGGATATTTCTAGTAAGTTATAAGCATACCTTAAGTCATTTCCTGATACTTTAGCAATGTAGTTTATAGTTTCATCATCTATTTTTATATTAGGTAAGTAAGGACTTTTAATCGCTCTTTTTAAACCATCTATAATATCATCTGTTTCAAGTTCTTTAAGCTCAAATAATTGACATCTAGACCTAATAGCAGGGTTAATTGCATGATATGGATTACTTGTAGTCATACCAATTAAAGTAATAAGACCACTTTCTAAACAAGGTAATAGTATATCTTGTTTATCTTTATTTAATCTGTGTATTTCATCCATAATAAGAACTAGTCCATCATACATTTTCGCTTCTTCTATAACAATATCTAAATCTTTTTTTGAATTAACTGTAGCATTTAAAAATCTGTGTCTTACTCCTAAATCATTAATAATAGCATTAGCAATAGAAGTTTTCCCAATACCTGGTTTACCATATAAAATCATCGAAAACAACTTTTTATTCTTAACTAGATTATATAATATTTTATCTTCTCCAACTAAGTGTTTTTGTCCGATTACTTCATTCAATGAATTAGGTGCAAGTTTTAATGCTAGAGGTTTATCCATATTATCACTTTCTTTCTTCACCCATTATTTTATCAAAAAATACTGTTTTTTTAAAGATATTGATGTTATACTTTATTTGTGGAGGGTTTCGTTATGCAGTACAATTTAGAAGAATTTAATGACTATCTAAAGGAATATTTAGGTATAAAAGAAAGAATAGAAGAAACTAAAAATATATTAGATGATCTTTTACATGATGATAAATTAAAGAAAACTTTAGATTTTTATAATAATTTAGATAAAGAAAGGCAGAAAAAATTCAATGAAATTAATTGTAATATGGGACTTGTTAGGTATAAATTAAATGAAAAGAAGCTTGAAGAGTTAGAGAAAGGTCTTAGTAAGTTATATAAAGATTTTATAGAAAGTGAAACTTTTCCTTTTTCTAAAGATGAATTTCATTTCTTTGTTAGTAATGATACTTATTTAGTTGATGCAATTAATGGTGAAGATATCAGTAAGTTAAGCAAAGAGAAAAATATGCTTTTAAGTGATAGTATAAATTCAGTATATGGATATGATCCTAAAAATTATACTAAAGATGATATACCTTTAATAAAAGTATTATATTTGAAAGATAAGCTTAAATATGATAGAAGATGTTTGCCTTTAAATATAGACGGCATGATATACGATATTGATCTTGCCAAAAGAATAGATAGTGGCGACTATACTTATGACGAAAGAAGATGCAGTTGTCTTCCAGGGTGGAAAAAATCTCATCTTAAGACAAAATTGTTAACTCAACAGCAAAGAATTTTAAATAGTGATTCTAGAAATAAAGATTTATTATTATTTTCTATTGATGCAGCTCTTTATGAGATAGAATTACAAAGTGGGGTTAGTGTTAATGAAATATATGATAGATTAAATAATATGGAAGTTAAAAATGAACATCAAAGAAGAAAAGTAGAAAGAGAAAAAGATGCTTTAATTAATGCTTATTATAATTTAACAAATATTAAATTTAGAAAGAATAGTGGTTATTATATGGGAAATCATTATGTGTTTGCTAGATATGAAACTGCTGATCCTGAAATAAATAAAAGACTTCTTAAAATGATGAAAAGGTAGTGATAACTTGAAACGTAGTGAAGTAGATAGAGAAAAATTAAGTCCTATGATGAGACAATATTTAGAGATTAAAGATAATTATGAAGATACTATTATCTTTTTTAGACTTGGAGACTTTTATGAGATGTTCTTTGAAGATGCAGTTATTGCATCTCGTGAGCTTGAATTAACACTAACAGGTAGAAATGCAGGACTTGATGAGAGAGTTCCTATGTGTGGTGTACCTTTTAAAGCTTATGAAGGATATTTAGATAAACTAATAGATAAAGGTTATAAAGTAGCGATAGTAGAACAGTTAGAAGATCCTAAGACTACTAAAGATATGGTAAAAAGAGATGTTATCCAAGTGGTTACTAAAGGTACAAGATTAGATTCATCTATTAATGCTAAAGATAATAACTTTATTGCATCCATCTATGATTTAGAGTATTGTTATGTCTTATCATACTCTGATGTATCTACTGGTGAGGTTTATGTTTTATTAGAAAATGGAGATAAAGATTCGTTACTTAGAGAAGTATTAAGGCATAACTTTAGTGAAATAATTGTTAATAATAAAATAGATAGAGAATTTGTTAATATTCTTAGAACTACATATCACTTGAATGTGACTATCTATGATGAATTATATAGTGGTAGTGAATATAGTTATGTTTATAAAAACTTAAAAGATGTTAGAGAAGAGACTGGTATTAAACATTTGCTTGCCTATCTTACAAATACTAAAAAAGGAGATTTATCTCATTTAGGAGAAGCAAGAATTGAGAATGTTAAAGAACACTTATTAATAGATAATAATACGAAAAGAAATCTTGAACTTACTGAAACTGTTAGATTAAGAGAAAGAACTTATAGCCTATTATGGCTTTTAGATAAGAATAAGACTGCTATGGGTAGTAGACTTTTAAAACAAAATATAGAGAGTCCTTTAACTAATAAAAAAGAAATAGAAAGAAGATATGACTTTGTAGATAAGTTAAGAGTAGAGTTTATTTTAAGAGATGATTTAAAAAATAACTTAAATGAAGTTTATGACTTAGAAAGACTTGCTAGTAGAATTACTTATGGTAATTTAAATGCTAGAGATTTATTACAGCTTAAGAATAGTTTAAAGGTGTTACCAGAGATTAAGAGAATCTTAAAAGAATTAAACTATTATAAAGAGATAGAGGACTTTCCAGAAGTGTTTAGTTTACTTGATAAAAGTATAGTAGAAGATCCTCCTATTACTTTAAGAGAAGGACATCTTATTAAAGATGGCTATAACGTTGAGTTAGATGAATTAAGAAAAGTATCTAGTGGTTCTAAAGACTTTATCTTAGAACTTGAACAAAAAGAAAAGGAAAGAACTGGTATTAAAAACTTAAAAGTAGGTTTTAATAAAGTCTTTGGTTATTATATAGAAGTTAGTAAAGGACAGGTTAAAGAGTTAAAAGATGAATATGGTTATGAGAGGAAACAAACATTGTCTAATTGTGAGAGATTTATTACTCCTTTACTTAAAGAAAAAGAAAATATTATCTTAGGGGCAGAAGAAAAGATTGTTAACTTAGAATACGATTTATTTATGAAGATAAGGGAAACTATTAAAAGATATATTCATCCTTTACAAAAAACAGCAGGTATAATTGCAGAAGTTGATATGTTACAGGCATTCTCTACTGTTTCTGATATGTATAACTTTGTAAGACCTACTATTACAGATAACCATTCTGTTAAAATAATTGCATCACGTCATCCTGTTATCGAAGAAGTTATGGCTAAGGAAGATAAGAAGTATGTTTCAAATGATATAATCATGGATGAAGATACAAGTATACTTTTAATAACAGGGCCTAATATGGCTGGTAAATCTACTTATATGAGACAGTTTGCAATAACAGTTATAATGGCTCAGATTGGTTGCTTTGTCCCTGCTAAGAGTTGTTCCGTGCCTTTATTTGATAAAATCTTTACAAGAATAGGTGCAAGTGATGATTTGGTTAGTGGGGAGTCTACATTTATGGTAGAGATGAAAGAAGCTAATCTTGCGTTAGAGAATGCAACTAAAAATAGTTTAATTTTATTTGATGAATTAGGACGTGGAACTGCTACTTATGATGGAATGAGTTTGGCTCAAGCAATACTTGAATATATCCATGATAAAATAGGAGCGAAGACAATGTTTTCTACTCATTATCATGAACTTACTAGTCTTTCTAATAGTCTAAAACATTTACAGAATGTTCATGTCTCTGCTGTAGAAGAAGATGGAAAACTTACTTTCTTACATAAGATAAAGCCAGGGGCTGTAGATAAGAGTTATGGACTTAACGTTGCTTCTCTTGCCCACTTACCATCATCATTAATTAAACGAGCTGAAGAGATACTTAATGTCTATGAGAGTGAAGGGGTTAAGGAAAGAGAATTTACTCAGACTAGTCTATTTAGTCTAGATGAAGAAGAAGTGAAAGTTGAAGAGAATATTAATGAAATAGAAGAAATGGTTAAAGAAATAGATCCCTTAAATATGACACCTATTAATGCTTTAAACTTCTTATATGAATTAAAAGAAAAAATAAAGAAAGAAGAGAAGTAGTTATGAAATATGATTTCTTATATATAGACAAGTCAATAGTTTTAGGCTTTAAAAGCTACTTGCCAGCAATTAATATTTGTGATAAGATGTATATGTAAAGAAAATTTACATAATATAAAAAAGAGGAATACCTAGTTCTGCTTTTGGGTGTTACCTCAAATTCTTTTGTGTAAACACCCTAATTACAAAGTTGTAATAGGGCGTTTTTCTTAGTTGTATATTATTAAAAGTATAATAATAATTAGTAAAATAACTATTAGCATATCTTTCTTCTTCATAAGCAAGACCCCTTTCCAACCCCCTCGAATAAAGACAGTTGAAAGAGGTAGACACCCATTACTAAGTATTCCTGGTTTGTATAATAACGCATGTATTATAGCGTGTCAATCGAACAAGATACATTTTTTAATAGAACAAATATTTTATAATGTTTGCTCTTTTCATATGTAACATTTTCTGATAAAATAAAGTAAGAAAGCGAGTGATACTTTTGAAAACAAGAAATGAAGTAAGAGAAATAGCTCTTCGTATAATTTATAAAATAAATATATTTGATGATGCTAATGTTTATTATGATGTAGATGATTTAATTAAAGAAGAGTATGAAGTTGAAAATGATTTTGTTAATTCTTTAGTTAATGGAGTTATAGAGAAAAGAGAAGAGTTAACTAATTTAGTTAATAAATATATGCAAGACTGGGCACTTAATAGATTAAATAAAGTAGATCAGGCTTTATTCCTTTTAGCAAGTTATGAATTGAAGTACCTTGATACTCCTAGTATTGTTAGTATTAATGAGTGGGTAGAGGTATCTAAAAAATATAGTGATGAGAAAATTACTAAGATGTTAAATGGGGTTTTAGATAATATTTATCATAGTGAGGATGTAAATGAATAAAGAATATTTAACAGTTAGTCAGTTAACTAGATATATTAAATATAAGTTAGATAATGATGTTAATTTAAGAGAAGTTTATCTTAAAGGAGAAATATCTAACTTTAAAGCACATACTAGAGGACACTTTTATTTTACTATTAAAGATGAAGGTAGTAGAATTAATGCTGTTATGTTTGCTAGTAGCGCTAGTAAAGTTAAGTTTACTCCAGAAGATGGGATGAAGATACTTGTAACTGGAAGAATATCTGTTTATGAAGCGACAGGTGGATATCAGATTTATGTTAATGAAATGATGGAAGATGGTGTAGGTAATCTTTACGTTGCTTTTGAACAGTTAAAGAAGAAACTTGCTAGTGAAGGTTTATTTGATGATAGATACAAGAAAGCAATTCCTAAAATACCAGAGCGAGTAGGAGTAATAACGGCATCAACAGGGGCTGCTATAAGAGATATAATATCTACTATTAATAGAAGATTTCCTTTAACTGAAGTAATACTTTTACCTAGTTTAGTACAAGGAGAAGGTGCTAAAGAAGATATTGTAAGGCAGATTAAACGTGCTGAAGACTATAATCTTGATGTTTTGATAGTAGGTAGAGGTGGAGGCTCTATTGAAGATTTATGGGCCTTTAATGAAGAAATAGTGGCAAGAGCAATATTCGAGTGTCCTATACCGATAATCAGTGCCGTAGGTCATGAAATAGACTTTACTATAGCAGACTTTGTAGCAGACCTTAGAGCACCTACACCAACAGGGGCAGCAGAGATTGCAGTTCCTAATAAAACTGATGTTATAAACTATATTAATCAGTTAAATTTAAGAAGTAGGAAAGCAGTAGGAACAATATTAGAATTAAAGAAAAAGAGACTTGATAATATTAAAGGACATTATATTTTAAATAATCCTTTAGATTTATACTCTGCTAAGATTCAAAAACTTGATTATTTAACAGAAAGTTTAGTTAAGAATTATAAAGTTATTATCGATAAAGAGAAGATTAAACTAAATAATATTAAAACAAGATCTTTATTTAGTAATCCTTTAGTAATATTAGATAAGACTAAGCAAAAATATGCATTATTGTTAAGTAAATTAGATACCTTATCTCCTTTAAAAACACTAGAAAGAGGTTATGGTATTATTAAACTTAATGATAAAGCTATAACTAGTATTAAAGACTTAAAACAAGATGATTTAATAAATATAGAATTAAAAGATGGTAGTAAGGAAGCTATCATAAAATAGGAGGAATTAATTATGGAAAAGAAAGAGAAAAAATTCGAAGAAAAAATAACTGAATTAGAAACACTTGTTAAAGCTTTAGAAAATGGTGATGTAGAACTAGATAAAGCGATAGATTATTTTACTAAAGCAACTAAACTTGCTAGTGAATGTGATAAAGATTTAAAAGAAGCTGAAAAAGCTTTAACATCTATAGTTAATGAAGATGGAAGTCTATCTGAATTTAAAGGAGAAGTAGAAGCATAATTATGAGAGAGATTAAAATACATGGTATATATAAACATTTTAAAGGAGACTTTTATTTAGTTGAAGAAATTGCAAAAGATTGTGAGACTTTAGAAAGCGTTGTTATTTATAGAAAATTATATGAAGATGGTTCGTGTTGGGTTAGGCCTTTAAAAGACTTTATGGAAAAAGTTAATCATGAAAAGTATCCTAATGTAGAGCAAGAGTATAAGTTTGAACTTATAGAACCATATAGTAAAAGAGAGAAATTTAATGTGTAGAGTAATTATATATAAAAGTAAAACAGGACATACTGAAAGATATGCTAGAATGCTTAGTAAAGAGTTACATATTCCTTGTTATTCATATAAAGATGCTAAAGTTAGTAAAAATGATGAGATAATATTCCTTAGTTATATCTATGCTTCTAAAATAATGGGACTTTCTAAAATATTAAAGAAATATAATGTAAAAGTAATTATTGCTGTAGGTGCACTTGCCTATAGTAAAGATTATCTTAATACTCTAAAAGATACTAATAATATAAAACTTCCTTTCTTTTATCTTAGAGGAGGAATTAATTATAGTAAATTAAACTTTTTCTTTAGAAAGTTTCTTCCTGTTATTGGAAAAGATATTGCTAAAGATGATAAAGAACTTTTAAACTTATTTAAAAATGGTGAGGATTTTGTTACTAAAGATAACTTAAAAGAGATTATTAATTACTTAAAATAGCTATTAATTTAGTTATTTTTTTATTTAAAAGAGTGTTAGTATTAGCTAGCACTCTTATCTCCTTCTTCTAACATAGTTGTTATAAAAATACCATACCCTTTCTTAGCATCATTTACTATAACATGAGTAACAGCTCCAACTATTTTATTATTCTGAATGATAGGGGAACCACTCATGCCCTGAATGACACCTCCAGTTTCATTCAATAGTTCTTCATCTGTTATTTCAAAAAGAATATTTTTTATAGCAGTATCTTTATTAATATTCAAAATATTTATAGTATATTCTTTTATTTCACTACCATTAATAACTGTTCTAATTATCGCTTCGCCTTTTTTTATGTCATCTTTAGTACCTACTTCTAAAGCTTTATCATTTAATAATTCAGCAGTATATTTACCAAAAATTCCTGATTCTTCATTAGAGTTAATCTTACCATAAGTTACAGATTCATCATAAGTTGCATTTTTCTCACCAGGTGATCCATTTTCACTTCTTGTATTGTCAGTAACTGTAGCTTTAAAAATTTTACCATCTTTTATTTCGAATCTTTCACCTGTAGTTCGCTCGGTTATTTCATGTCCTAAAGCTCCAAAGATAGTTGTTTTAGGATCAATATAAGTTAGTGTACCAATACCTGTTATTTCATCTTTTACATAAAGACCAGTTTTACAAACATTACTACTATCACAAATCATATCTAAAGTTAAATCAGAAGACTTACCATCTCTAATAATAGTTACATCTAACTGATTATCATTTACAGCTTCTTCATTAACAACATTTACCATTTCATCAATATTACTTACTTTGGTATCGTTTATTTCTGTAATAGTATCACCAATTTCAAAACCGGCGTCTTTTCCAATATATTTACTTTCTACTTCATAAAAGCCAACTACTAAAACTCCTTCAGAGTTAACTTCTATACCAATGGTTTCTCCACCTGGGATAATATATTTGGAATAAGCATAAATGTTTGTGGGCATAATAAAGAGTATAAGAAGAGGAAAAATTATTTGTAGCTTTAATTTTTTTAAAAAATTCATCTAGATCAACTCCTTAAGCTACATTACTATTATGGAGCGTTTTAAGAAAAAAAGACGTGTTAAATCTTGCCAAAATTAATCAAATGTGATATAATATAGAACTTACAAAGGGGGGAATACTATGAAAGTATGGAAAACTGCCAAATTTTTAAAAAAAGATAAAAATATTGAATTAATTACAAGAAGTTATATTAATTATATATATAAATATGGTCCAATTAACGATATTATCAGAAAATATAATATTAATCCAAGTGATGTCTATAAATTAAATCAATATACTGCTAATAGGATTGCAGGTTTAATTTTACTATATCTTGCCAAAGATAAAAAAAGACTTAATGATATAGTTTTAAAGTATGATACTAGTGATCTATTAGTTAGTGATATTACACCAGAAATAGAAGGATATATAGAAAGGTAAGGGGAGTTTATGGAAGCGAAAAAAGTTAAAGGAAATTATAACAAAAAGAAAAATATTAAGAAAGTAAGTTGTCTTTCTAATAACAAGAGAGTTAATACTACTAAGTTATTTAAATAGGTGAGATATGTATAGTAAAAAATTAATATATGACTATTTTATAGGTAATGATATAGAAAAAGAAACTTTAGAAAAATTAGAAAGTGATAATA
>CAMMMG010000018.1 GCA_946497925.1 uncultured Mycoplasmatota bacterium
AAAGTTAATTGTACTAACAACAGTATCATCTTTTAAGTTGATTGCTTTAACTCCACTAGCTTTTATACCAACAATAGGTACTTCATCTTTAGCAAACCAAAGTCCATAACCTAAGGATGTTGCGATAAAGATATCAGGATTAGTATCTAACATAACATCAACAACAGTATCGTCATCTTTTAGTTTAATACAACTACTAGGCTTAGAGGTTCTAGTTATCTTAAAGTCAGATAGACTTGTTCTTTTAATCATACCATTTGCTGTAGATACAATTACATTAATATCTTTCTTGAAGTCTTTAACAAGTAGACTAGATACTACTTCTTCTCCTTCTCCTAAAGGTACTAAATTACTGACATGTTTACCAAGTTCTTTCCATTTTAAATCATAGATAGTATGAACTGGTATAGATAAGAAGTTACCTAAGTTAGTAAAGACTAGCAGTGTATCTAAAGTAGATGCCTCATATAGTCCTACTAAATAATCATTTTCTTTTAGAGTTGTTTCTTCATCTTTACTGGCACTATAACTCTTTAGACTAGTTCTTTTAATATAACCGTCTTTACTTAAAGTAACAATAACATCTTCTTTAGGTATCATTACAGTAGTATCTATTTTTATTTCTGTTATCTCATCTTTTATTTCTGTAAGCCTAGGTAGGGCATATTCATTTCTTACTTTACGTAGTTCATCTTTCATAACCTTTTTAAGAATTTCCTCATTACCTAAAATAGCATTAAGTCCTTCTATTATTTTCTTTAAGGTTGCAAGTCTTTCTTCAAGTTCTACAACATCAGTATTAGTTAAACGATATAGTTGTAATGTTACAATTGCTTCTGCTTGTGCCATACTAAAATCAAATTCTTTAACTAAATTCTCTTTAGCATTAGCTTTATTTTTAGATGCTCTAATAACACGAATAACTTCATCTAGTATTGATAAACATTTAATAAGTCCTTCAACGATATGTAATTCACTTTTGGCATGGTCTAAATCAAACTGACTACGACGCGTAATAACTTCTTTTTGATGATCTATAAAAGCATCAAGGGCCTGTTTTAAACCTAAAAGACGTGGTCTTTTCTTAACAATGGCAATCATATTGAAGTTATAACTAATTTGTAAATCAGTATTTTTTAATAAGTAATTTACAATTAATTCTTTATTAGCTGTTTTCTTTAAATCAACAACAATTCTAACATCTTCAGCTGACTCATCTCTAACTTCAACAATACCATCTATTTTTTTATCAAGACGAATATCATCTATTTTCTTAACAAGTAGAGCTTTATTAACTTCAAAAGGTATTTCTGTTATAACTAAAGAGTTCCCTTCAAAACTATATTTACTTCTAATAATAACTCTACCCTTACCTGTTTCATAAGCCTCTCTTATTCCTTTAATACCTTCAACAATACCACCAGTTGGAAAGTCTGGTCCTTTAACATATTTCATTAAAGTATCTAAACCACAATTAGGATTATCAATTCTATGAATTGTAGCATCTATTACTTCTCCTAAGTTATGAGGAGGAATATTAGTAGCATATCCTGCAGAGATACCCATAGCACCGTATACTAGTAAAGCAGGAAATCTTGCAGGTAGTACAGTAGGTTCAAGTGTTGTATCATCAAAGTTAGGAGCCATTTCTACAGTATCTTTATTAATATCACGTAACATTTCATTACTAATCTTAGAAAGTCTTGCTTCTGTATAACGGTAAGCGGCAGGAGAGTCCCCATCAATAGAACCATTATTACCATGCATATCAATATAAGGAAGTCTAGTTTTCCAAGATTGACTCATACGAACCATGGCATCATAAATAGATGTATCACCATGAGGATGGTAATTACCAATAACGTCTCCTACCGTCTTTGCACTCTTACGATATCCTTTATCATATGTATTTTTCTCTTTATACATAGAATAAAGAATTCTTCTTTGTACGGGTTTTAAACCATCTCTAGCATCAGGGATAGCACGTTCTTGAATGATATATTTAGAGTAACTTCCAAAACGCTCTCCCATTATATCTTCAAGAGTATAATCCCAAATACGTTCTAATACTTCTTTAGTTTCTGTTTTCTTAGCCATTTTATCACTACTTTCTCATCTCTAATCGTTTAATTCTTTCTTTAGTCTTCTCATAACTACCATCTTGATATCTTTCAAAAAAGCATCTATACATTCTTTTAGTATTTTCATTACTTGTTAAATAAGCTTCTTCCATATGTTCTTCATAGAGTTTATCAATAGTCTTCTTACAATTCTCGTTAAGAAATGTATCTTCAAAGTAAACTCCCTTAAAATTACAAATAGTAGCAGGCTGACTTATTTTTTCAGACCTTTCTATAAAATTAGCAGCCTTATAATACGTTGTTCCCAAAAGAAATAATTCTTTGGTCCCTAGCAATTCTCGTACTTCTTCTACTTTTAAACCATCTATGTTTTCAAAAGGAATTAATAAAATATCATTCTTTTTTATATTATTTTTATTAAGTACAGTCTTATAATCAGTGAACGTATGAAATGACCTACCATCATTAATTTTTACAGTAAAAAATTTATATGCTGGTACATCGAATGTATTTTCTCTCATAAACCAAACCTCCTAAATCTTATAATCATCTTCCAAAGTAAACTCAACATTTTCATCTATCCATTCTTTACGAGGAGCGACTTCATCTCCCATAAGAACAGAGACACGTTTTTCTGCTAGTTGAGCATCTTCTATTTTAACTCTAATTAAAGTTCTTGAACCAGGCTTCATAGTAGTTTCACATAACTGATCTGCATTCATTTCACCAAGACCTTTATATCTTTGGATTTCACACTTCTTACCTTTAGATTTTTCTTTCATCTCTTCTACAGTATAAGCATACTCTATATTTTTACCACTTTGTATTTTGAATAGTGGTGGTAATGCTACATAAAGTCTTCCATCTTCTATTAATGGTTTCATATAACGATAGAAGAATGTTAAAAGTAAACACTGAATATGTCCTCCATCTTCATCAGCATCGCTCATGATGATTACTTTATTATATTCACAGTCATTTATATCAAAGTTGGCCCCATAACCTGCACCTATGGTATAAATCATAGTATTAATCTCTTCATTCTTTAAGATATCTTCTACTTTCGCTTTCTCTGTATTTAAAACTTTACCACGTAAAGGAAGTATCGCTTGATATTTTCTATCTCTTCCCTGCTTTGCAGAACCACCTGCAGAGTCCCCCTCTACTAAGAATAATTCTTTTTTAGTTTTATCTTTAGATTGAGCAGGAGTAAGCTTACCAGATAAGGCTCTTTCTTTAGGGTTCTTACTTTTACCCTTTCTTGCTTCTTCTCTTGCCTTACGTGCTGCTTCTCTTGCTACTTTACTCTTTAATGATTTAGTAATTATCTCAGTTGCAATCGCTTTATTCTCTTCTAAATAAAACTGTAATTTCTCAGTAACAATAGAATCTACTATTGTTCTAGCTTGAGGTGTTCCAAGTTTTCCTTTAGTTTGTCCTTCAAACTGTAACATATCTTCTGGTATTTTTAAAGAGATAACAGCGGTTAAGCCTTCTCTAACGTCACTTCCTTCAAGTGCTTTCTCTTTACCTTTAATAAAGCCATTATTTTTAGCATAGTCATTAAAAACACGTGTTAAAGCTGTCTTAAAACCTACTTCATGAGTACCACCATCGCTAGTCTTAACATTATTAACGAATGATACAATATTTTCCTGATATGTATCAGTATATTGCATAGCGATTTCTACATCTATTTTATTTTTAACCCCTTCAAAGTCTAAAACATTATGTAAAGTAGTTTTATCTTCATTAAGATACTCAACAAAAGCGACTAATCCTGTTTCATAACAAAACTTAGCATGTCTATCGTCTTCTTCATCGTGAACTTCAATAGTTAATCCCTTTAAAAGAAAAGCAGACTCTTGCATTCTTTCACATATAGTTGTATATGAAAAGTTTGTTGTTGAAAATATCTCAGGATCTGGTAAGAATCTAACAGTTGTACCTGTTTTATTAGTAGTACCTATTTTTTTTAAAGGTTTATCTACTTTTCCTCCATCTTTAAAGCGAATAAAGTACTCTCCTTTATCTCTTTTAATTGTTACTTCCATCCATTTAGATAAGGCATTAACTACACTACCACCAACACCATGAAGTCCGCCTGATACTTTATAACCAGACTCTTCAAATTTACCACCAGCATGAAGTACTGTATAGATAACTTCAGGAGTAGGCTTACCTGATGCATGCATTCCAACAGGAACTCCACGTCCTTCATCACTTACACTAACACTTTTATCAGAGTGTATGGTAATAACAATATGTTTTCCATAACCATTTATCGCTTCATCTATGGCATTATCAACAATTTCCCATACAAGATGGTGAAGACCTCTTTTATCAGTTGAACCAATATACATACCAGGTCTTTTACGAACTGCTTCTAATCCTTCTAATATTTTTATTGAACTATCATCATATTTTACTGCCATTATTTCACATCCTTCAAGATTTCAAAAAAAAGATACAAAAGCTTTATCTTTTGCCCTTATCTATTCTTTTCAACGTTTATTTTATCAAAAAAAAGAAGTAAATTCAAGAAATTTACATTCTTTATGTCAAATTTATTTTATTACTATCTTTCATTTCTCTCACATGTATAACCACTATTCTCTAATTCTTGTTCAATAGTAGTTACACTCTGATTTAATTCATATTCTGGATAAAAACCTTCAAACTCAGTAATGTTATCAGTAATAAAATCCATATCAAGCTTTTCATAATCTATATTTTGAGTAGTAACTTGTACTGCAGCGCTAACACTACAATCTGCAGTCATACCAATATCATTTTCTTCTAATACTGTTTTAAGAAACTGACAAGAATTTTCTCTTTCTGTTAAAATACTGTTATCAGTCGCTGTGTCTGCTAATCTACTAGTTGTAGTCATTCTACTACTCTTTAATCTGTTTTTCTCATATTTAAAACTTAAATCATAGGTATAATCTAAATTATCAGTAGAATTTCTGAAAGAACAAGACATCGTTCCACTCTTTAACTCATTCGCTCCTGTTTTCTCATTCATATAATCTGTTATAAAATTTGTTATATCTGGTAAAAAGAAAACAAAAGCGAAAAGAAATATCATTAATAATACTAAAAACACAGGATGTCCTTTCTTTTGTTTACCAGTAGTATTCTCTTCTATTTGTACAGAAGTTGGAACTGCATTATCAGTATTATTTCGACTAGTATTAGTCTCTACTGTCTTTTGATTTACTTCATTAGTATTAGTAACTTCTACAACTTGAGGTTTATTATTTTCAACATCATCTGTTACTGGTGTTATTACTTTAGGAGCATCTTCATTAATTTTCTCATTATTATTTTTATCATTCATAGAGTCTTCCTCCTCTTTATTCTAAATAAATTATAGCATTTAACTATTAAAACGTAAACTATTAATTTGTTTTTGAAAGTCTATACTACTAGTTATATAATTACCACTTACTATTATATCTGTTAAATTATATATTTTCTTTGCAACTATATTATTAACCCCACCATCAACACTTATTTTAAATTTAAAATCTTTATACTCTTTCTTTAGGACTTTTAATTCTTTTAATTTATCTATAGTCTTATCGATAAACTTTTGTCCCCCTTTACCTGGTATTACTCCCATTACTAATATTAAATCTATATATGGTAAGTATGGTATTAAAGATTCTACTTTATCTGTTGGATTAAGGGCAATACCTGTTTTTATCCCATAACTTTTTATTAATTTTAGATTACTTAGAGTATCTTCTAAGGTATCTAAATGGATTGTAATATACTCTGTATTTAGACTAGCATAATCACTAATATATTTACTTGGAGACTCTACCATTAAATGAACATCCAATCTTTTATCTGTAAACTTATAGATATGTCTCATCTCTTTAAATGGTAATGATTTATTTTCTACATATTTACCATCCATAACATCTACATGGATAAAATCAACATCTGTATCATTTAATTCTGTTAAAGTTTTGGGGATATCTTTACTAGTTAAAAAAGATGCACTTATCATTTAATCGCCTCCTCGTAAAATTTTAAATAACTATCATATCTACTCTTAAGGATTTTACCATCCTCTACTGCTTTCTTAATACTACATTCAGCCTCTTTAGTATGAGAACAATCTCTAAAAGGACAAGAGTAATTAGAAAATTCTCTAAAAGCATATTTTATATTTTCTTTTTTATAAATAGAAAGATCTAAGGCAGAAAAACCTGGGGTATCTAAGACTTTACCATCTAAAAAGTCATATAGTTCTACATTTCTAGTAGTATGTCTACCTCTTCCTAGGGCAAGAGATACTTCTCCTGTCTTTAAATTCCAATTAGGATTTAATCTATTTAAAAGAGTACTCTTACCGGCACCTGTTTGTCCTATAAAAACAACAGTATTATCTTTAATTAGCTCTTTTATTTTATCAAGATCATTATTGGTAAGAACTCTATATCCTATATTAGTATAATATACCATTATCTCTTTTATTTTTTCATAATCTTCTTTACTAACTAAATCAGTTTTAGTAAGACATATAACAACATCTACATTATTAAGTTCCATATGAGCGATAAATTTATCTAATAAACCTAAAGAAAAGTCAGGATTAACAAGACTTGTAATGATAAAGGCTCTATCAATATTACTTACTACTGGTCTATTGAAAGTATTTTTTCTAGGTAATATTTCTTCTATTACTAAGCTTTTATCATCAAAGACTACATAATCTCCGACTTTAGGTATAAGTTTTTCTTTTCTAAATTTACCTCTTGGAATAGTATTATAATTTATTCCATTACTATTAACAACATGTCTATTACTACTTATTTTAATTATTTGTCCTTGCATATTTACTCCCCAGTACCAGTTCCTGTATCAGTATCTGAATTGTCACCATTATTATCACCATCTGTATTAGGGTTATCATTATTATCATCATTACCATTATCAATAGATGCTGCTCTACCGATTGTAATGGTTACACTATCATTATTTTTAACAGTTGAACCACTTGGACGAGATTGAGTTATAATTTTTCCTACTAAATTTCTATCTGTTACATCTTGATATTCTGTTGTTACTGTTACACAAGCATTATTAGCCCAACTAGTTACAGCGTCTTCTGTTGATAAATACCAATCTGGGAAAGTAATATCTTTTAAGACAGTTAAAATAATTTCATCACCTGATTTAACTTCGCTACCTTCATCAAGTGATTGAGAGATAACAAGATTTTGGCCAATAACAGAACAAGTTGTAGAATCTGGCTCTATTTCTTGTATTTTTACTTCTAAGCCCATATCTTCTAGTATAGATTTTACTTCATCTATATCCATATTAACATAGTTTTCAAGTTCATAAGTTTTTACTCCTGTTGATTTATATAGAGTTACTCTTGTTCCTTCTTTAACTGTACTACCACTTCTTGGATCTGTTCTAATAATTCTATTTTTCTTAACATCTTCACTACTTACTTCTTCTATTTTACTATTAACAGTAAGTCCTGCATCTTCTAAAGTATCTTCAGCTTTACTTACAGTCATACCACTAACATCTGGAACTTTAACATCTTTTTCTGCTGTTATGGCAGGAATAATAAAGAATACTGCTAGTAATGCTATTACAATGACTCCTGCAATAATTGATAAAGCGATTATTAATTTATTAGATTTTTTTGTTTTTTCGTCAGTAATAGGTGTAGCGATGCCTTCATTATCATCACTTATTGGTTGCATTATCTTAGTAGTTTCATCTACTTCATTTTCAGGATATGGATAAACATAAGGTTCTTCATTTATTCTATCATCGTTTAATGCAGTTAATAAGTCATTATGCATACTCTTAGCATCATCATATCTATTTTTAGGATTTTTAGCGGTTGATTTTAAGATGATATTTTCTATACTTTGAGGTATATCATTATTTAGTTTATGAACATCTGGTAGTGGTTCTTTCATTTGCTTTAGTGCTATTTCAACAGCACTATCACCTTTAAATGGAAGTTCTCCTGTTAATAGTTCATAGAATATAATTCCCATTGAGTAGATATCACTTTTTATAGTTGTACCTTTACCAGCTGCTTGTTCTGGTGGTAAGTAATGAACTGAACCCATAACAGAATTAGTTTGCGTTAACTGGGTTGAATTTAGGGCCATAGCAATACCAAAGTCTGTTATTTTTATCTGTCCATCATCTTGTATCATAATGTTTTGTGGTTTTAAATCTCTATGAACAATATAAGAGTCATGAGCATGAGCCATACCATCTGTTAGTTGTAACATGATATCAATCGCTTCTGATAATGTTAAACTACCACGTTTTTTAAGTAATTGCTTTAGTGTCTTTCCTTCAACATATTCCATGACAATATAGTATAGTCCATCATCTTCTCCTACATCATACATGGCAACGATATTAGGATGAGAAAGACTAGAAGCTGATAGGGCTTCACGTTGAAAACGTCTTACAAACTTCTCATCGTTTGCAAGGTCTCCTCTTAATACTTTTATCGCTACATTTCTATCAAGTATAGTATCATACCCAAGATAGACATTAGCCATACCACCTTCGCCTATTGATTTAATTATCTCATAACGATCATTAATTTTTTGCCCCTTTGTAACCATTATTCTTCACCTTCTCCTAAAATTAAATATGCTACTGATATATTATCAGTTCCCCCTCTATTGTTAGCTTTTCTAATTAGTTTAATTACTTTATCTTCAATATCTCCTTCTCCTGTTAAGACTCTTTCTATTGCTTCTTCATCTAACATATTAGTAAGACCATCACTTGCTAGAAGTATTGCATCTATTTCCATATCACAATCAAAGATATCTATATCTATAGGATTATTTGCTCCAAGTGCTTTCATTAAAACGTTTTTCTTTGGATGATCTTTAGCTTCTTCTTCTGTTAATTCACCAGCTGACACTAACAAGTTAACTAATGTATGATCATATGTTACTTTATGAAGTTTACTATCTTTCATAACAAAGCCTGATGAGTCTCCAATATTTCCAAATAATATATAGTCTTTTGTAATGATAGCAGTGACAAGGGTTGTTCCCATTCCTTTACTTTCTGGATGAGTTTTCTCATGTCTAAAGATACTATCATTTATTTCATTAACACTATCTCTTAAAAAATTAACAGCATCCATCTTACTCATATTATGGAAGTTTTCATTAAAATCTTTTGCAAGATGGGTTATAGCGATAGATGATGCTACTTCTCCAGCAGAATGTCCCCCCATACCATCAGCGATAGCCATAAGTGTATCGTTATCACTATTATGTACTATTAAGACACTATCTTCATTATGGTCTCTAACTTTTCCTGCATCAGTTAAATAAAACGATTTCATATATCCTCCTTCTTACTTCTAAGCTGTCCACAAGCAGCACTAATCGTACCACCAAATTCTCGCCTAATTGTAACTGTAATATTGTTTTTCTTTAGTATATCATAAAACTTAGCAATTGTTAAAGGGTTACTTCTTTTAAACTGTAAAGCTTCTGTTTCATTATATGGTATTAAATTAACATAGGCATTTATTCCTTTTAATAAATTTGCTAATTCTAAAGCATTATCAATACTATCATTAACACCATTTAACATAATATATTCAAAGGTTACTCTTCTATTTGTTTTTTCTAAATATATTTTAATTGCATTCATTAAATCTTTTAGAGGATAAGCTTTAGCGATAGGCATTATCTCTTTTCTTAATTCATCATTAGGAGCATGTAAACTAATAGCAAGATTCACTTGATACGGAAAATTAGCAAAATCTAATATCTTAGGAACAAGTCCACAAGTTGATACTGTAATATGTCTTGCCCCAATATTAAGTCCTTTAGAATGATTTATGATTTTAATAAAGTTACAAATATTATCATAATTATCAAAAGGTTCTCCTATTCCCATAATAACTACATGACTAATTCTAAGGTTAGATTCATCTTCTACTTTAAGTATCTGCTCTACCATTTCTCCTGTAGTTAAATTACGTACTTTCTTACGTCTACCTGATTCACAAAATTTACATCCCATATTACAACCAACCTGGCTAGAAATACAAAGACTATTACCATAATCATGGTTCATAAGTACTGCTTCTATATGCTCATTATCATTAAGTTTAAACAAGTACTTCCTAACATCTTTAGCAGACTCTACTGTAACTATTTCTATATTAGAAATAACAAAGTCATTTTTTAATTTTTCTCTTGTTTCTTTTTTTAAGTTAGTCGCTTCATCAAAAGATGTTATTCTTTTATTTTTATCATAAAGCCAAGAGAAAAGTTCAGTAGCATAATACTTTTTATCATTATTATTAATAAAGTAATCTGTTAATTCATCTATTGTTAAATCATATATACTCATAATTCACCTCTAAAACTAAATATATTGTACAATAAAATTAAAAGAAATACACTAAAAAACTGATAATATTTATTTACTATCAGTTTAATATATTATTGAAGTTCTATGGTAAATGGATTTTCTTTAGTTCCATCTCCTCCAGTGATTACAACATTAGATTTTATATTTAGAGATGGACGGACCCCCTCGCTTGATCTAGGACTACTGTAACTTGCATAACCAGTTGGGGTCACATACCTTCTTTCTACTTTGTTAACTAAATATTATCACACCCTTTTGTAAATTTCAATAAACAAATATCTTTTATTTACATATCTTATAATAGGTGTTGAATATGACTATTAACTATAAAAATATAAATTTATCTTATCAAAAATATGGGGACTCTAAAGATGTAATTGTAATACTGCCTGGATGGGGAGAAACTAGAAATACTTTTTTAGAAATGATTAATATTTTAATGATTGATTATACTGTTTATATTATAGATTATCCAGGTTTTGGAGAAACTAAATTTCCTAATCATAATCTTAATATGGATGATTATACAAAGATGATTATTAAGTTTTTTAGTGATTTAAAAATATCTAATCCTAATATCATCGCTCACTCCTTTGGTGGTAGAATTGCAATTCTTTTATCATCTAAATATAAAGTTCCTATCAAAAACTTAATACTAATAGATAGCGCTGGTATTAAACCTAAAATGACTTTAAAGAAAAAGTTTAGACTTAAACTATATAAAACTCTCCAGTCTTTGGCAGATTATCTTCCTAAAAAAATTAAACATAAATTTAAAACTTATCTATTTAATAAATTCTCAAGTAGTGATTATCAATCTTTAGATGAGAATATGAGAGAAACTTTTAAAAATATTGTTAATCTAGACCTAACTAATTACTTATCTTCTATTAATACCAATACCCTAATACTATGGGGAGAAAAAGATACTGATACTCCTCTAAAAGATGGAAAACTTATGCATAAAAAAATAACAAATAGTGAGCTTATTATCTTTCCTAATTGCACTCACTATTGTTATTTAGAAAATACTTATGTAATTATTAAAATTATATTATGTTTTCTTGAGGATTAGAAGCG
Organism: uncultured Mycoplasmatota bacterium; assembly: GCA_946497925.1. Lineage (GTDB taxonomy): Bacteria > Bacillota_I > Bacilli_A > RF39 > UBA660 > Onthousia. The sequence continues at coordinate 11,574 of CAMMMG010000018.1, forward strand.
ACCTCCACCACCTCCACCACCAAAGGATCCTCCTCCACCAATGGAACCACCACCGAAGCCACCTCCACTTGATGCTTGGCTTGCAGCGATTGATGAACGTGATGATGATACTGCAGTATGAACTCCACTATTTATACCTCTATAAACGCTAGAAGTAATAAAGTAGTGAGTCATATAAGGATTATATCCTACATAAGTAGTATCAACATTTTCCATACTAGACATTTTAATATTCATTTCTTTTGATAATTCATCAGCACAGTCTAGTACTACTGCATATACTAAATATTTATCCCATAAAATTACTTCAGGTAATTCTTTTTCATTAAACCTACTAAAATCTTCTAAAAACTTCTTATGAGCCATCCATTTAGCATAATGTTCTGCTCCCTTCTTTGTATAGAACTTTCTAGTTATAACAAAGATAATTAATGCTATCATAAGGATAATAATGATTATACCAAGCCAAGATAAATCAAGCCCAAAACTAATAAATGCTAAAACTATACCTAATAAACTAAAGATAATAGTAAATGCTACTAAACCTGGAGTCTTAGCAAAGAATAACTCACTTTTACCTAAAGTTTTACTAGTTTTAATAAAATCATTATATAGATCCATAAATCTATTAGCATTACTAATATCAGAGCAATGTTTTTTTATTGTAGATAATACTACTTCTTTAGAATTACCTATTTCATTAATTATTAGTTTTAAAGCAATTCTTTCTGTTTCTGTTAAGTCAGTTTCATTATACTCTTGTAATATTAACTTATAATCATCTTTTTTCTTATTATCAATCTTCTCTACTTTTAAAACTTTTTTATATATTAAATTTAATATAGTAGCAGATAAACTCTTTTCTGTTATATTTTTATCTATTAGATATTCTAATACTTCAGGACCATAATTTCCTGGGAAATCTCTATAGTATTCCATGGTAAAAGCAGTTTTCTTCATCTTTCTTTCTCTTAAATAAACTCCTACAGCAAGACTAATTGCAATTAAAGCCCAGATGCTACTTGATATTATTAATATCATATTTTGTCTTTGGATCTTTTCTCTTTTGGCATTCGCTTCATCACTAAGTTTAGTTTGATAATCTATAATCGCATCTTTTGCAGTTAAGCCACTAACTTTAGTAGCATTAGGAACTAAAGACTTATCAAATATTAGTCTAACACTAACAGGATTATATGCTCCTAAAAAGTTAAAGGCGCCTAATGCTTCTTTAGTATTAGTTCTTTCTATATTACCGTTTATTGGTCCATGTAACCATACTCTATAATCACTATCACTATTAGGTAATATTACTTTTACTTCATAATTTCCTATATTTTCTCTATAACCATCACCTAGTGTATTCCAAGCAAGTTCTGCAGTATCGTTATGGACAACTACTACATCATTAACAGTATATTCAATATAAAATATTTCATCTAAATTACTAGGATTAAAAAGTTTTAAATTAACTTCATCCATAAAGGTACTATAAGTATATTTAGATGATTCTCCATTACTGGCATAACTAACTTTATCAAAATAGTTAATATTCCTATTAAAGTCATCAAATGTAAGGTCTCCATCATCACTAATAGAACCTACTTTAATATCTGTAATACCACTACCATCATATAAATCACTATTACCTTCTATAGCACTTATCTCACCATTATAAGGCTCACTACTAGAATTAGCATAACTAACATCACGTTCCATACCATTATACTCACCATTCATCTTAATAAGTTCTCTAACTTTAATAGAACCATTTTCTTCTATTTTTATCTCGCTTAAAAATTTATCAGTTGGTTCACTATCCAAAGATGATATGATTACTGGTAAAAATACAATCGTTAAAAATGCAATAATAATTACTACTGCCTTTACTCCTTTATTCATAAATCTCTCTCCTATCGAAAAAAGCTTGCTTTAAGCAAGTCTTAAAATGATACTTTTGGTGTCTCTTTATCTTTCTCGTCTATTTCAAAGAAAGATTCTTCTTTGAAATGTGCAATACTTGCAACTATATTACTTGGAATAGACTGTACTTTATTATTATAAGTAAGTACTGTATCATTATAAAATTGTCTCATTGTACTTATCTTATCTTCAGTATCTCTTAAATCATTTTGAAGTGAAACAAAGTTCTGATTAGCTTTAAGATCTGGATATGCTTCTGCAAGAGCGAATAATCTATTTAACATACCAGTTAACTCTCCACTAGCTTTTATCTCCTCTTCTTTAGTTCCTGCAGTATTAAAACTATTACGAGCATTAATAACAGCATCTAAAGTAGAACTTTCATGTTTAGCATAACCTTTAACAGTCTCTACTAAATTAGGAATTAAATCTGCTCTTCTTTTTAATTGAACATCAATTTGACTCCACTGATCTTTAACTCTATTTCTAAGATCAATTAATGAATTATATGTTACTACATACCAAATAACTAAAATTACAACAATTACAACTATTACAATACCTATAATCATTCCTGTTGACATATTATCACCTCTGTTTTAATTATATACTAAAGAATTAAAAAATTATAGTATAATTTTAAAAATATTGGTAAAGATATGTCTAGGAGATGATTTTATGAGTATAAAAGATTATATTGTAAATAATTTTAAGAATGATAATAAAGAAGCGATTAAAGAAGCGATAGTTGAATCAATTAATTCTAAAGATGAAGTAACTCTTCCTGGTATGGGAGTATTTATGGAAATAATTTGGAATAATTCCACTGATGAGATGAAAAACGAAATGTTAACAATACTTGAAAATAATTTAAAAAAAGAAGCTTAAACTTCTTTTTTTATAACTAAACTCCCATAGTTACAGTTTCAGGTAATGTTGAACCACCATCTATTACAATACTTGTTCCTGTTATATAACTAGATGAATCACTAGCAAGGAAACATGCAAGTTCTCCTAATTCACTAGGGTCACCTAATCTTTTCATAGGAATAGCACTTGCAATACCATTTATAACACTTTCTGGGTCATTTGCATTTGACTCTTTTGCCATGCCATCAACCATAGGTGTTCTAATATATCCAGGTAAAATAGCATTAACTCTAATATTATGATCTACTTCTTCACGAGCAAGAGCCTTAGTAAAGCCAACAAGAGCAGCTTTAGTAGTAGCATAAGCTACTTCTCCAGAATCTGCAACCATAGGACCAGTAACACTAGATAAATTAATAATGCTAGCTTTCCCACTCGCTCTTAGCATAGGAAGTAACACTTTAGTAACATTCCAAGTACCTTTAATATTAATATCAAAATGTAAGTCACGTAATTCATCAGTCATATTCTCAAATGTCTCTAATTTACAAATACCAGCATTATTTACTAAGATATCAATATGGTCATAATACTTTTTAATAATATCAACTACTTGAACTAACAAACTTTTATTACTTATATCAACATTAATACCTAATACTTTATATCCTTTAGAACCTAATTCATTTACAGTATTAGTTAATTCACTTGACTTATCTAAAATAACAACAGATGCTCCATATTTAAGTAATGATTCTACAATACCTTTACCATTACCCATCGCACCACCAGTTACTACTGCAATTTTTCCTTGTAAATTCATATTATCCCTCTTTCTATTATTACTATAATAATTATATACGTATTTAAGAAAAAAGAAAAGTTATTATTTTTAATTAACTTTCTTCTTTCTAATATCATTTACCCATATAGCATAAATACCAGTAATAATTAAAATTATATCACCTAATACCATAAAGAAACTCTGATAATAAAGATAATAAATTCCATAAAATATACCAGTTGTAATACCTGACAATCTTACTAATTTCATATTAGATTGCCACAAACAATAAGTTCTAATAAAAGAACCTATCGTAGGAAAAATTGATATAAAACCTTGCCAAGTCATAAAACAATTAATAATAATTATACTTTCAAAGAGAATTAAAATAAATATGTATACTACTTTATTAATTTTATCTTTACTAATATATATAAAACTTCTAATAAAATTAATTAATCCTAAAACAGCACCTGTATAGGCAGAAATTACAAAATTATAAAGAGCTTCACACAAACAATTTAATGATTGAACTATTAAAGACTTTTTACGATTATTAATACAAAGACTAATAACTAAAAATAGGAAAGCTAATACACTAAAAATCATCTTATCACCACTTGTAATTGCTTAATTTTATCATACTGTTTATACATATATTGAACACTATTTTCTAAAAAGAAATAATGATATACATAAAAGCTATCAAAGATAAGTAGTATAAAAAATATTATAAACATAGCAAAGATATACTTCGTTATAAATAAGAAAAGGATTGTAAAGAAAACATAAGAAAGAGTTATTACTAAATGGATTATTCTTTCTTTTTGAAATAACTTCATCTTAAATAGAAAATCATCTATTTCATCACTACTGAATTTATGATTGTCATTAATTTTTTTATCAATTTCACTAATATATTCTTTTATATACTTCTTCATCATTTATTCCTTTCTATTATATCTTTAGATGCAATTAACTCATTAAAGATAGACTCTACTTCATCGATAAGTTTATAAGCTTCACTTTTCTCCATATACTTGAATAAATCTATTTTACCTAACTTAGGAATAAAATTAAGTTTACCATCAGAAAAAGTACCCACTCCATCATAGCCTGATAAAATATTACAAGGATTACAGTTAACACATGCTGTTCCTTTAACATTCATCGGACAAACTCTTTTTTCACTAAATTTACCTTCATCTACAAGTAATACTTTTAACTTACTATTACGAGCAAGATTTAAAGAAGCGAAAAGTCCTGCAGGACCTGCTCCTACTACTATTACATCATACATGTTATCACTACCTTTACAACTTTATTGTACAATAATTTAACAAAAAATGAAATATGTGATAAAATAATTTGCACCAAGAAAGAAGGAACACTATGTTTAATACAATTGAGATATATAAAGAAAAATTAAATAATTATAGTGAGATAAGAATTATTTTGTTTTATAGAACATCCATCGATGATATAGATACAACTATCTTGCCCTATCCAACCCTTAATTTTGAGCATCCAAAACTTATAAAACCATTTTTAAAAGAAAAAAATCTTCTTAAAAGATTAGAGAAAAAACTAATTAAAGGAGATATTTTTGATATTTCTTGGGCCCTTGCCAAAATAGGTATAGCAACATTTGTTAATATTACTCCAAGTAGTGAATATGTAGATAATGCTTTTATTACATTTCCTAAAAGATTAACTACTACTCAAATAAATGCTATAAATAGATTAACTCCTATATTTTTAGAATATTCTACCATAGAATGTAATAAAGTTTTAGATGATAACTCTATTTTTCCTATAGAAGAAATAAAGGATGGAAAAACTCTTATAAATTATATAAATAAAGAAAAAGAAAAAATATTAATAAAAAAGCGTGATAATTATGTATAACATTAAGAAAAATATGGATAGATTAAATAGAAGCGAACCCACTTTCTTTTTAGAGCCTAATGAAGTAAAAGAAATAAGTAAACACTTCAAAAAAAATGAATTCAATATCTTTAAACCATTTGAAGAAGCTGAAAAAGTAATTCTTTATAAAGAAAAACTACCTAAAGTAGTATTATTTAAAATAATAACTAAAGAAACTTTTAGACATCAAGATATTTTAGGTAGTATCTTCTCTTTAAATATAGAGAAGTGTGTATTTGGCGATATTATAATAGATGACAATAACTATTACTTTTATTTATTAGATTCTATGAAAGATTATTTTTTAACTAACTTTAATAAGATTAAGAACAATTACATTGAACTAGAAGAAATAGATATTAATAGTTTAAAAGATTATAAGAGAAAGTTTAAAGAACTAGAGTTAATCATCAAAAGTGAAAGAATTGACACTATAGTATCTAATATTACTAACACATCTAGAAATAAAGTAAAAGATAAATTTAAGAATAAAGAAGTTATTTTAAACTATGAAATATTAACTAATTCTTCCTATCTTTTAAAAGAAGAAGATATTTTTAGTATTAGAAAATATGGTAAGTTTAAGTATATTGGTAAAGTTAAACAGACTAAAAAAAATAATTATATTGTTAAGATATATAAGTATCTCTAATATAATTATTTTAAGAACTTCTCATTAATCTTTTTAATCATATCATAATCATTCATTCTAAGTACTTTAATTTCTTTATCCTTTATATAAGTATCTACTCTTATTACATCATTATATCTATAATTATCTCCATCTATACTAATAAGAACATTTTTACTAACTACTTCTGGTCTTATAGATATTATCTTATCAGAAGGAACAATCAAGGAATTTAAAAGACTTCTATAACTTTTAGAGTTTAAGGGAGCGATAGGTGTAAGTTGTAGAGTATGAAAAGTATTATAGACGATAGAACCACCAAAATTAAGGTTATAAGCAGTTGAACCAAATGATGTTGATACTAGTAGTCCATCTCCTACATAGTTTTCTAATAATTCATCATTTATTAAGACTCTAAATTTAGCTGTATTAAGTTCTTGTTCTCTTAAAACTATCTCATTTAAAGTAAAGTGTTTAAAAGTATCATCTTTAGTTTCTACTTCTATTTCTCCTATCCCAATTTTATCACACTTTAACTCTCCTAGAGTTAGTTTCTTAATAAAGGTATCTATCTCATCAAAACTAATCTCTTGAGCAAAACCAAGTGTTCCCGTATTTATTCCAATGTAATAACATTTACTATCAAAGTTACTCTCTTTAACCATTCTTAAAAAGGCTCCATCTCCACCTATAGCAATAGCAAGATCATAATTTTTAGTAACGATTTTAAAGTCGTTTTCTTTTAATTTAGATTTAACAATATCAGCAATTTTCTTTGATTTTAAATTATCATTAACAAATAATCTTATTCTATTTATATTAATCATTTTTCTTCCTATATTTAAATAATACTGATGGTCTATGACCTTCACCTGATGTCATTTTATCAGTTTTAACTACTTTATCTTTAATAATTCTTCTAAAAGCAGGATCTAATAATTTCTTATTAAGTATTACTTCATAAACTTGTTGTAACTCTCCTAAAGTAAAGTATTCGGGCATCATATTAAAGACTATATCAGTATAATTTAATTTATTTTTTAAACGCTCTAGACCTGCTAATACTACTAAATCATGATCAAAGGCTAAAACATTTTTTTTCGTTTTAAAACTATATCTATCAGTAGTCTTTTCTCTTAAAACTTTTTTAATTGACAAATTAATAGTCTCTAATCCATTAGTTAAAGAAATATCTACAATATTATCTTTTTCTTCAAAAAGTATAACATCAAACCAACAGGCATTAGGATTAATCATTTCTGTTAATCTGTTCTTATCAACTAAAGCGATAAATGATGTTGATACTACTCTTGTTCTTGGATCTCTATCAAGAGCATCATAGGTATATAACTGTTCTAAATAGATATTTGAAAGATTAGTTTCTCTTTTTAAAACCCTCTTAGCACATTCTTCTAAAGTTTCTTTATTAGGATCTAAAAATCCTCCAGGTAGACACCATTTATCTTTAAAAGGATAATCATCTCTTTTTACTAAAAGAATACTCATCATCTTCTTACTATTTTTACGATAATTATTAACTTCTTCACTAGATACACTAATTAAAAGAATATCAGCAGTCATTGATAACTGATCAAAGTCTTT
>CAMMMG010000019.1 GCA_946497925.1 uncultured Mycoplasmatota bacterium
AAAAAGATGATAACTTTACATCATCATCTCATCTTCAAATGTATTAACAGCAGTTTTTACTTTTTGTTTCATCATGTTAAGTTTAGCAGGATTTTTCTTAAAATATTGATATACTCCATATCCTGCAGCAACCATAACACCTGCTGTTATCATCATTTTTTTCTTATCCATAATTAATTCCTCCTACAAGTATTATGGATCTATATTTCTAAATTATACCATTTTTTAAATAATAATCTAAACTAGTTCTTCTTTTTTGTTCACTTGTATTATTAATAGCAGACTCTAATGCTTTAATATCTCCAATCAACACAAGTTTTTCTTTACTTCTAGTAACACCTGTATAAATAAGTTTTCTATATAACATTTTATGAAATCCTTTTACTATTGGCATAATTATAGTCTTAAATTCACTTCCCTGACTCTTATGTATAGATATAGCATATGCTAAAGAAAAGTTATTAAAAATATTAGGAGTATACTTTACAGTATTATCATCATAATCTATATAAACTTCTTTTTTAGGACTTAATTTTATTCTACTAATAGTACCAATATCTCCATTAAAAACATTATCATCTGGCATATTAGTAAGTTCTATTACTTTATCATTTTCTCTATAAATAACATTACTAATAGATATCTCTTTTTTAGTAGATTTTTTAGGATTTAACAACTCTTGTAAAGAGTTATTAATATTATCTATTCCATTAATAGTTTTATACATAGGCGCTAGTACTTGATAGTCAGTATTTTTAATCTTATTAACTTCTTCTTTAATAGTATCTATTACTTTATTATCAGGACACTTTATAAACTGTAAATCTTCTCCTTTATTAAAGATATCTATATTAAGTACACCTTCATTAATATCATGAGCGAATGTTATGATATTAGAGTCTTTTCCTTGTCTATAAAGATTTTTTAATCTAATAGTTTTAATCTCTTCACTATCTATCATATCATGTAAAACATTACCTGCCCCAACACTAGGTAGTTGATTAGCATCACCTACAAAGACTATTTTAGTATTAGTAGATAATCCTTTTAATAAATTACAAAGTAATAAAGTATCTAACATACTAGATTCATCTATAATAACAAAACTTGCTTTACTTTTATTATACTCATTAACCTGAAACTTATTAGTATCTTTATTCCACTTTAAGAATCTATGAATAGTAGATGCAGATAGATTAGTAACTTCACTCATTCTTTTACTAGCACGTCCTGTAGGTGCAAGTAAGACAAGATTTTCCATCAAGTCTTTAGTATTATATTTATTTAAAGATTGATATAAGTCAATAATACCTTTAATAATAGTAGTTTTACCTGTTCCTGGTCCACCAGTTATAACTAAACATTTATTAGTTAAAGCTTCCCTAATAGCAGTCTCTTGTTCTTCGTTATAGGTAATATTATTTTTAAGTTCTATTTCTTTTAAAACTTTCTCATAATTCTTTAATGTCTCACTCTTTTCATGAGCAAGTAGTCTTAATCTTCTTGCAATAAATATTTCAGCATCATAATATTCTTTTAAATAGATTTTATCTTCTTTAACTACAATTAATTCTAAACTAATTAAACTGTTTAAGGCTTCAAGTAGTAATTCATCGCTAATATCAGTACCAATTATTCTAACAAAGTAAGGTCTAACTTCATCTAAATAAAAGTAAGTGTTACCAGATACATTAGTAAGTTCTCTTAAAATATAGATAAACACCGCCCTTATTCTTTTAACATCTAACTTTTCTTCACTATTTTTTTCAAAGATATAATCACAGGTCTTAAAGTAAATATCATCTATAAAGTAATAAGCTTTATAAATATCATCATTTATAATATCAAAGCTCTTTTCTTTAAATTTACTATATATTTTAAGACTATCTTTAGTAGAAAAGCCTAATTTAGATAGATTAAGGATTATCTCATAACTACCTTGATAATTCTTTAAAGCTTCATGTAATACTCTTACTTGTTTTTCGGAAACTCCTTTAACTAATAATAAATTATTAGGATTTTCTAATATTACATTAAAAGTATCTTCATGAAACATCTCAACTATCGCTTCGGCAGTTTTCTTACCTATTCCTTTAAACATATCACTTGATAAAACACTAACTATAGAATCAGTCTCTTTTGGCATAATTCTCTCAAAACTATTAACTACAAACTGTTCTCCATATTTAGAATGATTTGTAATATTACCATCTAATACATAAGTATCTATCTCATTTAAGTCAGGTAAGTACCCAGTAATAGTAATAGTCTTATTAATAAATTTATCTAAATCAGAACTAGTCTCTTTTACTTTAAATAAACCTATTAAGTAGTTATTAGTATTACTTCTAAAAATTGTCTTTTTAAAATTTCCTGTTACTTTACTCATCTATATCTCCTATATTAATTATTAGTTTCAATTTCTTTGATATCAATATTCATTATTTCTAAATAATCCTTTTCAGCTTTTGTTAAATGATTTTTCATATATTTATCATACTCTTCATGAGCTTTTTTCAAAGCTTCTTCATGTGAAACAGTCCCTTTAGTATGTAATATATCATTATGAGTCATAGTAAGAAAACTATCAAGTTCTCCTATCCAGTCTTTCATTGTCATTGTTTTCCTTTTTAAAGCATTAATTTCTGCCACATCTAAATAAGCAGATACTAATCTATTTAAGACTTGTAATTCTTCCATACTTAAATAATTCTTAGCAATTTCTGTCTCTTTTCTTGTTGGAGTATCTCCCTTAAAATTTGTAAGGCCAATATTTTCTTTATTACTATCCACTCTATTATATACTATTTCTGCAGCAGTATTATTAGAAACAGCATAATGCATTTTATTTTGCACTGTCTTAAAAAAATTAATAGTTATTTCTTTCTTGGGATCATAATCAATAGAAGTTGCATAAATATCAAGAATTTTTCTCCAAAAGACTTTTTCACTACTTCTTATATCTCTAATTTTATCTAATAACTCATCAAAATAAGGATCTGCCCCATTATTTTTAAATCTTTCAACATTTATATTATAACCTTTTACTAAATAATCTTTTAGTTTTTTATTAGCCCATATCCTAAATTTAGTTCCTTCATTAGATTTTACTCTAAATCCAACTGCAATTATCATATCAAGATTATAATAATTAGTAGGTTTAGTAGAAAATTCGGAAATTCCGAATTTTCTCATTGTATTATTCTCTTCTAATTCATGTTCTAAATAAATATTTTTTATATGTTCATTAATTGTTGACTTTGCTTTATTATATAATTTACTTATTTGTTCTTGAGTTAACCAAATATTTTCATCTTCTAATATAACTGTTACTTCAACATTATTATCTGTTTCGTATATGAAAAAATTATTTTCTTTCAAGATATCCCTCCTCGTATAAAAATTAATTATCTACTTCTCCTATTAAACTATCTAATAAGTAACTTTTAATCTTAACATTTTTAAAAGTATTAGAAGGAATACTCCCTTTTACTTTAACTTTTAAATAATTACTAGTATGACCTATACTAACACCATCTTTAACTTCTTCAAAAAGAACTTCTAAGGTTTCACCTATAAACTTATTAGCATATTCTTTCTCTAACTCACGAGAAACATCAAGAAGTTTTCTTGCTCTTTCTTTCTTAATATTACCATCTATATGTCCATCCATTTTACTTGCTACAGTTCCAACTCTATCTGAGTATGGAAAAACATGTATTTTAGAAAAGCCAAACTTACGAGAAATTTCTATTGTTTCTATAAAGTCTTCTTCACTCTCTTTGGGAAAACCTACAATTATATCAGTAGTTATAGATATATTAGGTCTAATCTCTCTAATCTCTTTCAATTTATCTTCAAAGTATTTTAAATTATACTTACGATTCATTAACTTTAAGACTTTGTCACTACCAGCTTGTAAAGGTATATGTAAGTGATCTACTATTATATTACTATTTTTAATAACATCTAAGACATCACTATTTAATTCTGTTACTTCAATACTAGAGATTCTAAGACGTTTTAATCCTTCTATTTTAATTAAAGCTTTTAGAAGGTCGGCAAAAGTTGTATCAAGATCTACTCCATAGTGCCCTGTATGAATACCAGTTAATACTATCTCTTTAAAACCTTTATTAACTAATGTAGTAACTTCCCTAACTACAGTATTTAAATCTTTACTCCTACACTTTCCTCTAACATAAGGAATAATACAATAACTACAGAAGTTCTCACATCCATCTTGGACTTTAACAAAAGCTCTACATCTATTTTTAAAATCTGTTATAAACATATCTTCGAAACTATCTTTATCAAGTCCTACTCTTCTAATAGGTTCTTTATTAGTAAAATATTTATCAAGTAATTCTACAATCTTACTTTTATCTTTATTACCAACATAAATATCTATATCATTAAACTCATCAGGATGATCTTCTACATAACAACCAAGTCCTACTATACAAGCATTAGAATTATTTCTCTTAATACGATGTATTATCTTTCTACTTTTAATATCTGCAGTATTAGTAACAGTACAAGTATTAATTATATAAACATCAGAAACCTCATCTAAGTTATTTACTACCTCGTACCCTGCTTCTATTAGTTTTAACATGATATATTCACTTTCATAAGTATTAACTTTACAACCTAATGTATAAACACATGCTTTCATTACTTCACTTCCTCGTATTTATATTAAAAATAATGTAATATCTATCACTAGTTTCATTGAATTATCCCAACAATTAGTCATTTATAATATCATAATTGAACTGTTTCCATAGATTTAAAGTAATCAATAACATTATTAATTACTTGATCAACAGAAATGTCAAGCCAATTATTTCTTGAATCTGATAAACTATGTTTAAAAACATTATTGTTAAGTATAGTATCTAAATTATTTATTATATCTCCAATATTATTTTCTCTCATTGTTGAATCTTTAATTATTAGTGTATCCATTATATTTAACAAATCTTCTTTATTAATTTCTGTTTTATTAATCAAATAATAAATATCAAATATATCTTTATATCTTGTTGTTCTAATACCAAATCTTAATAATGATTTAAGTTTTTCACAAATTATTTGTTCTTTTGAATTAATAACTAGTGTTGCACTTTCATTAATTGCCTCTAAATTAAAACAATATACATCTTGTTTTATATCAAAGTTTTTGTGAACACCTATATCTAACTTAGCAGAAATACTAGAGTTTTTTTCATCTTTTAAAATAACATTAACTCTTTTTCCTTTATAATCTTGATGATGTAATTCTTGTATCTCTCCATCTATATAAACCTTAATGCCATCATTTACTAAATTTAATGTATCTATGAATTTTTTTATTGATTCATTAGCAAGAGAATATTTTATGAAGTCCAAATCTAGATCTCTTGTTGCACGTCTTCTATCATTAGATAAACCGTACATAACAACTCCGCCTTTTATTGTTACGTTTTTATTCATTTTACTTTTAGATATTTTATTTAAAATAATATCTTGGCAAATCTTTGCAGAAGCATTAGCAAGTGAAAAACCATTTTCAAGATATTTTCTTCGCAAGTTTTCTAAATTCATTAAAAAACCTCACGCATTAAAGTATCATATAGTGATGATTCATTTTTATAGTAAGAAATATATTCTTGAATTTTATATATATCAAGTGTATCAATTTCCTTCCTATAATTAGTAATTATTTCCTTATAATAATCAAATGGAATTAAATTCTTTTTTCTGATTAATTCTACTAACATTCTTTCTTTATCATAGATATTGATTTTAACACTTTCTACTTCAATCTGTGTTTTACCAAATTCAAATAAATCATTAGGTATAAATATTTGTTTAATATTCTTATCATTGATTCTGCTATCTGACCTTTTAGTTGCTAAATAAAAATAGTCTGGTATAACATCAGTTAAATCATAATAGTAATATGCACTATCAGATGTAAATATTGCATTAGGATATTTTTTTAAAATTATTTCTAAAGGATTTACAAACTCTACATCTGAATACAAACCATTATCCACTTTAAACAACTCTTTATTTTCTATTGCCTTATTTAGTTGATAAGTAGAATATTTATTTTTATCTAATTCATTTCTAAAGTACAACATTTCCTCATCACCAACACAATGTTAACAAAACTATACACAAAAATCAATAATTTGTGAATAATTTTGTTAATTTAAAAAAATAATCCACTTAGCAGGTAAGAAATGAATCATTTGGCCAAAATTTCTTTTAAAGAATTTACTCTATTAAAAATAACTTTTGCTGTGCTTCCATGTGTTGCATAGTGCAATTTATTTTGAACCATTTTTAAGCATTTTTGTATTTACAACAAAACCTTTTTATATATTCTTTTAAAGTATTAGTTGCCCAAATTCTAAACTATGTCGCTCTTTTAGAATTAATTCTATATCCAACTGCAATAATAGCATCAAGATTATAATGAATAACCATTCTCTTAACATTACGAGTTCCTTCTTGTTGAACTGTTAAGAAATTCTTAATAGTTGAACTTTCTTCTAATTCTCCACTTTCAAAAATATTCTTCATATGTATTGAAATATTATTTTTAGTTGTATCAAATAACTTAGCAAGTTCATTTTGACTCATCCATATATCATCATTTTTTAAGTTAACATCAACTTTTACATTACCATCTTTAGATATATACATAATTATATTATTATTCATAAGCATCACCATCCTTGTAATTTAAAATTAATATTGCTAATTCGGCTTATTTTACTAAACTATACTTTTATATAAATGTTTTAATGCTTATTATCTTAGCATTAGAATAAACGTTCGTCAACAACAAAATTAAAATAATGTTAAAAAGTCAAAAATCTCACTAGTAGTAACTTTACTAAAGAAAACTATAAGAAATGCTATTAAGATAAAAGGCCCAAAAGGTATCATATGCTCTTTATTTTTATAAAGTAAGTATAACGATACTGGTAATGCTATAAAAGATGCTAAAAAGATTGTAACAAGACCTAAAAAAGGATCTATAACAAGACCTAAAACAAAGAATAATTTAACGTCTCCTCCCCCTAAAGATTCTTTTTTAAATAAAGCATTACCTAGTTTCATTAAAAGAAACATAAAAAAGAAAAGTAAAACACCACTAAGTAAAGATAAACCTACACCAGTTATCCCTTCTGTAAAGAACTCAAATATTACAATAACTATACTAAAAAATATAATTACTTCATCAGGAATAATCATATAAGTTAAATCACTTGCAAATATAATCATAGCAAGTGCCACAATACTCAAAGATAAAACTAACTCTAAAGAAAAACCAAAACTATAATAAGATAGAGCAAATAAAATACCTGTAACAAGTTCTATAAAAGGATTTAATAAACTAACCTTTTTATGACAGTATCTACATCTTCCTTTTAAAAAAATATAAGAAAACATTGGTATTAAATCATACCATGCAAGAGTATGTCCACAATTATCACAAACACTTCTTTCATTAACAAACTTTTCATGTTTACTTAATCTTAATCCTACACAACAAAAGAAAGACCCAAAGACTAGGCCTATTATAAAGAAACAAATTATATATAATACTTCCATAAAATCACCTATTGAATCTTTCCATAAATATCAAACATTGGAACAACTACTGCTAATAAAATAGTACCAACTATTAAAGCTAGAAATGCTATCATTAAAGGCTCTATAAAACTCTGCATCTGCTTAACTAAAGTCTTATGCAATACTTGATAATAATTAGCAACTTTCTCCATCATCAAACCTAACTGTCCTGTCTTCTCACCTGTTACAATCATTTCATATGCAGCAACAGGAAAAGCCCAACTACCTTTAAATGACTCTGATATATTAGCACCTTTATTAAGATTAATTATTGTTTTAGCAACTAACTCTTTATATATTTCATTATTAGTTATCTTAGCAAGTACTTCCATACTATCAGTAATAAAAACTCCATGATTTAATAGTGAAGCAAATGTCTTAGTAAAGTTATAAACTTCACTATATATTATAATTTGACTAGCAACAGGTATATGCATAAGAACAAGTTGAACATTTTTTCTGAAGCCTCTAATTTTTTTATATAAAAATACAAATGCACCTACAGAAATTCCTACAACCAATATTACTATCATATAATGATTTACAATAAAATCACTCGCGGCCATTACAAAAGTTGTAATAGCAGGTATCTCAGCATCATTATCTTCATACATAGAAACAAAGCTTGGAACAATACTAACTAAAATAAAGATAACAACACCTATCGCAATACACAAAACTATAATAGGATAAGTCATAGCAGATACCATGGCTTTTCTTGTTTCTTCTTTAGATGTATAATAATCAGCCATATCATCTAAAACAGATGTTAAATCACCTGTAAGTTCAGCAGTTTTTATCATATTAACTAAAAGTGTAGGAAATTTATCTCCTTGTTTTTCCATAGCAGTAGACAAATCTTGCCCTTTTAATAGTTCATAAACAACTTTCTGATATATTTTTCTCTGTTCAGCTTTTTCACTTTGTTTTTCCAATATTCTTACAGAATCTATCAAAGCAATACCTGCCTTTAAATAAGTAGATAATTGTGTAAGAGAAAAAGATAAATCCGCTGCTGTAAACTTACCACCAATATTAATATCAACATCATAAAATTTACGTGGTACTACTTCTATAACTTCATAACCTTCATTTTGTAAAAAGAACTTAACCTCATCTTTATTCGGTCCTTCAAAAGTACCACTAATTATTTTCCCATTGCTACCTTTTACTTTATAACGGAATGATGATACAGGTTCTTTATCTAAAACTATTTGTTCTTTAGCATTAAGTTTACTAGCATTCATCATTGACTCTACTTTTAAAATAGCTTTATCTTCATCTTTTTTAGCTTGCCTTTTTTCAGTAACTTTACCTCTACTTAATTTATCAATAATTGATAGAAAACCAGTATGAGCATAATTTAAAATACGTTTAGGAGTAAGTAAAATATAACGAACAACATGATATATGAAAATAAACGGCATAGCAAGTGCTTCCATATTCTCTCCTCCTTATTCTTAAATTAATTATAACACTGTATTTTATTATTCACAAGTAGAAAAAAATAATCATATATTAAAGTAAAGGGAAAGGTAGTGTTTTTATGTACAACGCGTATAATATGGGATATCCTAATTATAACTATATGCCAAAAAGAGGAATAAATTGGAACAATATTTTAAATAATACTCAAAGAACACTTGGAATCATTAATCAAGCAATACCAATTGTCTATCAAGTAAGGCCATTATTAACCAATGCAAGGACTCTTTTTCGAGTAGCAACAGCTTTAAATGATAATGATGAAGACGAAACAACAAATAATGAAACAAGCAATAATAATTATAATGAAAATATAAGTTATGAAACAAAAAAAGATAGCAACGGACCTATATTTTATTTATAGGACTAGCTATCTTTTTGATTATATTTTCTTAGTAGATATTTCATTTTTAAGTAAAATAACGAATTCATCTATACTTACTGTAGTAGTATCTTTCTCTCCATGTCTTCTATAACTAATAGTATTATCAGTCTTTTCATTATCTCCAAGTATTAAAGTATAATTAATCTTTCTAGTTTGAGCTTCTCTTAATCTATAACCAAGCTTTTCATTACGATTATCTAACTCTACTCTAATATCATTTTTCTTCAACTCTTCATATACTTTACTAGCATATTCTCCTTGATATTCACTAGATACTGGTATAACGATAACCTGTACTGGATTTAACCAAAGAGGAAGATTTCCTTTAGTCTCTTCAAGAAGGAAAGCAATAAATCTATCAAGAGAACCAAGTATTGCTCTATGAATAACAACAGGTCTTGCTTTACTTCCATCTTTATCAATGTATGTAAGTTCAAACCTTTCTGGTAATTGATAATCTAATTGTACAGTTGAAAGAGTTACATCATGACCAATAGCACTTTTTACTTGAACATCAAGTTTAGGACCATAAAATGCGGCTTCTCCTTCTGCTTCATAAAAGTCAGCTCCTATTTCTTCTAGAACTTCTCTTAATTCTTGTTCACTCCTCTCCCATAACTCATCATTACCAAAGTATTTATCTTTATTATTTTTATCCCTTAAAGAAAGTCTAAAACTATAATTTTTAAAGCCAAAGTCTTTATAAACATCAAGTATTAAATCGATAACACCTTTAAACTCTTCTTTAATTTGTTCATTAGTACAGAAAATATGAGAATCATTTTGGGTAAAGGCTCTAGTTCTTTCAATACCACATAATGCTCCACTAGCTTCATATCTAAAGTCATTAGCAATCTCTGCAACGCGTAGTGGTAAATCTCTATATGAATGAAGTGAATTTTGATACATCATCATATGATGAGGACAATTCATTGGTCTTAACACATATGCTTCATTATCTAACTCCATAGCAGGAAACATATCATCTTTATAATGATCCCAGTGTCCACTAGTCTTATATAAATCTACACTACCAAGTGAAGGTGTCATAACATGTTTATAACCGTGTTTTATTTCTTTATCAGTAATATAATCAACTAAAGTACGTCTAACAAAGAAACCATTTGGTAACCACATAGGTAAACCTTTACCTACTAAATCAGAAAACATAAATATTCCAAGTTCTTTACCTAACTTACGATGATCTCTTTCTCTAGCCTCTTCTAACATTTCTAAATGTTTATTTAAATCTTCTTCAGTCTCATAACAAACTCCATAAATACGTTGTAACATTTTATTTTTAGAGTCTCCTTTAAAGTAAGCACCACTTACTCTAAGTAACTTAAAGTGTCTTAACTCCTTAGTAGATTCTACATGAGGTCCACGACAAAGGTCAGTAAAGTCTCCTTGAGTATAACAAGTAATTACTTCATCATCACTCATATTATTAATTAAGTCTATTTTATAAGGGTCATCTTTAAATTTATCAAGTGCCTCTTCTCTAGTTAACTCATGACGAATGATTCTTTTATTACCTTTAGCAATCTTCTTCATTTCTTTTTCTATTACTGGTAAATCATCATCTGTTAGAGTTTTATCTCCTAAATCAATATCATAATAGAATCCATCCTCTATTACAGGTCCTACCCAAAATTTAGCTTCTGGGTATAATTTCTTAACCGCCTCTGCAAGTAAATGTGCACAAGAGTGATTAAGTGGCATTAATTTTTCATTTTCTTTAATATTTATCATATTTCATCTCTCCTTTTTATTAGTATTTTCTCTTGTTCTTCTATTTCTAGTGGTATAAAACTAGCAACATTTTTGTCACTACATATTCTTAACAATATAGTATCATCTATATTATAAGTTTTCTTTTCTTTTTTATCAATTAAACATTGTCTTTTTAAATTAATTGCATATCTTTCACTAGTATGAATTAATCCCATTACACTATCTTCAAGTTTTACAAAAGCACAGTTTTGAATTACTTGTGATAATCTACCAACCAAAGAAGTATTAGATAATTCTTTTAACATAATATAACTTGTTTCTTTTTCAACTGTTTCAGCGGCTATTTGCCTTTCTGTTAAATGGGCACATAATTTTGGTAACTTTTTTTGCAATTTTTCTAATATTACTTCTCCTTCTTTATCATAATTAAGAATCGAATTTAAAGCATAATGATTTAATAAATCTGGTGCTCTTCTAATTGGAGAAGTAAAAGTTGCATACCTATCTAATCCAAGACCATAGTGACCTATACTTTTATTATCATAATAAGCTCTGGTCATTGACTTTAAAACTATTTCTGAAATAAAGGTGGCTTCTTCTTTACTCATATTTGCTAAAATACTCACAAGCACTTTCTTTAAAATATTAGGATTAGTTATAGAATTTAATCTGTTAAGCAATACTTTTTCATGTTTTAAATTGCTTTTTAATTTATCTAATCCCATATTAGTTGGAGGCTCATGATTTCTATAAACAAATGGTAAATCTAAGTAGTAGGCATAGTCGGCAACAGTTTTATTAGCAATTATCATAAAGTTTTCAATTATTGATTGGGCAGGTCCTTTTTCGTTCTCTTCTAAAGACATAAGATTGCCAAATTCATCCATATTGAAGCCATATTCACTAGTTTGCAAAAATAAAGAACCATTTTCTATTCGCTTATTTTGAATAATATTAGAAAGTCTTTGCATTCTAAATAACAGTTGATAGAACGGAAGATAATCGTAATTATATTCTTTGCCTGATAATAAATTATTAACGCTATCATAACTCATTTTATAGTCACTGTTAATTATGCTATTGAATATCTCAAAATCTAAAACATTACCATTTACATCTATTTTCATCATGCAGGTTAATGCTAATTTGTCTCTTTGCGGATTTAGAGAACAAATTTCATTAGATATTTTTTTAGGAAACATTGGTATCACATCATTAAGTGGATAGACACTAGTTCCTCTATTTATAGCTTCATTAAATAATGCTGATTCAAAAGGCACATAAGAAGAAACATCTGCTATACTGACATATAAATAATAAAGACCATCTTTTTCTTCTAAACTGATAGCATCATCTAAATCTTTAGCATGAAGAGAATCAATTGTTACTGTCACTAAACTCCGTAAATCTCTTCTTTTAGAGTGATTAGGTTTAGGATTTAAAAAAATAATATTTTCTGCTTCTTTAATTATTTGTTTATCAAATTCTAAAGAAAAATTATTTTCTGTAGCACTATTTATAGTGGCTTCATTATATCTAGATACTACTTTTTCTTTTATATCAAGATAATATTTTCCTTCTTTAAGATTTAAAGAAGCTAAAACTAAAGATCCAGATTCATATTTTTCTTCCGGAATAGATCTTATTTCAAAATATGTTGTACCTAAAGGAAGCCATTTTTTTATTCCTTTATGCTCTATACATTTAAATACATGAGTATCATTTTTTCTTTTAATAATATTTAACACTTTAACTTCGTCTAAAGAATCTTTATTGCCTAAATGTATAGTAACTAAATCTCCTGGATAGGCACTTCTCATATTTTTACTTTTAATATAATATTTTTTATTTTCTACTTGAATATAATATTTTCCTGACAAATATTCTTTTTTTACTAGTCCTTTAGCTAGATAATTATCTTTTGGCATAGATTCTCTTGTTACAACCCTAATAATATCTCCTTCAAAATATTTTTTATAAGTTTCCGTTCTTTTGCTTTCTCTTTTTACTACATATATAGTGTCATCTTTTTTTGATCTGTATTGCCTAAAATTTTTAATATTTATTCTACTACTTTTATTTATACTAATATAAAAGTTACCTTTGTTAGATATTTGTAGTTTTCCAAGATATAAATTTGAGTCATGGGGAACTTTAACATACATATCGTCTTGATAAATTATTTTTCCTGCTTTTTCTAATTCGAATAAAGCATCTAAAAAATCATCCTTATTACTGTCTTGTATTTTTAATGCTTTATACAAGTTACTAATGCTTATAGCATGATTATTTTTCTTAAAAAAATTTTCTAGTAGTTCTGTTACATTCATAATATCTTCCCCATAACTCTATAATAAAAAGGATGATACCATAGGAGTGCCCTACACTACACGATACCATCCTTTTTTAACTTAATTTAGATAACGGTCTAAACCGGAATTACTTTGCATAATTCTACTCATTAAGGTAGTAATAAAAGAGCTTTTCTTAACTTTCACCAACCGTTAAGTCTCTAAGATTAAAAGGATTCTTTTACCAAGTCCCTAACTAATAACGTATTTACAAGTACTATTTTACTACAAATTAGAAAGTTGTCAAATTATTTTTAAATTTTTACCTACAAAATCTATGGTTAAATTTTTTACTCCATTTATTATTCCTTAAACTAACTCATATTCTTTTGCAATAATTCTATCATCACTGCAATATTCCATAATATATTTGTTATCTTTCTTAACTAATATTATACCTATAGTTTTATCTTCATTTATTGTTTTGATATTCTTATCAATATAATTCATATATACTTGAATTTGCCCTATATGTTCTTTTTTTAAAGTAGTAATTTTAAGTTCTACAACTACATAACATTTATATATAATATTATTCAAGAGTAAATCTATATAATTATATTTATTGCCTAACTTAATTTTGTACTCATTATCTATGAACGAAAATCCATTCCCTAACTCTTTTAGAAATGATGATATATCTTCTAATATAATTTTTTGTAATACTTTTTCTGAAATAGTTTCATAACTATTTTTATTATTAATAATTATTGGATTTTTTATCAAATCTTTTACTTTTGGTTCTTCTTCAGTAATTAACTTTAATTTAGTTTGCTCATCTAATCTTTCATATTCCTTATTTTTTATTTTTTTTCTAAGACTTCTAACATCTAAATTATTTATTTCACACTGTTTAACATAACACATAATTTTATTTATATCTTTTATTGATAACAGTTCATACCAATGACTCCAGGTCAAATTTCCCGACAATGTCGGGACTTTTTGATAAATATAATAGAACTGTTTAATTTTATAAAGAAGTGAAGTTGTATATTTTTTGCCAAATTCCTCTGTAAGTTTTAGAGAATATTCTTTTATTATTCCTTTACCATATTGCTTATCTGCCTTAGAAAGTAATTTACCAATATTATAATAAGTAGTTAAATCACTTCTATTTTTACTATAATCTTTTACTTTTTTATAATCTCATTATTTACAAGTTGCTCTTTTATTTCAGCATAATAATCCATGAGTCCTCCTTCTATCGTATATAAGTTTTTATTTTATTATTAGTAAAGTCAAACATGACCATGCCATTTATCACGGTATTAAAGATAATTGAACCATTTTCTTCTAGCCTTTCCACTACTTCTACATTGGGATGATTAAATTTGTTATTAACTCCTGCAGAGATTAATGCATAAGTAGGATTAATTATTCTTATAAATTCTTCACTACTACTAGTTCTAGACCCGTGATGACCCACTTTTAATATAGTAATATTTTCAAGATTATAGTTATCTAATATATATTCTTCACTTTTTATACTAGCATCTCCCATAAATAATAATTTCTTATCATAAATAGTACTATATAAAACTAAACTACTATCATTTTCATCTGGATAAGTATTAGAAATAACTAGAAAATTAAAATTACCTAAACTAAAGTTATCACCTTCTCTTAATTTATAATGTCTAGTAGAATTATTCCATATCTTTTTTTCTAAAGAGTTCAAATCATTACCATTAAAGAAAACTGTTTCTACATCTATCTTATCCATTATGGTTAAAGCCTCTCCGGCATGATCATAGTCACCATGAGTTAAAACTAAATAATCTAGTTTTGTTATTCCTAACTGATTTAGAAAGGTAACTAAATAAACACCACTGCTCTTCTTCTCATACTTCATCCACTCTTCAGTATAATAAGACATAATCCCTCCTGTATCTATTAACATCGTTTTATTATTAGATGTTAGTAAAAACGAATCTCCTTGTCCTACATCTATCATATATAAAGCATCTTTTGGAAACACTTTAGGATAGAAATAATGTATTACTACCATTAGAAATATTAAAAATAAAAATATCTTTTTCTTCACTTTAATGAATAAGTAACTAAATATTAATACATAGTATAGTAAATAATAAACTAGGTTGATTCTTGCTAAAGTAATATATCCTATATTAATATTAGATAAAAATCTAACACTATTTTCAAAGATATTTATAAAAAACTCTAAAATAAAAGATAAGTGTGGTATAAAAAAACAAATCATTGATAATGGAAATATAATAATATTAATAAAAGGAACATAAAAAAGATTATAAATTATACTAAGAGGATTAATATAAGAAAAATGATATAAAGAAATGGGTAAACTAACTAAAAAGCTTACCCATGAGACTTCTAATAAATCTATTATCTTTCCTTTGCTCTTCTTATTATTCATGTATAGTATTAAAGTACAACTTATAACTGTTGAGTACTGAAAACCTACATCAAATATGTAATATGGATTTATAAAGAACATTATACTTAAAGATAATAGAATTAAGAAAAGAGGTAAAATATTGAAGTTAAAAGTTTTATTAATAGAAAATACTATGCTAAAAACTAATGCTCTATCAATTGCTGCACAGTCTTCTATGATTAAATAATAACTGACAAGAACACAAACGATAAAAAGAAAATTTTTAATATTAAAAGACTTTCTAGAAAGAGTAATAATTGAAATTAAAAAACTTATTTGTGTTCCTGATAGAGCGAAGAGGTGTGATATACCAAGTTCTCTAAAATCTTCTTCTAAAGTAGCATCGAAGGAAGTATCATCTCCTAAAAAGAAGACTTTTATATAACTTCCTACTTTATTATCTGCTATACTACTTCTAACAGTATTTCTAATACTATTTAAAATATTACTATTTTTTGTCTTAATAGAAAAATTAGATACTTTCATTATATAAAAAATCTTTTGGTATTTTAGGTAGGTAGGATAGGAAAAACCATAAAAATTCTGACTAGAAATGGGTTTGGTTAACTCTCCTTCTAAAGAAAGAGTATCACCTAATGAAAGTTCTTTTTTCGTTTTATTTAATTCTTCTTCGGTATCGAAGTAATAAGTGGCGATAAGTTTTTCTTTGGTTTTGAGTGTCAGTGTCATTTTATTACCTTGATATTTTATAGATAAAACTTCTCCCTCTACTTTGGTTTCACTCCCTTCAAACTTTGAAGTAAAATCTATATTTATATAAATAACAAGATAAATTAAACTAATAATAAATAACGTAATATAAATAGATTTAGATAGTAATATTTTCCTTAATTTGATCAAAGATAGCATCTCCTATACCATTAACTTCTTTTAACTCTTCAATATTTTGAAATGCTCCTACTTCTTCCCGATACTTTAGTATAGCTTGTGCTTTTGCCTCTCCAATACCAGGAAGTGTCATTAACTCATCAAGAGTTGCAGTATTAAGTGATACTTTACTACTAATAACTACACTACTAGAACCAGTATCACTAGTACTATCTTTAATGCAAGCATCGTTTTCAATACCATTTTGATTTAAGCAGGCATCCTGTTCTTTCTCTTCTTTCTCTTTAGTTTCTGTAAAATTCTCTACTTCATCATAACTATAGACAATAATAACCATTTCATCTTTAACTTTTTTAGAAAGATTCAAAACTGACGTATCTGCTACTTCCGTTAAATCTCCTGCTAGTCTAATGACATCAATAACTCTGCTTCCCTCTTTAACAGTATATATACCAGGATTAATAACTTCACCTTTAATATCTACTTGATAGTAAACTTCTTTTTGCTCCTCTTCATCCTTTTCTTTTTTTATATTATCCTTTGTGTTTAAAACAATATTTTCATCTTCTTTATCATCTGCAGTATAATTTTTATAGATAAAGATAGATACTATGACTAATAGCAAAACAATCCCTAAACACGCTAGAATAATCTGTTTTTTATGACGATAAGTAAAAGTCATTTCTATTACCTCCTTTCCAGTTACCATACTAGCAAAAGAAAAAAGAAATAGCAAAAGACCAATCATAAAAATAATAATTAAAAATAGAAGGCAAAATTGAAAAAGCCTTCTATAGATTTTAAAAATTCATACATAAAATTACTTGAATTTACAAGATTATAACTTTTTTAACTTTTTTTACTCCTTATTCTATTTTCAATATTAACACGTTGAACAATCGCTAATGAAACCATTAAACATAAAGTAAAACTACCACCATAACTCATAAATGGTAATGGAACTCCTGTCATTGGCATTAGGCCAAATAGTCCCATTAAGTTAACAATAACATGTAAAAAGATATAAACAGCGACTCCATAACAAAGAAGAGCTCCTCTATTGGTATAACTTTCTCTACCAATTTTTAGTATCCTATATAATAAATACATATAGGCAAGAATAATACCAATACCTACAACAAGCCCTAACTCTTCAACTATAACAGCAAAGATAAAGTCTGTATAAGGATATGGTAAATACAAATATTTCTGAGTACTATTACCAAGACCAATTCCTGTAAGTCCTCCGTTATTAATAGCAATATAACCATTACATACCTGATTACCTGTATCAAGAAGTCTATCACAAGGTCTTGTAAAATTAAATCTTTCTAACTGTCTTGCTTGTAAAAAACTACCTCCCGACATAATAAGGACTGCTCCAATAACTAAACACATTCCAAAGAAAAGAGCAATGACTTTAAGCTTAATAACTTTAGAGACTGGAGATGAAAAAAATACTATTCCTGTAAGTGCTGCAAAGATAATAGCAGTACCTAAATCTGGTTGTAACATAATTAAGAAAGTTATAACTACTCCTATTATTAAAGGGATAAGCGCTATAAAGAAATTATTTAAACGTTTCTCATGCACTTCATAAAATCTTGCCATAAAAACTATCATAATTATTTTAATAAATTCACTAGGTTGCAAAGTAAAAGGACCAATAGGAATCCAACTAACAGCATAGTTTGTCGCTTTACCATAAATAAGTAATAAAATGAGTACTGCTACAAAAGCTATCAAAAGGATATTAGACATCATTCCATAAAACTTAGTATTAAATTTAACCATAAATATACAAAAAATAAAACTTACAATTAAAAATAACCCTTGTCTAAAAAAATACGCATAAGGACTTCCCCCATTCATATAAGAAGTAACATTACTAGCAGAAAATATCATAACAAGTCCTAATACAAAAAGAATTAGAGTTAGAATAAATAAAGGTTTATCTATATTTTTTATTATATCTTTAAATTTAGTCATTATTCTAACCCTCCTATCTTTAGTCTTTTTCTTTAGAATACCACAAATTTTAAACACTTTAAAGCAACATAGTCAATTTCATTAACAATTTGACATATTTTTTCATATCTTATATTAGAAAAAGGAGGTTTTTAACTATGTATTATTATGGTGGTGGATCATTTAATTCATTCCCAAGTTGTGGATGTGGTAATCAATGGTTCTTCCCTAGTTGCAATTGTGGCTGGGGATGGAATAACAACAATAACAATTATGCTATAATTTTAGTTTTATTTATATTATTAGTTATTGTAATTGGTGTTAGATTCACAAGATAAGAAAGGTTAGC
>CAMMMG010000020.1 GCA_946497925.1 uncultured Mycoplasmatota bacterium
TATCACAGTATACATCTACTTTCTTAATAGTTTTACCTATAATAATCTTTTCTAGAGTCTTGCTTACTGTAATTACTTCTGGTTTTTCAGGCATTGTTAATCACTTCTTTCATTTCCTAAATCTAATTTGTATAATCGTTCTATCCTTTGCTCTTTTTTAAAGGTATCAACTTCTTCTATAAAAGTCCAACCAAATTTCTCATATAAACCTATATGTTTTGTATATAGAAATATCTCACCAAAATTAATATTCTCTTTAGCATTATCAAATACACTTTCTAATAGCTTTCTTCCATAGCCTTTACCTCTATATTTCTCATCTATATAAACATTGGCAAGCCAAGGATAAATATCTGGTCTAACACTTAAGTCATCATAAGTAAATTGATACATACCAATAATTTTATTATCTAAAAACAAGCCATAAGTTTGAGGTAATCTATTTTCTTCCATACTATGTTTCATAAAACATTTAACTGCTTCTAAACTATATCCATCACGTTTGCCCCACCAATTATACATCTATTCAGTTAATTTATCTAATGTTTCATTATCAACATTTACTAATTTTCTAACTTCTAAATTTTCCATTTAAAACTTCTCCTACTTAGCTTCATACCAGTCATTACCTGTTTCAATATCTACTTTTAAAGGAACATCTAACTTAATAACATTTTCCATCTTATCCCTTACTAACTCTTTAACTTCCTCTAACTCATCTTTATAAACATTTAAAACAAGTTCATCGTGTACTTGAATAAGTATTTTACTCTTTAAATTTCTTTTAGTCATCTCACTATATAAGTCTACCATCGCTTTTTTTAGAATATCAGCAGCACTTCCTTGAATTGGAGTATTAAGAGCCATTCTTTCTCCTCCACTTCTTACCATATAGTTACTACTCTTTAATTCATCAATAACCCTTCTTCTATTCATAATAGTAGTAACATAACCATTTTTATAAGCTTCTTTTTTTTCTTTATCCATATATTCACTAATACCAGGATAAGTCTCTAAATAGTTATCCATAAACTTCTTAGCACTACCTACATCTATTTTTAAATCTTCTGATAGACCAAAACTACTAATACCATAAAGAATACCAAAATTAACGGCTTTTGCAGTTCTTCTCATAGATTTGTCTACATCTTTAATATCTACTTTAAAAATATCACTAGCAGTCTTAGAATGAATATCTTTATCTTCTACAAAGGCTTGAATTAAGTTAGTCGCTTTAGAAAGTGAAGCAAAGACTCTAAGTTCTATTTGCGAATAATCAGAACTCATAATAATAGATTTATCTTCAGGTATAAAAGCTTTTCTAATTAATCTTGAATAATCACTTCTAATAGGAATATTTTGTAAGTTAGGCTCAGTTGATGATAGTCTTCCTGTTCTAGTTAAACATTGATTAAAAATTGTATGAACCTTACCATCATCTTTTATCTTATCTAAAAGTCCAACAACATAATTAGCGTATAACTTAGTAAGCATTCTATATTCTAATACTTTATTTACTATAGGATGATATGGACTTACTTTATCTAAAATATCTCTACTAGTAGAGTAACTAGTCTCATCTTTTTTTCTCTTTTTAGGATAAGGTAATTCTAACTTTATAAATAATATTTCACCTAATTGTTTAGGAGAACTTATATTAAACTCACATCCAGCATCTTTATATATATCTTCTTCCATAGCCTTTATTTTAACTTCTAACTCATCTTTTAACTTTAATAAGTAATCTTTATCTACTCTGATACCCGTTAACTCCATATCAGTAAGAACATATGCTAAAGGCATCTCTATTTCACTAAATAATTTAGTTTCTCCATATTCATCTATTTTAAGTAAGAAATCACTCTTAGTATTATAGATAAAACTACTCTTTAAGTTACACTGTTTAATTGTCTCTTCAGGTTCTACTTTCTTTCTTCTTTTAAGTGTTCCATAAGTATCTTCAAAAGACTTAATCTCTACCTTTAAATCATTCATTAAAGTAGTAATATCATCATTCATTTTATAGTCTAAAAGGTAAGATGCAATCATGGCGTCATAGTTACAGTTATTTAATTTTATACCTAGTTTATTTAATAGAATATAACACTTCTTAACATCATATGTAGATTTAGGAGTATCATTTTCAAATAACTCTCTATAGTTAATAACATCTTCTCCTTTTATAAAACAAGTCCCACTATCATTTGTAAAACTAACTCCTATAATAACCGATTCATTATAGTTATAAGCATCCATTTCTATATAAAAGGAATAATCTTTACTACTATCAAAGTCTTTAACATCTATCTCTTTTACCTCTATATTTTTATCATTACTGTTATTGTCATTATCTTCTAAAGTATTATTATCTATACTATTAACTTTTTTAAGTAAAGATTTAAACTCTAATTCTTCTAAAATCTCTATATATTCTTTCCTATTAAATCCCTTATATTTACAATCTTCTAAACTAAATGGAATATCTACATTTCTATATATAGTTGCAAGATCATAACTCATATAAGCATTTTCTTTATCATTTTCTAACTTTTCTCTAGTTTTAGGAGTTAACTCATCAAGATGATTATATAAATTATCTAAAGTCTTATATTTTTCTAATAGATTAATTGCAGTTTTCTCACCAATTCCTTTAACACCAGGTATATGATCAGACATATCTCCCATTAAAGCTTTAAGATCAATCATATTAATAGGTTCTACTTTATAAAATTCTTTAAATACTTCTCTATTAAATCTAATAAAACCTTTAGTCTTCAATAGTTTTACATCTACTTCATCACTAATTAACTGTAATAAATCTTTATCACTTGAGATAATTGTAGCGATAAACTCATCTTCTTCATCTACTTCTTTAGCAAGAGTACCAATTATATCATCCGCTTCATAATTATCTATTTCAAAATGTTTAATACCTAAAGCATCAAGAACTTCCTTGGCTTTAGGAAATTGGCTTCTTAAATCATCTGGCATTTCTTTACGACCTGCTTTATATGAATCATATTTATCATGTCTAAAAGTCTTACCTTTATCGAAAGCAACCATAATGTAACTAGGTTTTTCTTCTTCAATAATTTTATTCATCATATTAATAAAACCATATAAACCATTAGTAGGAAAACCTTTAGAATTTCTCATAATAACTCCACTATAACTAGTAGCATAATAACTCCTAAATAAAAGATTATTTCCATCAACTAATATTATTTTTTTCATATCTAACCACTCTTTCTTTATTTATTGTACCACACTACTAGGGAGTTTTTAAAATTATTTTAAAGATAAAGCAACTGTAGTGTTGATTATTTCCTCTTCACTACTCTCTAACTCATTAACTCGATCACACATAAATAAAGTAAGAACAACAGCCATCATATAGATTAGGCTAACTCCTAAAGCAGTTTTTAAAATATTTTTTAAATTTAACATATCTATCACTCCTTCTTTCTGATATCATTTTATATCGAACAGTTGTTTATGTCAATATATTTTCGAAGATTTGTTTGACATTTTACAGTCTATATGCTAAACTAGATACAAATAAAGGAGGAAGTGTGTCAAATGGAAAAACTAACTGATAGACAGTATGATATATTACAGATTATTAAGAAATTAATTGCAAAAAATGGTTATCCACCTACTGTAAGAGAAATAGGAGATGAAGCGAAATTATCTAGTCCTGCTACTATTCATTTTCATATTAAACAACTAGTTAAAAAAGGATATATTAAGAAAGGTAGCGGTACCAATAGAACAATTGAAGTATTAGTTGATAATGAATACTTAGATAATGATGATGAGGTTGTTAAAGTACCTCTACTTGGTAAAGTTACTGCAGGTACACCAATTGAGGCGATAGAACGTCCTGATGAGACTTTCGCTTTACCTACTGAATTATTTGGTAATCAAAAAGAAATATTTACTTTAAAAGTAAGTGGTGAATCTATGATTAATGTAGGTATATATGATGGTGATATCTTAATAGTCGAAAGATGTAATACTGCAAGAAATGGTGAAACTGTAGTTGCTATGAATAATAATAATGAAGCGACAGTTAAAACATTTTACAAAGAAAATGGACATTTTAGATTACAACCAGAAAATGATACAATGGATCCTATAATATTAGATGAAGTAACAATACTTGGCAAAGTTGTAGGACTATATAGAAAATTTTAAAACGAGGCTAAAATTTAGTCTCGTTTATTTTTCCAACTATATAACTTGCTATTAAAAGTCCTGCACTACTAGGTACAAAAGCATTTGAACCTATAACAGATTTATCTTTAACTTTTAAAGGTAATTCAGTTGATGTGCAAACGGCTATTCTTTTCTGTACATTTTTCTCAAACTTACTTCTCATAACTCTTGCAAGTGGATCATTATAAGTCTTATCTAGTGACATAATAGTTAGTTTACTTGGATCTAATCTATTACCAGTACCCATAGAACTAATAAAGTCTATATTATGTTCTAAACAATAATTAATAATAGATACCTTTGCTCTAACATCATCAACTGCATCTACAACAAAATCTATTTTAGTGTTAAAAATATCTTTAATATTTTCATTATCTATTTTTAAGTTATAGGAAATAACATTACATTCTTCATTAATGCTTTCTATTCTTTCTTTAAAACAATCTACTTTATACTTACCAATATTTTCATTAACAGCAATTATTTGTCTATTGAAGTTTGTAATATCAACTTTATCATAATCTGCTAGTATCAAATTACCTATACCACTTCTAGCAAGTGCTTCAACAACATATCCCCCTACTCCTCCAAGGCCAACAATTAGAACAGTAGAGCTTTTTAACTTTTCTAAAGAAAAAGAACCTATTAAGTTCTCTAATCTATTAAACTTCATAATTAAGCAGCCCTACTATTAGAATTTAATTTTTTGATAAGTATGTTTTGTTGTTCTTCTGAAAGTACTGGCCAATTTAGATTTTTACCATTTACTAAAGTATTTAAAGTAGCAAGATACATATAACTATCAGAATTATTAATGGCAGTATTTTTATAATTTGTTAAAAAGTTATTTATCTTGTTAGAATCATTAAAGAAAGCATTAACTGTATCTAATTCATCAGTTAATAAAACATCATTATTTTTACTATTCTCATAATTTAAAGTATTAAGGAAATCTAATATTTCTAGTTGTTTTTCACATCCAGCATTCATTAAACTATTTCTAATATAAAGTTGATTAGGATTATTATTTTTAATGTTTGCAATTTTATTATAAAACTCTCCATTAAATAACTCATCAAATCCTATACTAGCAAGTGATATATTTGTTTTCTTTATTTTATCTGGACTACTAAGTCTAATATTATTAACAAGTGTACCATAAATATAATCATTGACTTCATTAGGTTTATATGATGGAGCAGGAACTATATAAGTATCATAGAAATCTCTATCTTTATATCTTTTAGTATTTACTTCGATATAATTAGCATTCTCACTTCCATAATTAACATTTCTTCTAATAAAATCTGTAATAGCTTTAGGATCTGTAATAGGTTTTTTAGTATCTTCATAAGCTTTAAGATGAGTTTTACCAATAATTATATCACTTTCTTTTACATCTTTTGCTCCTGAATCTAACCTATCTTTTTTTACCTCTAAATCTTTAAAGTTAATAGTTACTTTTAGTATTACATCATTTATCATTAATGGTAAACTTATCATATAAATCACTGCCTTTCCATAGGAAGAGTATTATACCACATATTTTTATTCTTGACAAGTATTGCATGTTTAAAAAAAGTATGCTAAAATTTATTAGTAACTTGTTATGGCCTGTTGGTGAAGTGGTTTAACACGCGCGCCTCTCAAGCTCGTATTCACGGGTTCGAACCCCGTACAGGCTACCAATAAAGTATTTAACACCTACTTATTTGCAGGTGTTTTTATTTTTTTTCTTAACTTGTTCTTTAGGTTCTAATTTATTAAGTTCTTCTTGATATTTATTTACTTCTTCATTATATATAGCAATTTTTTCAGCCGCCTTATCATTAATTGCATCTTTATAGGCATCATCGTCTACACAACTTCTATCAATACACAAACAATCGTGATCTATTATGTGTTTCATTACTAACTTATTATTTTCTCTATCACGTATTTTTATAGCTTCTTCATAATCCTCTGTTACCATATTATAATCTAGAGAAACAGCATTTTGATAATTTCTTCTCATATCACTACGTGAAATAGAAATAGGTGCTTCTGGAACTTCGCCTAAATTTCTTTCTAATATTTGTTCTTCATTTTTATGAATATGTAGACCTAAATATTTTCGCGGAAAAACAACTTCAAAACCATCATATTCTATACCATAATCATATTTCATATAGTCAGTATATCTTCTAACAATATAGCAAGGAGATACAACATAGCAGTATACACCATCATAAACTTTAAAATCTGCTTTATTATAAGCCATTTCTACAGGTACAGGCATTAGAGCAAAAGCTCTAGGATACTTTAATTCATCTCTCATATTACTTCCTTCTTTCTTATTTACTACTATAACACAAATAAATTAATTAATCTACGCTAATGTTCCCATAGGATCCCATGGTTTTAACTCAACTGGTTCATATGCCATTTCATCTAATTGTTCTTGAGTTAAATATTTCTTATTAATAACTACTTGATATACATACTTTTCAAACCAAGAATCACTAGCGACAAAATATCCTTTATTACCTACATCTTCACCCCAACTATTCTCAAGTTTCCATTTAGTTGATTTATTATCTTCTAAATTTACTCCAGTAACTACCATAGCATGATTCATTGAACTCTCATAATTATCCAGTGTTTCTTCTTTAGTCATAAAGAAATCAGTTTTAAATGTATCATAATAATTAAAACTCATATCGTCAAATACTCCATCTTTTTTATCTATTGTTTTTTTAAAATCACAACCTAACCAAACTACTTCTTTGGCTTGTAATTGCTTAATTACAAGTTTTTTTAACTCATCAATAGGAAGATTAAGAAATATAGGTGTTTTACCTTCTATAACATTTTGTAAATATTTAACACTATAAGTTCTATTAAAAGTTTTATCTTTTGTTGGTACATTAGTAATACATACATAGTTATTTATGTTTATATCAGTATATTCATGATAAAATTCTAAAGGAGTAATCCCCTTAATAATATGATATTTTTTATCTTTATCTGTATATTCAAAATCAAACTGTTTTGGTGGAACACCGTAACAACAAGCTAGTATTCTATAAATATCATCTAAATATAAACTTTTTAAATAATCTAAATTCTCATTACTAGTAAGTAATCTTGCATTAAATTGTCTTAATTTTCTATCAAGTAGATGATTCATTTCATCTGGATTAAGACTTTGATACGTATCACTCATTGCTGTTTTAGGAACAAAACCATATTTGTTAATAATATTAGAAAAGAAATCCCAAACACCACCGTCCTCAATACCTTTTGTTAATAAAAAGTATCTTTCTCTATCATCTGCATCTTTATCTTTAAGTTGGGCTAAACTTTCCATTATATAATTACATTTTTCTAATTTATCATAAAAAGATATATAACTTTGAGAAATCTCAAAATTTTCTAAATCATATTTTTTACATATAGACTCTCTTAATACATTACACCCTGCATATATAAAAGAATTATTAGCATTTTTTTGATTAACTGCCTTTAAAGTATCTAAATTAATAGAAAAATTAAATAATAACTCACCTTCTTTTTCTTTATTTCTCATAATATCTCTTATACTATTATTTACAAGAGCACATCTTACTGTTTTATTTTCTATACCATGTATATAGTT
The DNA here is from genome assembly GCA_946497925.1 of uncultured Mycoplasmatota bacterium. Lineage (GTDB taxonomy): Bacteria > Bacillota_I > Bacilli_A > RF39 > UBA660 > Onthousia. The sequence goes on from CAMMMG010000020.1 coordinate 7,856, forward strand.
ATTACTTATTTCTTCAAGTATTTCTCTTTTTAGTTCCATATTATCACCATCCTTTAATAGTATATCTATTATAATGGTTTTAATACACTTTTAACATGACAAATTTAATGATAAAATATTTATAGGTGATTATATGAAGATGGTCAATTTAGATAAAATAATTAACAAAGATAATTTAATTCCTAATTTTAAAGGAAGCCATACTATATACAATTTTAAAATGGATAATGATACTTATTACTTTAAAGAAGTACCTAATAGAGAACTAGTAATGGAAATGATTTCTAAATCTATTGCCTTCCTTTTAGGAATACCTTATCTTAAAGAATCTATTGCTATTTTAAACGATAAATATGGACTACTTAGCAAAAGTTATTTAAAAGATGATGATAAAAGTTATAATTTGCATAACTTAATGCAAAACTACTTTTACGGAAACAATAATGATGAGCTATTAGACTATAGAAAGCTAGCTAGTTTAAATAATTTAGAAGATATTTGGTTTGCTCTAGAAGATAGATATGAAGATAAAAATATTGTTAAAAATCTTATGGATGGCATTACTAATATATTTATGTTTGATCTATTAGTAGGAGAATCTGATAGAACTTTAAGAAATATAGAAATAATAGAAAGTTATAATACCGTAACACTCGCTCCTTTATATGATACATCAAGCATACTAGCTGATAAAAGTACAGCTTTAGGCGTAGATGAAGATGATTATTTAAAAAGTGATTTAGATAAAATAGATAAATTTATAGAAAACTCTGATACTTCTTATAAAGAGAAATTCTACAGTTATCTTAATACACTAGACTCTATAGGCATAGAAAAGATAATAGAAGAAACTGAAAGAGAAAATGATTTTATAATAGACAATAACTTAAAGAATGAAATAATTACTAAATTTAATAGTCGGATAAATATGTTTAAAGAACATGAAAAAAGAGTTAGTATTTCTAAATAAACTAACTCTTTAATTCTTATAAAACTCTACTCTATTTTTAAATTCATTAATACCAATAATCTTTAATAATTGATATAAATTAGGAGTCTTAACTCTACCTGTAAGTAGATGTCTAATCATCTCACAAACATCTCCTATATGACCTTTATATAGAGTTGGATCTTCTTTATACATCTTAACACTAGGAGCATATCCCATTTCTTCTGCAAGTACTTTAATTTGATTGTACCAATCATCTTCACTATCAAAGTCTTGATATATCTCTATATATTTATTAATAACATCATAATCAATTTTCTCATCTATATCTTTATATGTTTCATTTCTATCTTTATAAAATAAATCATTGAAGATATAAGCACTTTCAGTTTTGATATCTTTATAAGTTGCAATATCTTTACGAGGTCTCTTACTATCACGTTCTATATTTAAGAATGAAATTAACTTATCTTTATCTTTAATCATTAAATTATAAAACTCTTCATCATACTTTTTATAATAGTTTAAAGCATCGTTATAAATAGTTTCGGCACTAATTCTAGAAAAATAAGTTCTACAGATATTATTTAACTTTTCCATATCAAATAAAGTTCCACCTGTAGGCATTTTTTTAAATGAAAATTTAAAGTCTTCTATAGATTTATCTTTATTTTGTAAATACCACTCTTCAAAATTAGTATTTGCTAGTGTTGCAAGATAAAGTCTAACACCTTCTTTAGGTATACCTGCTTCTTCATAGTAACTAACAGCAAATTCTGGATCTTTTCTCTTACTAAACTTACGGATTTTACCATCTTCTTTTTTAGTAAGAGGTGCATGATGTGCATACTTACATGGTTTAAATCCTAAAACTTGATTAAGTTGTAAATGTTTAGGAAAACTAGGTACCCACTCATCTCCTCTTAAAACGTGAGTTGTATGCATTAAATGGTCATCTATAACATGAGCGAAATGATAAGTTGGAATGCCATCTTTTTTTAGTATTACTTCATCGATATCGTTTTCTGGTAATACAATATCACCTTTAATTAAATCATGTAGGATTACTTCATTATGAGAATCTCCTGGTGATTTTAAACGAATAACATAACTATCACCATTATCTAAATGGGCTTTAACTTCATCAAGTGTTAAATCTCTATCAACAGCATAACTTCCATAAATACCAATTTTTTCTTTTCTTAATTCTTGACCACTTCTAATATCAGCAATTTCTTCTTCATTCATAAAACAAGGATATGCCTTACCTTCACTAACTAACTTTTTAGCATAAACTTGATATATTTCTGCTCTTTCACTCTGAATATATGGTCCATAGGCACCACCTTTATCAGGTCCTTCATCATAAACGAAACCGTAAGCTTTAAGACCATCAAGAATAGCATCAAATGCTCCTTCTTTTTCTCTTTTACTATCAGTATCCTCTACTCTAAGATAAAAAACTCCACCTGTTTGTTTAGCAAGCATAGAGTCAAGAAAAGAACCATATAAACCTCCAACATGTAAAAAGCCTGTAGGAGAAGGTGCAAATCTTGTAACGTAAGCTCCTTCTTTTAAATCTCTAAGAGGATACTTTGCTTCTATCTCATCAACAGTTATCTTGATATTAGGAAATAAAAGTTCCGCAAGTTCTTTATTCATCTAAATCACTCCATCTATTTAAAAATAATTATCTAAATTGGTTGCCCCAGTTAGATTCGAACTAACGCGTAATGCGGTCAGAGCGCACTGCCTTACCACTTGGCTATGGGGCAATAAATAACAATTAAATTCTATCACAAAAAGGTTTTGTTGACAACTTGAAAAAAAGATATTTTTATGATAATATGAATACGTAAGGAAATCTTACATATAAATAAAAATGAGGAATACTTAGTTTTGCAGATGGGTATTTACCTCAAATATTTTTTGGTGAAACACCCTAATTACAAAGATGTAATAGGGTGTTCTTTCTATCTATAAATAATCAACAATATGATAATAATTAATAATATAACTATTAAAAAGTCTTTTTTACCCATAGACATTTCCCCTTTCTACCCCCTGAAATCAAGTAAGATAGAAAGAGGCACAACACCCATTACTAAGTATTCCATCTGTACAATATCACAAATGTATCTATGAAACAAGCGAACAAAAGCAGTTTTATAGATATTTTAATTTCTATTTTTATTTATATAACCTAATCTTTTATCTTTAGACATATTTTGAACATCTACTAACGCACAAATAGCAGCAGCACGGTTTAAAACTTTATCAAAAGCTTCTTCTTTTTGCTTTTCAGTTAACTCTATATATCCATCTTGTTTTGGCATCTCAAAAGGACTGAATTGATAACCAACAGGTGGACATATATCACTTAAACTCAATCCTTCTCTTCCTAAATAATCTCTACTTACACTAAAAGTCAAATATGTCTCTTTTTTATTAGCTTTCTCTTCCATTTCTCTAATCTTTAAGACATTATAAATAATAGGTTTACATAGTCTAATCGCATCCTCATAATTAATTTTATCTTCTACTACATCAATATCTAAACTATCAAATAACTCTTTATATTCATCATTACCTATATTCTCTACAAGATTAACTAAATTAATGGCATTTTGTTTCAAATTGCCAATATACGTATTAAAGTATTCTAAAGTAGTTGAATTAAGTTCATAAGTGGATGCTTTTAACTTCTTCATAAAGTTATCTGCAAAAATTTGTGATTTAGTTTTATTACTATTATACTCTTTAGTATTATCTTGATTATCTTCTCTTTCTTTATCTTTCAAAAATATAGTAATCTCTTCTTCTGTTAATGTTAGTCCTGCACTATTAACATAATCTCTAATTTCACTAAAAGAAATTCCTAAATTATCAGCACAAATAGAATAAATTATACATTTATCTATATAATCCCCATATTCTCCATATAATGCATATCTTTCTTCTAAATCAACATATTTATTAATATTTATATCTATCTTTTTCATAACGTTACCTCCATTAGAAAAAACATGCAAAAACTACATATATTTTTGCATTGATTTCATCATTTGATTAATTTGTTTTTGATTAGGTTTTCTACCCATCTGCATCATTAAAGCTTTAATCATTTCTTCATTAATAGGTGGATTCTTCTTCATATATCTTTTAGTAACATATCTTGCTATAAAGAAACCAATAATTGCACCTATTACTAAACCTATTAAAATCATTAATATATCGTGTAACATTATAACACTCTCCTTACAACAATATATTACCTTAAATTAGAAAATTAAACAAGAATTTTCTTACTATCTAGGAAGAAATAATCTTGATTTTTAAAATCAATGGCAAAATAAGTGTTATTAATACTATTTAACTCATCAAAGAAGAAACAGTCATAATAGTTAGTTTTAACTAGCATATAGGCACGTTTTACTATTAAAGTACTAATCTCATCATGAGCAGGATTATTATAGTAATGTGTTTCTTCTTTCTTACTATAAGGGATACTCTGATGATATTTAATAAATAAATATCTATCAGTCTTATCTTTATCTATTTTTTTAGTTAATTGTCTAAATAGACTATAGCCATAATTTAATTCTTCTTTTTTTAAAGTATAGATCTGTTCAAAGATATTATATAGAATACTAGGTTTATCTATATATAGATTCTTAAATTCATCTTTAAGTTCAAAAATAAAAAACTCTCTCATTATAATCACCATCTTAACTATAACAAGAAAGTTTTAAAAACTTTGTCGAATTATTTAATTATCTCTTCTATTTTTAGAGCGATTTCTTCACTAGTGAAATTAAACTTAGCATTTATATCATTAGCTTTACCGCTTAAGCCAAATCTATCTACTGTAAATAAGTAGTTATCATTGTAAGCGAAACGGTACCATGAGTAAGCAGATGACTTTTCAATTATAAATTTCTTTTTACCAATAGGTAGTAACTCTTCTTTTTCTTCATCGCTTAATAGGTTAAATCTCTCAATACTTGGCATTGATACTATTCTAAAGTCATAACCTTTTTCAAATAAAGCATTTACTACATCAAAAGCAAGATCTACTTCTTCTCCTGTTGCAATAATAACTCCATCTAACTTTCTTTCTTCTTGTTTTATAACGTATGCTCCTTTAGAAACATTTGGAACAGAAGATGTTTCTCTTATTTTAGTTTCATTACGTCCTAAGATAATACAAGCTGGCTTATTTTCTTCAAAGATAGTTTTATAAGTACCAATAACTTCGTTACTATCACTTGGTCTAAACACTTCTAAATTAGGTGTTGCTCTTAATCCTACTAGTTGTTCAACTGCTTGATGAGTAGGCCCATCCTCCCCTACTGTAATTGAATCATGAGTAAAAATATAAGTAACTGGTAAATTCATAAGACAAGATAGTCTTAAAGCTGGTTTTAAATAATCACTAAATGTTAAATAAGTAGAGACAAAAGGACGATAACCTGATAAAGCAAGACCATTCGCAATAGATGCCATAGCAAATTCTCTTACCCCAAAGAAGATATTTCTACCATTATAATCATCACGAGAGAAGTCTCCTTTATCTGTTAGATATGTTAGAGTTGAACTAGATAAATCTGCTGCTCCTCCAAAGATTAATTTACTAGAGTTAGCAAGAGAATTTAATATCTTACTACTAGCTTTCCTTAATGACTCAACTCTTTCTTCTGGATAAGCATAATCTAAATTAGTTAATTCTATTTTTTTATCATTAGAAATTATTGAATCTAATAATTCTTTAGTCTTATCATCAAGATTATTATACTTTTCATTAAAATCATTTTCTAAATTACTACATCTATCATCTATAAGTTTCTGAAAGTCTTGTAAAGCTTCATTAGAGATTGTAAATGGTATATCTCTTAGTCCTAATTCAGTTTTTATACTAGTAATATCTTCATCATCTAGAGGTTTTCCATGAACGATATTTTTACCAGCATTACGAGAGTATTTTCCTATTGTTGTCTTTACTTGAATTAAACTAGGTAAATCACTATTTTTAGCATCTTTAATCGCTTTATCAATTTCTTTAATATCATCACTAACAGTACTAACATTAAAGCCCATACTTTTAAATCTAGTTTCAATATCTTCAGTAAAAGTTTTCTTAGTATCACTATCTAAACAAACATGATTAGAGTCATATAAAAGTATTAAATTATTAAGCTTAAGATTACCTGCAAGTGATAGGGCTTCATAACTAACTCCTTCCATTAAATCTCCATCACCACATAAACAGTATACTTTATAATCAATGATATTATTTTTCTTATCATTAATTAAAGCTTCTGTATGTTTTTCAGCGATAGCCATACCAACAGCTATTGCAACTCCTTGGCCTAAAGGACCAGTTGTTGCATCAACTCCAGATGTAACACCATATTCAGGATGACCTGGGGTAATAGAATCTATTTTTCTAAAGCTCTTTAAATCATCTAGTTCTATATTAAAACCAGCCATCGCAAGAGTTGCATAAAGTAAAGCAGACCCATGTCCTGCACTCATAACAAACCTATCTCTATTAAAAAAGTTAGGGTTATCTTTAGAAAATCTTAAATGATGAGCATAAACAGTATAGATGATGGAAGCAGCACCTAGAACAATACCAGGATGTCCACTATTCGCTTCATGAATCATATCAATACCTAATCCTCTTATTTGATTAACAATCCTTTCTTCATTAATATTATCTTCACTACTTTTAGTAAAAGCTAGCATATTATCACTCCTTAGTTAATACTATCATATCATATTTAAGAATTAAGTCAAAAAAAGTTTATTGATTATGTAAGGGAACTATGCTAAAATCTAATTGTAACGCCGGTATAGTTTAGTGGTAAAACAGATCCTTGGTAAGGATCAGCGGTAAGTTCAATTCTTACTTCCGGCACCAGTTTTAAAGATAAACTCGAGCTTTTTGTTTCGAGTTTTAATATACCTAAATCTATGATAAAATACCTATAGAAATAAAATTTTATACGAGGAGGTATAGTACATGAAAAATATATGTTATGAAAGTACTAGCAAATGTTTATTAGAATGTCCATATTGTATTTCAAGTGATAATGGAACATTAATTCAAGATAATTATCAAGAAATAATTAATTTTATAGGCAAACTTCGTCCTGAGAGAATTGTAATTAGAGGTGGAGAGCCTCTATTAGACCCATTATTGAAAGAAAAAATACAGCTAATTATTAATAAATATCAAGAAAATAATGAGAAGCCTTACATCTCTTTATCATCTAGTGGTGCTTGCAAAATTAGTGAAGAAATGTGGCAATTTTTAAAAAGAGAGAATACAATGTTTTGATATTAGTATACCCTCTCTTAATTCAAATACATATAAATTAATGAGAGGAAAAGATTTAGTAGAACAAGCATTAATAAATACAAAAAAAAAGCTGTGGAACATGGTCTAAACGTTAGAATAAGTATCGTTATGACAAAGCAAAATAAAAGTGAATTACCAGATATTCTAATGTTTGCAGAAAGAATTAAAGTTAATTCTGTTCGAGTTGGGAGATATTTTCCATTTAGAAATGCTAATGCTGTTAGAGATACTTATGAATTAGAAGAAACTGAAGTGTTACAGATTATACAAGATATAAATAATGGAAAATATAATAATATTTATACAAGAAAAATAATCCCACCTATTAAAACATTAGATATGATGAATGCTTACTTAAATGTAGATTTTAATGGAGAATTATTTATACCTACTGAATATGGAAAACAAATAATTGGTAATGTAAATGAAATAAATATAGAAGAATTAGATAATTCATTAAACGAAGCCCAACAAAAAATATTTATTAAACTAAAAAAATAATTAAATAAGACTATTATGTATCTTTATTTTAAACATAGCATTTATTATTACTTAGACTTTTTTAACTTTAATAAAATGATACTAATCAAAAGGAATAGTGATTATATGAGAATAATTGATATTTGTGAAAACTTTTCAGCTTTGGGCTGTTTAAAACAGTATTATGAAAACAACAATATAAAAGACTATATGATTTTTGCACTTGAAATGCATCTATCAATAGGAGACATCAAAAATAATCATTTAGAATTTCTAAAAAAGCTTCATCAAAAATATTGTGACTATAATTATACTTATAACTATAATGAGGTCTTAATAGAAATATTAAATAATATTACAAACGATACAGTAATTAGAATTTGGTCTTCTATGAAAAATGATGATGATTATATGCTATTACTATTTCTATGTAACTTTTTAAAAGATACGATAAACACAATTAATGTTGTTTTCTCCAGTGATTATAATGAATTACAATATAGCATAAACTTTTTAGACTATAAAAAAGTTAATGATGTATTAAAATATGAAAAAACTTTATCTAAAGATGAAATAAAAGCTTATGCCAAAGAGTGGAATAACTTGGTTGAAATTAATAGTGAATTAAGAGTATTAGAAAATGGTGAAGTTAAAAATAAGAAATATTCCGATTACTATGATATCCTTTTAAATATTTTAAAAGGAATAGCACCTTGCAAGATAGGAAACTTAATTGGTGAATGTATGGTAAAAGAAATCCTCAATGATGCAAGTGATTTAGTGTATTTAACTTTAATAGATCAATTAATTGATTTAAATAGAATAAAAATAATTAAACAAGGAACAAGACATTTTATAGACACAATTGACTTAGTTAATTAGTGCTTTTAAGCTTTTTGATTTTAAACTATAATATTTATTGTTGCAAATACTCTTATTAGATCTTATTTTTAGTTTACGAAAACTCGTACTAGATAATATACAAAAGTAATGATATACTGAATATAATATATTTATAATGATTAACCACCAAGTCATTAGGAGAAAAGAGGTAAAGAAAATGAAATATAATATTTATTGTGATGAAAGTTGTCATTTAGAGCATGACCATCAAAAGATAATGGTTTTAGGTACTATAAGATGTGATAAAACATATAAGTCTCAAATTGTTAAGGAAATAAGAGCTATTAAAGAAAAGCATAATATAAAAAGATTTTGTGAAGTTAAATGGACAAAAGTTTCTCCTTCTAAATTAGAATTATACAAAGAATTAATTTCTTATTTCTTTACTAATCCCCATCTGTCATTTAGAGCAGTTATCGTAGACAAAACTAAATTAAAACATGAGTTATTCAATCAAACTCATGATGAATTTTATTATAAAGTATATTATCAATTGTTATGCAGAATTATTGTGCCTAATAATGAAAATTATATATATTTAGATATTAAAGATACAAAAGGAGCACGTAAAGTTAAAAAATTAGGAGAAGTTTTAGCAAATGGTATTTATGATTTTGATATGAAATGTATAAAGAATGTTCAAAATATTAATTCTAAAGAAAGTGAATTATTACAATTAGCAGATATTTTAATAGGAGCTATTAGCTATTTAAATAGAAATGAAAATAAAAAAGAAAATTATAGCAAAGCAAAAATGGAAATAATAAATGCAATTATTAAGTACAGTGGTTATAATTTAAAAAAGTCAACTATTTTGTCTGAAGAAAAATTCAATTTATTTTTTATGGAATTATATGAGCGAACAAAACAAATTTAAATGCAAATGGTTGACACCAATTATAACCTTAGATGAATATGATAATAATTGGGAAAAATACAATGATAAACTATATGAAATATTTGTAAGAGATTTTATTACTAATGAATTATTTTTTAATAACAAAAAAGTGTGTGTAAGAATTAATCCAAAACAGAATAATTATGAACATGCATTTATTCATTTAACATGCGTAAGCACCAAAATGTCTAACGACCCTAACGATAGAATTCCAGATTTTAGACGATGTGAGAGACTAGAATGGAATCGAGAAATTATAGAAAACTATATTTGCAAAAATAACTGTACAAATTGTAGAAAAATTTTATTTTACGAACATTATTATAAAAACAGAATTAGAATAAACTTAGTTTTTGCAGATGTTAGATTCAAGGTTATATTAGAAAAAAGAAAAAACTATTATTTATTAATAACAGGATATTACATTGAGTTTGATCATACATTAAGAAAAGAGATTAATAAAGCAGAATTATTTAGAAAGCAGAAAACGCCACTAGATTAAGTTTCTAATGACGTTTTCAGAATCTCCTTTTACCATGGGTAAATGAGCTATTTAAATTGTAATACTTTTTACTTTAAATGTCAACATTATGTTGTATTACTGTAATAGTATATGCTGATTTATTAAAATTAATATAACTTATTTTTAAAATAATATATGAATAATTAAGAAAATACTGGTTATTATAATAATGTACATAAATAATATGTACTGTCACCAGGAAGTCTTACTACTGGTCTAAAGAGCTTCAAGCTCTTTTCTTTTTTGCCAAAAATTACCCTTAAAATTAGACAAATTTCTTGCATATTTTCTATTAAGATAACAAAGACTAATAGTGGAAAGGA
>CAMMMG010000021.1 GCA_946497925.1 uncultured Mycoplasmatota bacterium
TAATTAGATATATAAATGAACTGTAGTTTTTCTCTTATTTCTTTAGGAACATCAATAATGTCTTTTTTATTTTTTAAAGGTAAGTAAATAGTCTTCACTCCCTCACGATATGCTCCTATTACTTTTTCTTTAACACCACCTATTTCTAAAACATCTCCTTGTAATGTAATTTCTCCTGTCATAGCTACACGTGTAGATATTTTAGTATTAGTAAATGCACTAATTAAAGCAGTAGTAAGAGCGATACCTGCACTTGGTCCTTCTTTAGGAATCGCACCCTCAGGTACATGAATATGTATATCATCTTCAAAAATATCTTTAGATAAACCAAACTTTTTAGCATTCGCTTTTATATAACTTAAGGCAATCTTAGCAGATTCTTGCATAACATCCCCTAGTGAACCTGTTAAAACTAAATTAGAATTTCCTTTATAATGATTTACTTCTATAGGTAATATATCTCCACCATACTCTGTATAAGCAAGTCCATTTACAACACCTTTTAATTTAGTCTCTTTATTTTCTTTATTAGTATATATTTTTCTATCTAAATACTCTTCTAAATCTTTACTAGCAATAGAGTAAAAGACAACTTCATTTTCTGTTAAGACTTTTTTAACTATTTTCCTTAATATTTTAGATATTAATCTCTCTAAATTTCTAACCCCAGCTTCTTTGGTATAGTAATTAATAATATCAAGTATCGCTTGATCACTAAAATTAACTTGTAAAGAAGTTAATCCATGTTCCTCCAATGCTTTAGGTATTAAATAGTTTTTAGCAATAGATAATTTCTCATACTCTGTATATGAATCTAAATATATTATTTCAAGCCTATCTTTAAGTTCAGGAGGTATCCTATCTTCATAGTTAGCAGTTGCAATAAACAAAACATTTGATAAATCATACTCTTCTTCTAAGTAATGATCATAAAAAGCATAGTTTTGTTCTTTATCTAAAACTTCTAATAAACTACTAGCAGGATCTCCTCTAAAGTTTTTAGTCATTTTATCTATCTCATCTATAATGAAAACAGGATTTGAACTACCACACTTTCTGATACCACTAATTATTCTACCAGGTAAGGCCCCTACATAAGTTCTTCTATGTCCAACAATCTCTGCTTCATCATTAACACCACCAACAGATACACTTACAAGACGTCTATTAAGGGCTTTAGCAATTACTTTAGCAAGAGATGTCTTACCAACTCCAGGTGGTCCTATTAAACATAAAATAGGACTTTTTTCTTTAGGAGAATTTTGTTTAACAGCAATATACTCTACAATTCGCATCTTTACTTTAGAAAGACCATAATGACTATTATTTAAAGTATTCTCTATTTCTTTAATATCTGTAATATCACGAGTTTTATAATCCCAAGGCAAGCTTAACATTAAATCAAGATATTCTCTTAATATAGAAGCCTCTGGTACATTTTCATTTATAGATTTATAGTGTTCTATTTCTTCTTTTATTTTATTTTTTACTTTATTAGAACATTTAAGTCTCTTTAATTTCTTATTAAAATTATCTATAGTTAAATTCTTACTACTAACAGTACCTAATTCATTAGATATTATTTTTAACTTCTCAGATAAATAATATTTTCTTTGATCATCATCTATTTTCTTATGAACTTTTACTTCTATTTCTTTTTCTAACTTAGCAAGTGTTATCTCTTCTTTTAATTGACTAACAAGACTCATCGCTCTTTTAATAGGATCTAACTCATACAAATAACTTTTTTTAATATCAGGAGACAAATTAAGAAAAGAAACAATAAAATCAGTTAATTTATCTAAGTTTTTAATAGAAGATATCTCACCTAACATAGCATTACTAACAGAGGATATCTCTCTTACATACTTCTCATAATTACGATATAACATATTTAAGTATTTATCTTCTTCTATAGAATTATCTTTATTATTATTTATTTCTTTATAATTAGCATAATATATGCCATTTTCTTCTTCATAAGAAATTATCTCTATTCTTTTTAAACCTATAAAGATATAACGCATTTTAGAGTTTGGAATATTTAGTTTTAAAGTTAGTGTTGCTAAAAGACCTATTTTAGGGAATTCTGTTACATCATCAGTACTTATATTATCAATAGAGTGAATTATAACTAACTCTTTACTTTCACTCTTATCTGTTGCATCAATAAGTCCTTGTTCATAATAGTCTACCGTTTCTCCACGATACTCCATTCCTGGAAAAATTATTGCATTATTAATAATTAAAACAGGTAACTTCGCCATTTAAATTCCTCCCTAAAAGAACTAATATTTATTATAGCGAAATTTTAAAATTTGACAATAGAAAAAGAGTATTTTACATACTCTTTTTTACTTAACATTATCTTTTATTTAACTATGCCAGACAATGAACAACTTGCAGTAGTATAAGCATCATAAGTTTTATTACTTGTTGCACTATATAGATTTATAGTAGCATCTGGCCCAGCTGTCATATCAGAAATATTTTGAAAATCATCATTACTATTAACAGTTTTTTCAGCGACTAAATCACCATCAAGAGTACTTTCTTGAATAGCAACAAAACCATTACCTGCATTATCACTCATTTGGATAAAATATTCATACTTATCTTCACCAGCTGTACCATTATTTAGGATGATAACATAACTATCATCAGAATACGCTGAACCAAAAGGACTTTCGTGTGAACCACTTTCTAGAGCAACTGTACTAGTTGAAACAGCTAAACATTGTCCCTGTGCTGGCATAACACTAGCAGAATAATCCCCATTTACAAAGCTTAATCTAACAGAATTAGCATATTGTTGAGCAGTAGTAACAAAAGTATCACGTCTTGCTCCTCTAATATACCCAGACATTGCTGTAATAGCTAGTGTCATCAATATTGCTAAGATAATGATAACAGCTAATAATTCGATTAGGGTAAATCCCTTTTTGTTTAATTTTTTCATTAATATAACCTCCATATCTTACATTTAAATCATATCAAATTATTTATTAACTGTCAACAATTTTTGACACTAAATATCCACTAATTTTAGAACCAATAGTTGGAGTTAATATAGTTAAATCACTTCCGCTTGCTACTCTTCTTCTAGCATTCTCTTTATTTAAATCGTCTCTACTAGTTAGAGGAACTCCTCTTATATCACCATCAAAGTTTTCAACTATTGTTGCATAATAATCATAACTACTACCATTTCTTGCAATTACTACGTATGATTTTTGTAAATCATAACTACCTCCTTCTGGTCCTTCATTAAAATCCGATAAATCTAGTGAACCTAGAAGGATAACAATACAATTTCCTGATGTGGGTAATTCAATTGCAGTATTATTTCTAACTTCATATTCTGCTAAAGTAATCATTCTTTTAGCATCTTCAACATATGTATCCTGTTTATTTTTATCTATTGTACTCATAACATTTGGAACTGCTATTATCATTATTAATGCTAATATTAATATAGTTACTAATAATTCAATTAATGTAAAGCCATTCTTTTTCATCTATCATCACCTATCTTAATATCATTATAACACTGTTTTTATTTAGATAAAATATTTTTTAAATTTTCTTTTTCTAAAAAACTAGTTTCTGTCAAGCTATTACCAAAAATAGAATCATAACGAAATAGTGCAAAACCACTATAATTAGATAATTCTCTACTTAACATTACTTCTCTTGCAATGATATTATTATACTCTACCCATTCATTAACCCCTTCTTTAGCAAATTCGTCTATATTACCAGTTTTATAGAAAGCAAGAGCAGGAATTAAATCTATGTCATTAGTAATTAAATTATTCCAAGACTTAACAGTATCTTCAAAAGGTTTTGTACTATTTAAAAAGCCATAATATACTTGGGGCATTATATAATCAAGATATCCTTCTTCTGTACAAAACTTTCTTGTATCTACATAATTACTATTATAGTTATTATCGATATTACCATCAGGAGAGATACCAAACAGAATAGATTTATCATAAGACTTTATAAGTTTATATGTTTTTCTAATCAAAGAACTAATAGTATTTAATCTATATTCTTGTAATGTTAAACTATTATTATCTTTATAAGCTTTTTCATAATCAGTACCATCTATATCATTACTTTTAGGATAAAAGTAATCATCAAAGTGAATACCATCAACATCATATTTTTTAATTATCTCTTCAACTCCATCAAGAATTAAAGATTCTACTTCACTACTAGCAGGATTATAGTAAATACCTACATTATCTATTACTTTAACTGAAGATGTATTTATCAGTTTATAAGCAGGATTTTCTTTACTTATTATACTAGTATCAGTATCATTACTAATTCTATAAGGATTTATCCAAGCATGGAGTTCTAAATCTTTTTGATGAGCTTTTTTAATAAAGTATTTTAATATATCAAAAGGTAGTTCATCTCCTTCATTATTTACAATGCTTCTACTACTAGGAAATATAGATGAAGGATAAATAGCATCACTAAAACTTCTTACTTGTAATATCACCATATTAAAGTCAAAGTTTTTAACATTGTCTAACATATCATCAATAGTCTTTTTAATAGTTTCTTCATCTTTCCCCCTTAAATAATTACCTAATTCTATATAAGAAATAAAAACTGCTCTTTTCTCTTCCCTTTCTTCCTTTTTAGTATTGGTAGTAGCACTTGGTACTAATAAATAAATTATAAACAATAAAAAAATGATAAGTAGTAAATAGTATTCTTTTTTCATACTCTTATCATATTATTAAAGATATAAATATATTGTCTAATTAAGAGATACAATCACTATTTTTTATAATAAATAATTGATTATCTTTATAAAAAGCATAGAAAACATCATCTAACTTAACTTTTTTAGTTTCTAATAATTCATAAAGCCATTTTTCTTTTCTTCTAATTCTCTTTAATGTCATTTCCTGAATTTTACCATCAAGGATTAATGGTAATGGATATGGTCCACTATTATTAGCATCTTTAGTAAAAACAGATAACTTACCACTTGTCTCAAGAATAGCATATTCTACTTCTTCAATACTCTTAACCTCTTTAGCACGTAACTGAGTAAGTAAATCTTCCAAATTATATCGTTGTTTAATCATTTCTTTAAAGTTTACTTTACCATTATCTATAATAACAGAAGCATTACCATCTAACATACTTCTAACTTTATCACTTTTAAGTGATACTTTTGCAAGTACTATTTGTAATATTACTAGAAGTGCAATAGGTAATAGCATTAAAAAAATACTAGTATCATATTTTTCAATACTAATCGCTGCTAGTTCTGCAATTAGTATTGATACTATTAAATCAATTATACCGAGTTCTCCTACTTCCCTTTTACCCATAAAACGGTAAAAGAGAACAATAGCAAAGTAAAAGAAAAGAGTTTTTAAAAGTATTAGTAAATAATCCATATTATCACAGACCTTCCTACTAATAACATTCCCAAAACTCTTTATTTTATACCTTTAGTTTCTAAAAGTTCCATAATTTCTTCATGAATTTCATCTATAGTTTTCTCTTTATCTTCATCAATACAATTAATTATATCCCAGTTATAAAGACCTGCTAATTCAAGATATGACTCTAAGACTCTTTCTTGTTTAGAGTTATCTTTCGCTAAATCAAAAGATAATTGATTATTATATTTATAAGGCATATTAAGTAGTATTGTATAGTCTGGCTTAGGTAATTTTAAAAGCCAGTACTCTAGTTTATCAATCCATTGATACATATAAAATCTATCTTCAGCGTCTTCATATTTACTACCTTGATTAGCCATATTAGAACTAGTATAACGATTAATTACAACGATATAACCATTCATTAAGTAATCATTTATTTTTTTTATATTATATTTACGGTCAGCAGCGGTATATAAACAAACAAGTTCTGGGTCTAATGAATCTATTCTTTCATTAAAATAATTATTGTTACTTAGAAGACAGTCTTTAAAGATTCTACCAGTAGGAGTATCATACATAGGAAAAGAAAATTCTATGGACTTTATTCCCATTTTATTTAAAGCTTCTACTAATAATTTACTTTGAGTCTCTTTTCCACTACCTTCTATTCCTTCAATAACAATAATCTTGCCCATATATACCCCTCCTATATTTCTATATTATTATGTTCATCAAAAGGCAGTATTAAACATTTACGACTTGCTAAATAGTCACACATATGAACAAAGTTCTGATACTTAGTATGAGGTTTTTCTAAAACTTCATTACCATTATAATCAACGGTATAATCTCCCATATGAGTCTTAATAGCATCACTTATAAAAGTAGCATCTTCTCTACTTAATCCTACCTCACTAGCATTATCAAGAATGATTTTGGCAGCGATTAGTGGATGATCAAAACGAGTATATCTCTCTTCTACAAGACCCTTTTTAAAACCATCATGCAATAGAAGTGCCATTAACATTAAATCTTTTTCATGGTCAGTATATTTTTTACTAATAGATAAATCTTGTAATAGCTCATACCCTATTCTAACAGCAGCCTTTGTATGACGAAGAAGTCCTCCTTCACCCTGAGCATACTTAGGATGATATTTACCAGTTGATGCTGCAGGCTCTTTAAAGAAATAATCTGGTAATAATTCTATTAACTTACCAAGAATCTTTCTTAAATGTTCATCTTTTATATAATTTATTTCATCATAAAATATCTCTTTTTTGTTCATATAATACCTCTTTCAAAAACATTATATCCCATAAACATTTGTTTGTAAATGTTTTTAGGAAATATAATTACAACTCTTCTATTAACTTCATTAATAATTCGTCTAAAACATAAAAATATTCTTCATTTACTTTTAAATAATTACTATCTTCTTCTAAAATTTTATTTATAACTAATTTTCTATAATTAATTAAATCTTCTATATTTATATTATACTTATCTTTAAATATTTTTTTATTTATACCTTTATTTGTCCTAAGTCCTAACATAATTTCATAAAATATTTCATCTTTTTTAGTTAGTATTTCCTTTTCATTAATTGTTTTACCTTCTATATATTTAGTAATGCTTCTAGTATTAGCATATCTTACATTATTAAGATATCCACTTGCACCTACTCCAAAACCATAGTAATGTTTATTTTCCCAATATTTTAAATTATGTTTAGACTGATAACCATTTTTTGCAAAATTAGATATTTCATAATGAATATAACAATTATCTTTTAAAATGCTAGATATCAAATCATACATTTTTCTGTCTAATGTTTTATCTATATTATTAACATGATCTATTTTTAATTTAGTATTATTTTCTATAATTAAAGAATAAGTAGAAACATGTGGAACATCTAATGATAAAAGAAAGTTTAAGTCTTCTTTCAAATCATCTATAGTCTCTTCCTTAATAGCATATATTAAATCTACATTTATATTAGTAATACCTATATTTTTTAAGCCTTTTATACAAGCGATAACAGCATCTTTATCAGTTCTTCTATCGATTACATTTTGTAATTTATTATTAATTGTTTCAACGCCAAGACTTACTCTATTAACACCATATTCTTTTAATAATCTAATCTTATCTATAGTAAGGCTATCAGGATTAGCTTCAAAAGTAAATTCACAGTCGTTACTTAAATTAAATATTTTTAAAATATTAAATAGTTCTTCAAGTTCCTCTAAGCTTAAACTACTTGGAGTTCCTCCTCCAATATATAAGGAAGTAATAATTTCTCCTTTATAATTTGTTTTTATTTCTTTTTCTAAAGCATCCAAATATTTATTAATATATTTTTTATTATAATAAACTTTACAAAAATCACAATAAGCACAAATATAATTACAAAATGGTATATGAATATATACTGCATCAGTTTCAAATTGCATAAATATCACTACTTTCAATTTGTATTTAGTTTTTATCAGTTTATATTGTTTCGAGCAAATGATTAATTTCTTCAAGACTTAAACCAGTAGATTTCATTATATCTTCTTTAGAAATATTAAGGTTAAGAAGTTTTTTTGCAATATTTATTTTCTCTTCACTCTTACCTTTTTCAACTCCTTCTTCTATGCCTTCTACTCTAGCAGTATTTATTAATTTATTTCTTACTACATCTTCTTCATATAAAGCATTGAATTCATCATTTTCTTTTAATTTTTCTAATTCATCCACAATTATACTTGCCTCCTCATCTTCACCTGCTATTTCTCTTAACTATTCGTAAGACTCTGCTGTAAATAAAGATATTAACATAGCATCTTTGTTACTTCCATTATATCTTATTCCCTTAAATTTGTGAAGATAAACTTCATAATCTTTTATTCCTTCTATTACACTACCATATTCTATATCTCTAAAATCATATGTTAAAGTAAAAGCTCTTCTATTAATTGGACATAATGAATTATTAAAGCTTATTTGTAGCACTTCTTTTTTCTTATATAATTCTCCTTCTTTAAAATTACTTCCCGCAAGTCTAAATAAATATGAATGATTCTTTATCAGTATACTATCTCTTGAATCTTTATTCATTTCTATAGATATTACATTATCACCTTTTCTTAATAAGATATCTAATCTATAATCTTTTATCTTATTACCACTATTAAGTTCATTATCATATAAAGTATATCCTTCTATGTCAATACCAGTTGCATACTTTATAACACGTCTAAAAAACTTTTGAAATCTTTAAACATATATTTAAAGACAGAATCATTTAATAGTCCTATAAATTGTTTATTTTCTATCATATATTTTCTCACTTTCTCATAAATAGTTTTTAATACTTTGCAAAGTAATTTAAATCTATCATATTAAAAAGTATAGGACAAATTAATGTTTTTTTAATTTCATGAAAAAAGAGCTTAATAATCGCTCTCATTCTACATTATTTTTAAAAATTAGTTTCTAGATTAAATATCAAATTTTAATTTTCAAACTATTTAAAAATTTTTATTAATGATATTTATTTAAGAATTCCTCTCTATATTCTAAGATTCTATCTTCTTTAATCGCTTCTCTTAACTCTTCTGTTAATCTAATTAAAAATCTAATATTATGAATAGATAAAAGTCTTCCTCCTAACATTTCTCCTGTATTAAGTAAATGTCTAATATATGCTTTAGTATAGTGTTTACATGCATAACAGTCACAAGACTCTTCAATAGGAGTAAAATCTTCTTTATATTTAGCATTATTTAAATTGATTTTGCCACATCTTGTAAAGGCTTGTCCATGTCTTGCTATTCTAGTTGGCAAAACACAATCAAAGATATCTACTCCACGAATTACACCTTCAATTATATCGATAGGTTCTCCTACTCCCATTAAATATCTTACTTTATTTTCTGGTAAGTAAGGAACGGAATAATCTATCGCTTTATACATATCTTCTTTAGACTCACCATCATTAGCGACTCCACCAATACTATAACCATCAAAGTCTAGTTTTACAGTTTCGATAGCAGAGTATTTTCTTAAATCCTCATATGCTCCACCTTGAACTATACCAAATAAGGATTGATTCTTATTACTATGTACAGCTTTACCTCTTTTAGCCCATCTAATAGTACGCTCTACACTATTTTTTAAATATTCATAATCTGCACTAGCAGGAGGACATTCATCAAAACTCATTGCAATATCACTGTCTAATTTATTTTGGATTTCTATAGATTTTTCAGGTGTTAGGAATAATGCTTTACCATCTATATGACTTTTAAAATGTACTCCTTCTTCAGTTATATCTTTCTTTTTATTTTTAGCAAGAGAAAAGACTTGGAAACCACCACTATCTGTTAGTATTGGTCCATCATAGTTCATAAATTTATGTAGTCCCCCTGCCTTAGAAACAATATCTTCTCCTGGTCTTAACCACAAATGATATGTATTTGCAAGAACAATACCTGCACCTGTTTCTTTAACTTCTTCAGGACTCAACCCCTTAACAGTCGCTTTTGTCCCTACAGGCATAAACATAGGTGTTTCTACAGTTCCATAATTAGTCTTAATAGTACCAAGTCTTGCCTTTGTATTTTTTTCTTGCTTAATTAAATTATATTCTATCTTCATTAAATTCACCCTTTCAAAGAAAAAGAAGTGCACTCTATTTTTTAGAATTATTTACTTCTTCTATTCTCATTTATATAATCATAACTCTTTGTCTCTACAAATATTAATCTTCTTTTAGCAGTCATCACTTTTTTCTGTAACTCTAAAGACATTTCTTTTAGAGTTTTTTCTAATAGATATGCTCTATATTTATTTTTAACTAATTGTCTAAACCTCTCTATTTCATTTAATGCTTCATGATATGCAGTACCTGTATCATCATCACTATTTAAATAAAAATTTACTAATTTTAAAAGTTTTAAATATTTTTTATATACTTTATTACTAATAAAAACTTTTTGTAAATCTATACTATATATAGATACTTTATTATCATGAGATTTAATAGTTAATTCTTTTCCTAAAGTTAAATCCCCATTATAAGTAAAACTCTTTTCTATTACTAAATAATTATTCAACCAAACCATCTCCTTTTAATAAGTCAGGCCTATTTTCTTCTGTTAATTTAATTTGTTGTTCTCTTCGCCATTTATTTATCTTTTCATGATCTCCATTAACTAAAACATCTGGAACACTTAATCCTTCATAAGTTCTAGGTTTTGTATAGGTTGGATAATCTAAAAGATTATTAGTAAATGATTCGTTTTCATAACTTTCTTTTCTTATAACACCATCTATTAGTCTTGTAATAGAATCAATTAAGACCATACAAGGTATTTCTCCCCCTGTTAAGATATAATCTCCTATAGATAGTTCTATATCTACTATAGTTTTAATTCTCTCATCAAAGCCTTCATAATGACCACAGATAATAATTAAATGTTTTTCATGTGATAAGTCTATTGCAGTAGACTGTTTATATAAAGTTCCTCCTGGTGTTAACAATATTACTTTGGAATTATCACTTCTTAAGGCTTTAACAGCATCAAATATAGGTTGACACATTAAAACCATCCCTGCTCCTCCCCCATAAGGAGTATCATCTACTTTTTTATGAGTATTGTTACTATAATCTCTAATATTATGAATATTAATTTCTACTAAATTATTACTAATTGCCCTTTTAATAATAGATTCATCAAACACACTATTAAACATATTTGGAAATAAGGTTAATACATCTATTTTCATAATCTCCTCCATCAATTTAAACTATTCTTTTATCCCCCACTAATACTTTTAAATTATTAATTGCATTATTATGTAATTTTTTCGATGAAGAACTCATACAATAGTCTTTTAATATATAAAAATCATAATCTTGTTCAAATAAATCTAAAGCAGTTTCTAAAATACAAGCATTAGTATCTAATCCACACAAATATATTTGATCAATCTTTTCTTTTTTTAAATATTTTCTTAATTCCTCTGTTAATGCAGTATATGTTGTTTTATTAAATACTTTATAGTCTTTAGTATCAATCGCTATAGCAGTACCTTTTTTTGTCAAACATCGTTTATAATGTAAATCTTTAAAGAATCTACTTTTATTACAATTAATAAATCTAGTAAAAGCAATTTTATCAAATTTATTACTATCTATTAAATTACTTATTTTATACAAAAGTGATTTGGTGTCATCATTAATAAAGTCATTTTGAACATCTACTACCAATAATAATTTTTTCATAACTTCCTCCTATAGAAGTTTAACTATAACTTCTTTTTTATTACTATCTATTTTTACAAAATCTTTATGATATGGAACTAATACTTCATTGTTATTTATTAATAGTCTAAGTATTTTATAGTTATTACCAGTCTCTTCTATATCAAGAATCTTAGCATCACAATTATCAGTAGTCCTAACTTTATAAGTTATAAGTTCACTATCTAAAATATCTTCATTATTAAGATTAATCTCATTCTTAGATTTATATACTTTCTTACCCTTCAAGAATAATACTTCATTTATATTATTGAGCCCCAAAAAAGTAACCATATCATAGTCTTTATGAACTCTATAACTAGTTATCTTATAAGTTTCATCATCTATAATTAAATTACTTCCTATTTTAAATATCTCATTTCTTTGTTTAGTAGTTAAGTTATCTTTAATCCTAAGTTCACCTTTAATACCATGAGTATTAACTATTTTACCAATATATAATCTATTCATCACATTTATCCATTTCATAAAGAATTATAGAAGTAGCGACTGCAACATTAAGGCTTTCTACTACATCGTTCATTGGTATATAGATGAATTTATCACTTTGTTCTAAATACTTAGGATTAACACCATTACCTTCATTACCTATTATAAGGGCAAAGGTTTCTTTTTCATCTTGAGATAAGTTCTTCACTTCTTCCCCATACTTAACATTAGTTGCAAATACAGGTATTTTTAATTTCTTTAAAATAGGAATTAATTTATCTATTGAATAAATTACTATAGGTACATGAAATAGCATTCCTTGAGTCGCTCTAACTACTTTAGGAGAAAAAACATCTACAGTATTATCTCCTATTACAATAGTATCTATGTTGAAAGCAACTGCACTTCTAATAATAGTCCCCATATTACCAGGATCTTGTATTTCATCTAATATTAAGATTCTATTACCTATTGTTGTATCGATTATTTTATCACAGAGTCCTATCATTTTAGGAGGAGATGCTAAAGCACTTATCTTCTTTAAAATATCTTTAGTTACTTCAACTTGTTCTACATCTATAGGTAGTACTTCTCCTTCTTCTAATAAGACTTCTTTTAAAGCACCTGCTTTATAGGCTTCTAATACTAAATGTTCTCCTTCTACAATAAACTCATTATTTAAATCACGATACTTTTTCTTCTGTAATTTATAATAGTACTTAACTTTCTCATTATCTAAACTAGTTATAACCATACTACTCCTCTTCTCCATACTTATTAGTTAATTTTCTCCACTTCTTATAATCAGGACAGTTCTCTTCGACAATAGCCCAAAACTTCTTAGAATGATTCGCTTCAATCAAGTGACTTAACTCATGATAAATAACATAATCAATACAACCTATACCTTTAGTAATTAATTCTGTATTAAGTGTTATAACATGAGTTTTAACATTACATACTCCCCATCTAGTAGTCATCTTTCTAAGTCTAAGTTTAGGATGAGGAATATTTCCCTTAAAATTATTATAACACATTTCTAGATGTTCACTAAAAATACGTAGAGCCTCTTTTTTCTTCCATTTCTCTAAATCAAAATCTTTACTAATAAAAACTTTATTCTCACCTAATTTAAAGTCACAAAACTCTGTATATATAATATCATATTTTTTACCTAAATAGTAAAATTCACTATTAAATTTTATTTTTTCTTTTACTTTCTTTAGCATTTTTCTAATAGAATCATAATTTTCTTCTACTACACTCATTACTTTTTTATTAGAAGTTAGTGTATTACAAGTAACATAAATAGTTAAATCATCTTTAACTCTAATATAAATATTTTTAGTAGTACTTTTCTTAACAATCTCTAAATTATAAGTTTCATTATCTATAGTCAAAGTCATAAAATCATCCCTCTTGCTAAAATTAATTATTTATGATAATATGAATATGTAAAGAGAATTTACATATTATAAAAAAGAGGAATACCTAGTTTGCAGTTAGGTGTTACCTTAGATTGTGTTTTTTCAAGTTAACACCCTAATTACAAAGTTGTAATAGGGTGCTTTTTCTAGTTGTATATTATTAAAAGTATTATAATCACTATTAACATAGTTATTAAAAAATCCTTTTTTGTCATAAGCAAGTCCCCTTTCTATCCCCCTGAAATCAAGAAGTGAAAAGAGGCAAAACACCCATATCCTAAGCATTCCAACAAAATAATAACATAATTAAATAATAATTACAATCATAATAGGTTTCGTTTTTATAATAAAGGAATGTCTATCTAGTAATGTTTCGTTTGGAATATGTTTTTATTTTCTCTACTTGTTCTTTAAAATAATTTAAGTTATCTTCTGTTTCTTTAAAAGGAATACCTAAATCAATAAGTATTTGTTCTTTATTACGTAAATCTAAAAGATATTTACATAAATCATCAAAATTATTTCTACCAAAGTTTTTATACAAAGGAGATATTTTATTAGCAATCGCACAGTAATCAATTAATTCTCTATATTCTCTTATTAAAGATTCTATTAAAGGTATAAATTCATCATAATAAGCATCGTTAAAATACGAAACATTTGGTTCATCAAAAATATAAATATTATCTTGTCTTAATTTATCATATAATAATTTACTTCTTTCTTGTGTCCTTATTTCATTAAAAAAAGAATAATTATAAAGAAAGAAAGGATGAATATCACAATTTAAATCAAATTCTACAACATGAGTTAGTTCGTGCAATAATATTTCATCAGAACTATACATATAATAAGGGCTGGTATTATAATTATGTAAAAGTGGTTGTCCTAATATCACCTGCCACTTACCTTGTTTTGTTGCACAACTCATAACATGCGCTAAACTACTTTCATTCATAAATACTATATCATTAGCAATGTCTACTTTTGATTTTTCAAAAGATATTCCTGTTTGTTTTATTTTTTTTATCATTTTTCTTCCAAATAAACTAGTAATTATTATTGTATCTTTTGAAGCTTCTTCTTGGATTTTTCTTCTAAGCAAATATTGTTCAATCATATTTTCATCTGTAATAGAATTTAAATTAATACTATGACAAGCATCTAAATATTCTTGTTGTTTTTCTTTTATTTTATCTTTTACAGTTTCATCTAAAGTTTTATCTAATAGTAATTTATTTACTTTCTTAGAAAAAACTCTAAAATCTAGATTCAAAATTACTTCTTTATTATTCTTAAAAAAGTTATTATCTATATCTAAAAATTGTTTTAAAAGATAGTAATAATTATCCCTTTCAATATTTTCAATTATTAATTCAGACATTTCATAGTTCTTATTTATAAAAAAGTATGTTATTAATTTTTTTAAATTAGAGTTATTATTTTTTAGAGCTTGATATGTTACATTAGGTAGCGAATCAAAAAAGTAAAGAGATTCTTTTATTCTTGTGGCAATTACATCTTTAAACTGTTTATGATAGGAACTAGCAATTAGATCTATTAGATAATCTTGATACTCTAAAAAAGTTTTATTTGGATTAAATAATTTATCTATATCTTGCATTATTTACGATACTCAAAGTAAAAATCTAATATTCTAACCATATCCCCATCATCTGCACCAAGTCTTTCAAGTTCTTCATCAATACCCATTTTTCTTAGTTTATTACTAAATCTTTTAATACCTTCATCAGTAAACTTAGTCATTCTAAATAGTTTCTCTACCTTTTCTCCTTTAATTACAAAGTCTTCCCCTTCTTTTTCAATTGTAAAAGGCTTCTCTTCTTTAAATTTATATAAGACATGAGATTCAAAAGCATCATCTTCATAAAGATTTTCTTCTTTTATAGTGTCTAATAAGTCACTTAAGTAATCTATCACTTCAGTAAGACCATCGCTTGTAATAGCACTTATTTCAAAGATTTTTTTATCTTTAACTTTCTCTTTAAATTTAGCAAGGTTATCAATACTTCCTTCAATATCCATTTTATTTGCAATTATCACCATAGGTTTAGTAAGTAATTTTTTATTAAACTCTTCAAGTTCTTTATTTATTAAAACATAATCTAAATAAGGATCTCTTCCTTCAGTACCAGCCATATCAATAACATGAAGTATTACTCTAGTACGCTCTATATGTCTTAAAAACCTATCTCCTAATCCTTCTCCTTTACTTGCTCCTTCTATTAATCCAGGAAGATCTGCCATAACAAAAGTTTTACCATTAGATGCACGTACTACACCAAGGTTTGGTTTTAAAGTTGTAAAGTGATACTCTGCTATCTTAGGTTTAGCTTTACTTACTTTAGAAATAATAGTACTTTTACCAACACTAGGAAGTCCAACAAGTCCAACGTCTGCAAGCAGTTTTAGTTCTACTTTTATCGTTCTCTCCTCTCCTGGTTCACCATTTTCAGAGAAGTTTGGAGCAGTATTAGTCTGAGTTTTAAAAGCCGTATTACCACGACCACCACGTCCACCTTTACAAATTATTGCTTCATCATTCTTGCCCTTTAAATCGGCAAGAATAAGGCCTGTATCTAAATCTGTTACAACAGTTCCTTGAGGTACTTTAATAACTAAAGGTTCTGCACCTTTTCCATGTTGATTTTTACCTTTACCATTCTCACCTTTCTTACCTTTTATCTCTTTCTGATAACGTAAATCAAGTAAGGTATGAAGTCCTTCATCTACTTTAAAGATAATATCAGAACCATGTCCTCCATTACCTCCATAAGGTCCTCCCATAGGAATATATTTTTCACGACGGAAAGCAGTACAACCATCTCCACCACTTCCAGCGATTACTTTAAGTGTTACTTCATCTACAAACATATTAACACACTCCCCTCTAAAACTTTCCTATATTATATCATAGAGAAAAGAAAAAAAGAAAGAGATTTTTCTTTCTATTCGCTTACTGGATATACAGAAGCTTGTTTTTTATCTCTTCCTTTACGTTCAAATTTAACAATTCCATCTACTGTTGCGTATAATGTATCATCATTGCCACGCTTAACATTAACACCTGGGAATATTTTAGTTCCTCTTTGACGATAGATAATACTACCAGCTGTTATATATTCTCCATCTGCTGCTTTCGCACCTAATCTACGTCCAATAGAGTCACGTCCATTTGATGTAGAACTTTGTCCTTTTTTATGAGCGAAAAACTGAATATTTAACTTTAAAAATTCCACTATAGTCCCTCCTTACTTTATTTCTATATTTTCTTTGTATTTTAGTTCTAATTCTTTAAGTAGTTTTATCATATTATTAAGTAGTAATTGGGTTACCCTATCATTACTTAAAACTCTTATAGTCAAACCCTTACTACTTGCAAGATAAGTAATAGTATTTTTATCAATAGTAAGTATACCATTAATTGTTGTAGTAACAATAGAACTAACAGCACTACAAACGATATCTTTACCATATTCATCGTACATAGCATGACCTAAAATACTTATCTTTTTAAAATGTCCATTTTCTTTTTCTACTTTTACTCTAATCATAATTAACCATTAATTTTAGTAATTTTTATTTTTGTATATGGTTGTCTATGTCCCTGAGTTTTACGGTTACTTCTAGATTTGTTCTTGTACTTAAAAATACGTATTTTCTTAGCTTTACCATTTTTTAAGACAGTACCTTCTACAGTGACATTAGATAAATAAGGGGAACCAACTTTAGAATCAAGCATTAATACTTGATCAAAAGTAACAACATCGTTTGTATTAGCATTTATCTTTTCTACGAAGATTTCATCTCCTTCACTAACACGATATTGTTTTCCACCAACTTTAATTACTGCGTACATTTTTTAACCTCCTTTTTTAAACTAAAGACTCGCTTTTAAGGTATTGTTCTCATTATTAACAATTTCTACCTCTTCAATGCGGTTTACAGCTTACACTCAAATAAGAGGTATAACAAGCTACAAACAATATGATTCTATCATAAAAACAACTTTACGTCAAATATTTTTAATTACATCAGCAAAAAAGAGTAAATTTCTTCGCAAAGAATAATCTGATATAATTATTATT
>CAMMMG010000022.1 GCA_946497925.1 uncultured Mycoplasmatota bacterium
CAGTCATTGCCGCTTCGGTTGTCTCTCTTAACAAATAATAATCAAGTTCATTACCTGTTTGATAATTTTGAACTATATTAACAACTCCAAAAGTAATAATTGCTAATATAATTATTCCAACCACTAACATACTTTTACTCATAATTACTTAGCCCCTTTCAATACAGAAGATTGTGCCATATATTCATTATAACAAGCGGTAGATGTATCAATAGTGTTATTACACTCATTTTCACCTTTACCTTCATTATTACATCCAATAAGACCTGCTTTTAATAATTCATTACTGTTAAGTACCTCATGAAGTAAGTAACTACGATATACTGTAATACCAGAAGTTTTCTTATTACCAGCATTTAATATTTCATCACCACTAGTAGGTTCAGTATAATTATTCTTATATTTTTTATTGTAAGCTCTAACCTTATTCATAGTCTCAGGAGTTAATCTAATATGATAATCCAAATATTCATCGCCTTCATAAATACTATCTCCCAAAGCTTGAATTTCATTAATCAAAGTAACTGGTTGAACTAAATAATCTGGATTCTCTAAATTAGTAGCAGCACAAGTCCAGTTAAAACCAATTTCTCTTGTAGTATCAGCAACTGTAATAGCATTATTATTTCTTAAACTCTCAACTTCATTTATTAATTTAGAAGCTCTAGTATTTTTACTAATATCACCTGAACTAGTTGGAGTAACACTATTAGGGAATAGATTATCTAGAGTAACTGATCTATAATCATAACTATTTACTGGAGATTCCCCACTAGCTCCACCTTTACCACCATCATCTGGATCACAATCAGGCCAATCAGGATTATCAGGTGAACAAGCTTCTCTATTATTAGTAGGAGTATCTACAGCATAGAAACAACTTATATCAAAATCCCAACCAAAGTAACCATAGTTATCGATATGACCTCTAATATTCATATCTAAATTCTCTTCTATCTGTTCTTTTTCACTATCAGTTAAAGCAGAAGGATCACCATTTTGATTAACTTTCCAATCATACCAAGCAGTATTAACAGGAACAGAATTTAATTTAGTACAATATTGATTACCTACATATGTATAAAAATCTTCATGACCAGGTTGAATAGAATGAACAGTTTGTCCTGTCTTATTATTAATCCATGTACCTGGGAATGTAATAATATTATGATAATGCCATGGATCATCTTCACCATCTTCACAACTTCCATCTGTTAAGATAACCATACTAGGAAAATCTCCTTCAACAGTAGTACTATTTAATTTTTGTGAAGAAGTAAACTCTTCTTGCCAATCACTCTTATCATCATCATCTTTACTATCATTAGTATCTAAATTATCAACAACAATCTCATAATCAGTTCTCTCATTAGTACAAGTAGCAGCCTTTTGTTCACAAGCTTGTTTTTTAGACATATACTCTTCAACATCTTTTTCATATTGTTCTTGAGCAAGTGTTTCTGTTAAAACAGTATCAGAGCCACAACTTCCTACCCAATAACAAGTATCATCACAATATGTACTGCCATAATTTTCTCTTAAAATACCATTACTATCTGGGAAATATCCTCCATAAATACCACTATAAGAAAGACTTTTATTATTCAAATCAATAGTTCTTTGTGTCTGTGCAAGACTACTGAAATAATATGGTCCTAAAGAGCAAAGACTTCCAGATGGATAATCAGTATTAATCCATGATCCTCCACTATAGTAACCACCAGGATTTTTTTGCTTCTGTGCATATAAAGACTGTGCATCACTAGGACAACTATTTGCCATCTGTCTTGCTTCATAGAAATTATCACTTGGATTATAGAAAGGTGATAATGCTATAACTTCTTTTTTAGTAAATTTATTATTTGTTGAAGTTTTAGTAGATTTATTATCATTTTCATAAACTTTACTATAACAACTATCTATACATTTTTGAGTATATTTACCTCCATCACACTCTTGTACACAACTATCAAATTCTTCATTAGGTCCTCCTACATCACCAACATAACTTCCAGAAATACATTGAGGTCTAGGATAACATACTTGTTTTCTTGTTGGAGGAGGTGCTGTATAATTACCATCACAAACTACTTTAGACTTAATTTCAATTAAATATTGAAAACACATTCCTGGTTGAGTTGCGACAGGATCACTAAAGTTTACTTCTATCTCTTCTTTACAAGTAACTGCACAATTATCAACAGTTTCAGTCTCTACGTGATAATATTTATGCATTGTTTCATAATTATTATCACTAAACGCATTACAAACAAGTTTATCTGTTTTCGTAACATCTTTTACTTCTTGATAAGAACTATCTATTGTAATATCTTGATTACCATTAGAACTATTAATCGCTTCATACAATTCTTCAGCAGTATCTATCCATTCCTGTACTTGTTCTCTTGAATAAATACTATAGGTTTCAGCAGAATAACAATATGGAACTGCATTCTTCATAACTTCGTTATTACCCCATTTATTACGATAATTAACACAAATACTATCATTATATAAAGGATTAGCAACTAAACCACTTGCATTAATTTGTGCAATACCTACTTCAGTACCAGCTTCTGATATACATGGATCATCAATAGAATCAATAAGATAGAAAAATACCGCTCCACCATTTGTAACAGAAAGATTAATACTAGCACCATTATTAATTCTTCCAGTTGTAGAATTTCCTTCATTACCATCAGGAATAAATTTATAATCTAAATTAAAACCAGAATTATTAGTCAGTGTAACATTATTTCCATCCAAATTGATAGCAACCTTTTGAACAATATTATCTCTAAACCATGTCGCTTGACAAGCCTCATTATTAGCAGCACTAACATTATTAGTACCAGATAACCATACTCCCATAAATGCAGCTAAACCAACAAGTGGTATAAATAATAATTTAAGCTTTTTCATTTTTCTCACCTTCTTTCATTCTTTCTTCAATTTCTTTGTAATTATTATTTACTTCAACCGTAGAATATTTCATTTTTTCACCCTCCCGTAATTCTCTAGCATCTACTCTAAATGAATATGCATTACCTCCATAAAATCTAGTACAAGTATACAAAGTCAAAAGCATATCACTAGAATCAACATCAACATCTATATCATACATACTTTCCTTTTTTACTTGTTTAATATAATCATTAAGTTCCTTATCATTAAAAGTATCATAATAAGATAGTTCTTGATTATCTTTAATTAAAGAAACACCATATATTCTAAATGTTGTTGTCTTACCACTTGGATAAGTAAATTCGATAAATTGATTATCTTTAATAAAATCAGGATATATAAATGACATTAACTGTTCAAAATATGTCATACTATCATCACCAATTATAGGATTACTAGAGACATTTCTAATATTATGAGAAATATAAGTAAAGTGATTACTTTTATCATCTGGAAAAGAATTAGTCCAAGCATATTCATAATCACGTCTTGAAACATCTGCTACATTATTTCTAGCTATTAAAGGTAAATCTATATTAGTACCTTCTACCCTCAACCAACCAGTAACATCATCACCAAATTTTGCAGCTTCTTCTATTTTTTTACTTTCATCTATCACTTTAAAGTCACTTGTCTTTCCCATATTTTCATAAATTAATAGAAAACAAGCAACTAGAAAAATTATAATAATACCAATAATTGTCAATGACTTCTTCTTAAGCTTCATAAACTACTCCTTTAATCTATAAGTGTATAAGGATCTAAATATGTACCTTTACCTGATTCTATTATAACATCTTTATCAAAATATGCCAAAACTTTTACACCAGCTTGTAAATTATCAGAGGCATTTGAATAAGTTAGTGTACCTAAAGATCTAACTACTGCTTTCGTATTATCTTGTTTTGACGAGTCTCTCAACCAATATCCTGAATCATTAGCAGTAGAACTTTTCGCACTAAAAATATCAAACGTAGAAGGAATAGTAATTAAAAGTTTATACTTTTTAGTATCTTTCTTTCCTTGATATGTAATATTTTTATTATATATTGGAACACTTATATTTTTACTAACAAATAAATCTGTATTAATATACCTAGTCATATCATTTTTTATCTTATAACCAATATTCCCCTCTTGATTAGGATTATAAACTTTCTGCTTATTCCCATTTGTATAACCAATATCTACTTGTTGATTATTAGATTTTAAAACAGAATCCATGATTACTTCAGTAGTACCATCATCCAAAATATTACTTATTCTAAACAAATAACCAGAATAACTAACATACTCACCTACTTGTCTCTTATTAAGTTCACTACTTCTTCTTGCTGCATCCCTCTTAACAACAACATATGGATCAGTATAAGTACCATCACCTTCTAATATAGTAGTTGAAGCTTTTAAATTAAGTGCTGGCACTACATTTAATAAATTAGTACTTTCTGATGAGTAAATAGTATTTGGATAACTATCAGTAGAAGTTATAGCCCAAGCTTTATTATCTTCTGCTAAATTAGCATACCAACTAAAGTTGCTCTTATCAAGATAACTAGAAACTATATCATAACTTAAATTATAATCTTGTAATGATAAAATACCAACTTTTCTTTTATCTGTTTGTCTACTACATTCAGTTGTTGTAATATTATCACTACTAATCATATCATCACACCAACTACTAGATTTTATTAAATCTTGATAACTAGGTTCTAATAAATTATAGAAATAATCATTTAACCATTTATCTAAAGCACTATCTGTAAATCTACCATCATTAGTATAATCTACATTAGCAAGAGCATCATTACTTACAATAAGAACACTATTATCATCATTTACTCTTACAATTCTAAATAATATATTATTAAAATATATATAATTATTATCTACATTACCAACATAATAACCATTTTCTGTATTAGACTTCACTGTACTAGCTAAACTCTCTTCAACACTTACTTTTCTAGTAACCTCAGTCTTATTTGCAAGACTATCACTAATAGTATAAGTAATTTCATAAACTCCAACTTTAGAAGTATCTACTTCTCCTTTAATAGATACTAAAGATTTATCCATATTACCATCTACATTATCAACAACACTCTTAACACCAGGATCATTAAATTTATCACCTCTACTAACAGTCATATTTTTAGAACCATTAAGAGTAATAACAGGTCCTTCATGATCAACTTCAGACTCACGCTTTCCACATTTTAAATATGTGTAATATGTATAATCACCATCTTTATTAACTGCTTTAACATTTGATTCATTCAAATCACAAAGTTTATTACCATAAGCTTCATATAAACCATCTAAATAATCTTGTTTAATCAAAGTATCCAAAGTAACAGAGATTACCCGACCTTCCTCATTAGGAAGACGAGTACTATTAATTTCATAATATCGTTTACCAGCTTCTTCTAATAATCTTTCATTTTCTCTAAAGACCTTATTAGGATAAAAATATAAAAACCAAAGCAATAAAACAAGAACAATAATTACTACTACCACAATAACAATTTTGATAATTTTATTTTTATCAATACCCTTTTTCTTCATATAAAGCGCTCCTTTAATTTATATAATAAATATATTGTTCATTTCTAAAAGTAAAAATCATCTCTATCTTCGCATCTTCTTTTACATCATCAGGTATACTGAAATAAGCATAATTTCCATTATAATTATTTACCAAAGAATAAGGCTCAATACTCTTCATCTTACCATTATTATCTTCATAATTTATTGTAGCATATATATTAGAAAAGTCAACAAAACTTTTACCGGTAAAATTATTACTAATAAAAGAAATTTCTAAAATTTTATTATTAGATTTTAATGGTAATTCCATAGTCGCACAACCAGTGTCATTACAAGAATATCTACTATAAGTAGTTTCATTAACTAATTTAAAATCTGTAACTACTAAGGTATCTTTAGTAGGTAAAGTTAACTTTTCTGTTAACTTAACTTCATCTTTAGTTTCAAGCTTAGTAACATCTTGTACATTTAATTTAATTTTCTTTAACAAAACATCACTAGAAACATCAGAATAGTATAAAACGAATTTATTTTTATCCAAATCAGTTGGCACTTTATAAACTAATATAAATGTAGTCTCCTCTGAAGTATCTAATTTTTTACCATTATATCCTCTACCCAAATCTCTAAAGTTATCATATTCTCTAGTAACATAATGAAACTCATTATTCTTATTCATTACTCTAAAACGATCTAAATTAATATTTCTTTTAGAAGCATTATTTTTAACTGTAACATTAACAACTAAATAATATTGTTTATTACTAATAATGTCACCTCTACTATCTCTATTAGTCAAATAACTATTATTAACAGTTATATCATAATAGTTAGCAGAAAAAGTATTACCTTCTCTATAAGTCTTGTGTAAAACACCAAAATAATAATATGTATAACCAGTAAGAGAAACAAATAAAATTATTATAATTGTATTACAAACAAGTCTATGTTCAAAATAGACGTATTTAGCATTTCTAATAAACTTTTTAATATTTCTTTTTATTTTATCTTTATCAAAGTCAATATTTACTTCAAATTCTTCTCTATCTTCTTCTTTTATATCTAAATACTCTTCATCTTCTTTAAAACCAAATTTTTTTAAATCTATTCCCAAAAATCTAATTCCAAAAATAATAAATATTATATATTGAGGAAAATAAACTATAGTTAATAAATCTCTTCCTGCCATTATAGATTGTATAGTAGACATTTCATCATAACCATTAAAATAGCTTCTTACAAAGATTAAAACACCTAACATAAGAGTATACTCAAATATAGGAATCAAATAAATCTTCCATGGTTTTTTCTTATAATGAAGTAAGACTATTAAAATAATACTTATAATAACTATCGCTATTATTGAAATAATCACTAAAAAATTAACATGATCACTTATAGGCTCATAATAAGCATTATAACTCTCAGTATTTAAAAAATCTGCAACAAAACTTCTTAAAGCCATTATTTTATAAAATATATATGCAGAAAGTAATATTAATAGCAAGTGAATTCTTTGAAAGTATTGTATTAAAAGAGCATATGGTTTTCTAAGTATCATAGGCTACACCCCTTCGTTATTATAAGTATAGACTATATTTTAGATTTTGAAAAGTAAAATATTGTTTTTATATTATAAACAGTGCTATAATACTAGAGGAAAGTAGTGATAAAATTGAAAAAAACAATTAAATTTTTATTAATAGGACTTTTTATTGTTTTTTTTACTGGTTGTGGTAATAGCAGTAATACAATTACAGAAATTGATTATAGTAAATTAGAAGAAATGATAGATAATAAAGAAAGTTTTATCTTAGAAATAGTCCAAACAGGATGCTCTCACTGTGAAGAATTCTCACCAAGATTTAAAGCAATTTTAAAAACTAATGATTTAGAAGCTTATTCTCTTAATTTATATAATCTAACTGAAGAAGATGCTAAAAAGTTTAGTAAATTAACAACCAGTGTAAGTGGTACCCCTACTGTTTTATATTTTGAAAATGGCAAAGAAACATCTCACAAAATAAATGGTGCAGTAGATAATGAAAAAATAGAAGATTTTTTAGAGAAAATAGAAAAATAAATAGGCTGTGATAAAGCCTATTTATTTTTTTTAGCATCTGCTTTTTTTCTCTCTTCTGTATTTAAGATGCGTTTTCTAAGTCTAATGAAGTTAGGTGTTACTTCTACAAGTTCATCAGAATTTATATAGTCAAGTGCATACTCTAAAGTAATAGGACGAGGTCTTTTTAAGACAACAGTATGATCACTTCCTGCAGCACGCATATTAGTAAGTTGTTTACCTTTAACCACATTAACTGCAAGGTCATTATCACGATTACATTCACCTATTATCATACCTTCATATACTTCAGTACCAGGTTCAATAAACATAGTACCTCTATCTTCTAGATTACCAATTGCATAAGCAGTAGAGTTTCCATTTTCAACAGAAACTAAAACTCCTAGTTTGCGTTCTCCAATATCAACGTTTTCATATGGTTTATAGGAACTAAAGGTATGATTCATTATTCCATATCCCTTAGTCATAGTCATAAAGTCTGTAGAAAAACCAATAAGTCCACGAGATGGAATACTATAGTTAAGACGAACTTGATTTTCAAAGTTAGTCATATTTTCCATAAATCCACCACGAGTACCTAAATGTTCAATAACACTACCAACAACATCTTCTGGCACTTCTATTTGTAACTCTTCCCAAGGTTCACATTTAACACCATCAATTTCTTTAATAATTACTTTAGGTTTAGATACTTCAAGTTCAAAACCTTCACGACGCATATTTTCAATTAATATTCCAAGATGTAACTCTCCACGTCCTGAAACAAGGAAACTATCACGTCCTGTGTTTTCAACTCTAAGTGATACATCTTTTTGAGTCTCACGAATTAATCTTTCTTCTATTTTACGAGCAGTTAAAATCTTACCATCACGACCTACAAAAGGACTACTATTAGTACCAAATGTCATCTGTAGAGTTGGTTCATCTATATGTAAAATAGGAAGAGGAAGATTATCTCCCATATTACAAATTGTCTCACCTACTGATATATCAGCAAGACCTGCAATAGCGACAATGTCCCCTGCTTCAGCTTGTTCTATCTCTATACGGTTATATCCATAGTATCCAAATAATTTTTGAATTCTAAAGTTCTTAACACTACCATCTAATCTAATACAACTAACCATCTCACCAGTCTTAATGATTCCATTATGAACACGACCAATACCAATACGTCCAACGAACTCATTATAATCAAGTAAAGCTGGTTGGAATTGTAATGGTTTAGTATTATCTCCAGTAGGTGCAGGAATCTTATCAATGATTAAGTCAAGTAATGGTTCAAAACCTTTTTTCTGTGTACTTATATCATCACTTAAACTACAAGTTTCATTTAAAGCACTAGCATATACTACAGGGAAATCAAGTTGTTCTTCATCAGCACCAAGTTCAATAAATAAGTCAAGTACTTCATCAACAACTGCAGAACATCTTGCACTAGGTTTATCTACTTTATTAATAACTACAATAGGTTTAACTCCTGCTTCAAAAGCTTTCTTTAAAACAAATCTAGTCTGAGGCATAGCACCTTCATAAGCATCAACAACAAGAATAACGCCATCAACCATATTCATAATACGTTCAACTTCTCCACCAAAATCAGCATGACCAGGAGTATCAAGAATATTAATACGATAACCGTTATAGTCTAAAGCAGTTGTTTTAGCAAGAATTGTAATACCACGTTCTTTCTCTAAAGCATTAGAATCCATTGATACATTACTTACATCTTCATTATCACGAAACATACCAGATGTTTTTAAAATACCATCTACTAAAGTAGTTTTACCATGATCGACATGGGCAATAATTGCTACATTTCTTTTTTTCATACTATCACACTCCAAAACACGTTCTAAATTATAACATAACTCAAAGAAAAATACTAGAGTTTCTAGTATTTTTTGGGGGTTTTATCTACTAATAACTATTTAGTAGCATTTATTTGACTCATTACTTCATCAGCAAAGTTTTCTTCTTTCTTTTCAATACCTTCACCAACAGCATAACGAATCATTGATATAATAGAACCACCATTGTTTTTAACATAGTTACCAACAGTAACACTAGAATCTTTAATAAATTCTTGTTCTTCTAAACAAATCTCTTTATAAAATTTATTTAATCTACCAGTAACCATCTTTTCAGCTATTTCTGCAGGTTTACCTTCATTCATAACTTGTTCTTTAATTACTTTAGATTCATGTTCTACCATATCACTTGGAACACCATCTCTATTTACACAAACAGGAGCCATTGCTGCAACATGCATTGCAACGTCTTTGGCAATTTCTTCTGTAGTATTATCAAGTACTACTAAAGCACCAATCTTACCACCCATATGTAAGTAACTACCAAATGATTGACTATCAGTCTTTTCAACTAATTCACATCTTCTAAAAGATATTTTCTCTCCTATTTTAGCAGTTAAACTAACAAGTTTAGATTCAACAGTCTCACCATTATCTTCAAATGATAAAACTTCTTCTCTTGTTTTTAAATTGTTATTGATAATAGTATCTGCTAAATAATTAACAAAGTTAACAAATTCTTCATTCTTAGCAACAAAGTCAGTCTCAGAATTAACTTCTAATATAACTGCTTTATTATCTTTAACTTCTATTTTACATAAACCTTCTGCAGCAACTCTAGACTCTTTCTTAGCAGCCTTACTAATACCTTTTTCTCTTAACCAATCAACTGCCTCATCCATATTACCATTACAAGCTTCTAAGGCTTTTTTACAATCAAGCATTCCTGCTCCAGTCTTATCTCTTAATTCTTTTACATCACTTGCTTTAAACATAATTTATTCAATCCTTTCTATTTTTATACAAAAGGAAGGAGATTCCCTCCCTCCTTCCTATCTTACTTTGATAAAGCTTCTATAATGTCAGCTTTTTTCATACCTGTAGTAGAAATATTTTTAGACTTAGCTATTTCTTTTAATTCAGCAACTGTCATTTTACTATAGTCTACACTCTCTTCTTTAACTTCTTCTTTTGCTTCAACTTTAGTTTCAGCTTTCTCTTCTACTACTTCCTCTTTTTTTACTTCTTTTTTAATTTCTTTTCTAGCTTCTCTCTTTGCTTCTTTTTTATCTTTTTTAGCCTTATCTTCCTCACTAATATAATCAATTACTTCATTACCATTAACTTCTGCAATAGCATTAGTTAAAGCTCCAATTAGTAATTTAACACTTCTTACAGCATCATCATTACCAGGAATAACATAATCAACCATATCTGGATCACAGTTTGTATCAACTACACCAAATACAGGAATATTTAAGATTCTAGCTTCTTTAATAGCAATCTCTTCTTTTTTAGGATCAACTATAACTAAAGCTTGAGGAAGCTTCTTCATATCTCTAATTCCTCTTAAGTTCTTATTAAGTTTCTCATATTCTTTCTTAAGACCAATTACTTCTTTCTTAGGTAATGCATCGAATGTTCCATCACTATCCATCTTTTCGATTTGTTCCATTCTTCTAACTCTTGATCTAATAGTTCTAAAGTTAGTTAATGTACCACCTAACCATCTTTCATTAACAAAATACATATTAGTTCTAACTGCAGACTCTTCAGCAGCTTCTTGAGCTTGCTTTTTAGTTCCAACAAATAGAACTTTTCCTCCATCTTCTACTATTGTTTTTAAAGCATCATATGCTCTATCTAAACATTTAGATGTTTTTTGTAAATCGATAATATAAATATCATCTCTAGTTGTATAGATATATTCTCCCATCTTAGGATTCCATCTTCTTTTTTGATGTCCAAAATGAACACCAGCTTCTAATAAATAATTCATTGATACTACGCTCATATTTTAATCTCCTTTTCGTTTTTTATCTTCTATTTTGTTCTAAAAATTATCACTGCTAGCTATTAACTAATCAGCACTAGATAATTCAATTCCAAAATATGTTTATTTTTCTAAAGCTTCAATTATGTCAGCTTTTTTCATACCTGTAGTTGCAATACCTTTTTCTTTAGCAATTTCTTTAAGTTCTGCAACTGTCATTTTACTATAATCTTTAACTTCAGTTTTCTCTTCTTTTTTAGTCTCTTTCTTAGTTGTAGTCTTTTTCTCAGTAGTCTTTACTTCTTCTTTAGTACTACTACTCTTAACAGTTACCTCATTAGTAGATTTAACTTCATTTACTTTTATTTTACCTTCTTTACCTTTTTTAGCTACTTCAACTAATTCAGTAAATGCTTTAGGATCATTAATAGCAATCTCACTTAACATTTTACGGTTAACTTCAACACCTGCTTTATTTAATCCTTCTATAAATCTAGAATAACTAATACCATTTTCTCTACATGCTGCATTAATTCTAGTTATCCATAGTTTTCTAAACTCTCTTTTCTTTTGTTTTCTATCTCTATATGCATATTGACCAGAATGCATTAATTGTTCTTTAGCACTCTTATAAAGTCTATGTTTACTACCAAAGTATCCTTTAGCTTGTTTTAATACTTTCTTATGACGAGCTTTTGTAACTGCTCCATTCTTAACTCTTGCCATCTTTACATCCTCCTTCTTTTATTAAATAATGTTCTTTAAACGATTTTGATCTGCTTTAGATAAGCTAGATGCACTTCTTTTCTTTCTATTAACTTTTCTTGACTTATATCCAGTATTATGTCTACTTCCTGGATGTCCTATTTTATAATCATTTTTTCTTTTCTTAAATACTTTCTTACTACCTTTATGTGTTTTTAATTTAGGCATTATAATTCCTCCTTCTACTTATCTTTCTTTGGTACTAAAAACATTGTCATAGTACGACCATCTAACTTTGGATGTTGATCAATTGTTGCATAATCTAGAGTCCTATTAGCAAATTTCTCTAATACTTCTTTACCTAATTCAGTATGAGCCATTTGTCTTCCTTTGAATCTAATCGTAAGTTTAATCTTATCACCTTTTTGTAAGTACTTAATAACGTTTCTAAGTTTAGTTTCAAAATCTCCTACGTCAATAACAGGAGATAATCTAAACTCTTTTAACTCTGCTTGACTTGCTCTTTGTTTTTTCAAAGCTTCTTTTTCTTTCTTTTGTCTTTCGTAACGGTATTTATTATAATCCATTACTTTACAAACAGGTGGATTTCCATTAGGATTCATTAAAACTAAATCTAAATTAGCATATTTTGCAAGTGTTCTTGCATCTTCTATAGATTTAATTCCAACTTGTTCTCCATTAGGACCAATAACCAATACTTCTTTAGCTCTAATTTGCTCATTAATTAATTGACTCTTATTATCTTTTGCTATAATTAACACCTCCATAAATTAAGAAAAGTGGATATATTAATACCCACTTAAAAACCAAAATAATAATGTATTATTATATCTAATCTTGGCTTTTTTACCTATTGACTCACTTATCAATCAGGTGGTGGGGTATCCCATCTCTTTCCTTTTCTTCAAGTATTGTATGCTAAAAATCTAGGTTTGTCAACACTTTTCTGCTACTTTTTTCAAACAAATTAAACACCATCAATACAATTTTCATAAAGCCACTCTTTTAACTTAGTATTATCTCCACTCTCATAGTATTCAATTAATTTAGTTAAATAGTTACCAATCTCTTCAACAGGTACTGCTATTATACCTTGCCCATTTTTAATCATTTCTTTATTAGCAACTAAGTTGGCAACTCTTTTATTACCATCTAAAAACATTTGAGACCTCTGAAGCCAACAAAATAAATCAATACATCTTTCCAATTTATTTTCATTACTTAAAATCTCTTTTAATTCTTTATCATAATCACATTCACTAGGAAGTTTTGGTCTCCAAGAAGTACCAGTAATACCAACACCTTTATCCCTAAATTCTCCTAAAGGATAAATATTTTGTCCTTTACACACTTCAAAATGTATTTTCTTAATAAAATCTATAGTAAGTTCTTCATTAACATGATTAATTACATATTCCCATCCATCTTTTAAACCTTTAAGTTTCAACATATCATCAACAGAAATATTACCTGTATTAACATTATTCATAAAAGCATAAGTATCTGCAAAAGTTACAGCGATTCCTTCAAGATTAGCACTCTTATAAATATTATCTACAAGTTTTCTCTTAGCAAAAAATATATTATCTTCTAAAGACATATTATATTTATCTTTCATTTGCCACTTCTCCTTTCAGTAATATATCATCACTTATTAAAATAATAATATTCTTTATTTTCTTTGTAAAGTATTTTTTTGATTAAATTATCTTAAAAAAGTTTACTTAAAATATTTTGTATATTTAATCATAATTTTGATATACTATTAATGTAGATAATATTATATCTACAATCTTGGTCTATTATTTATAATGGATCAAACCCGTGAAGGCACAGTTTTGAGCTTAGAAAAGTAACCTTTATGGTTGCTTTTTTAATTTCTATATACAAAAACTAGAGTTTGCTCTCTAGTTTCTTTTTTAAGTTCCTATTATAGTCGGAATCACCGCTTTTTTAAGTTCCTGTTATGGTCGGAATCACCAGCTTTTTTTAACAACACATAATCACTTATGTAGCTATAATATAACATTCAGTGATAATAATGTCAATAAAACTATTTAATAATTATTTTACTTTCTTTCTTCTCCTTAGCTTTCTCCATAAAACACGCAAATATCTTCTTAGAATTAACATCATCACTAATATTTATCTCTGGATGCCACTGTACTCCTAAACAAAAGTCATAATCTTTTAACTCTATCGCTTCAATAACTCCATCAGAGCTCTTAGCAACTACATTACACTCTTTAGTGTAGTCTACACATCTTAAATGATGAGAATTAACCATTATTTCTTCCCTACCTATTATCTTATATAAAAGACTATTTTTATCGATAGTAACAGTATGAGCAGGTGCAGCATAATCTTCTTTATAATGTAACTCTTTATTAGGAACATCCAATAATTTAAAGTTATCTATTTTATAGTTAGCAATCATCTGCATACCTAAACATACTCCAAGTATTGGAATATTTCTTTTAAGACAAAAATGTAAAACATAATAATCATACTTAGTAATCTTATCTCCACCAGGAATAAATAATCCATCTAACTTTTCTATCTGATATAAAATCATTTCTTGTTCCATCCCAGTTAAATCAGGAGCTTCACTACTCTTAGTAGTAAAATAATCTATATCTTGAGGAGGTGTTAACATAATAGGCACTCCACTAGCTTTAATAATCGCTCTTCTTGTACTTTCCATACAGTATTCTATAGGTGTACCATTTTCATTAACACCACTTCTAGTTAAAATACCAATAATAGGTCCCATTAGAATTTAATCCTCTCTTCAATATATGGAATAACTTCTTCTAGTTTTAATGTTACTTGTTCCATAGTATCTCTATCTCTTAAAGTAACAGTACCATTATCTATTGTATTATCATCAACTGTTAAACTAAAAGGGGTTCCAATAGCATCCTGTCTTCTATATCTTTTACCAATAGATCCTGCTTCATCATAACTAACAGAAAACTCTTTAGATAACATTTTATAAACATCAGTAGCTTTCTCACTATGTCTTTTCTTTATTAAAGGTAAAATAGTTACTTTATATGGTGCTAAAAAGGGGTGTATTTTTAATACTTCTCTTTCACTACCATCTTCTAATGTCTCTTTATTATAAGCATCACATAGTATTGTAAGCATAAGTCTATCTACACCAACACTAGGTTCAATAACATAAGGAATATATTTCTCATTAGTAGTAGGATCTAAATACTCTAAAGATTCACCTGATACTTTTTGATGACTAGATAAATCATAATCAGTACGACTAGCAATTCCCCATAACTCTCCAAATCCAAATGGAAATTTATATTCAATATCAGTAGTAGCATTACTATAATGACTTAACTCTTCTTTTTTATGATCTCTAAGTCTTAAATTATCTTTATTAATACCAAGACTTAATAAGAAGTTATAACAATAATCTTTATAATATTTATGCCAATCTAATTCAGTACCTGGCTTACAAAAAAACTCTAATTCCATTTGTTCAAATTCTCTTGTTCTAAATATAAAGTTACCAGGAGTTATTTCATTTCTAAAACTTTTACCAACTTGTCCAATTCCAAAAGGAATCTTAAGTCTCATACTTCTTTGTACATTTAAAAAATCAACAAATATACCTTGAGCAGTCTCAGGTCTTAAATAAATTGTACTCTTACTATCTTCAGTAACACCTTGAAAAGTCTTAAACATTAAGTTAAATTCTCTAATATCAGTATAATCCATTGCCCCACAGTTAGGACAAACAATATTATGTTCTTTAATATAATTCATTAATTCTTCATGACTCATACCACCAGCATCTTCTACACCATCAGCTTCTACTAACTTATCTGCACGATGACGA
Source organism: uncultured Mycoplasmatota bacterium (assembly GCA_946497925.1). Lineage (GTDB taxonomy): Bacteria > Bacillota_I > Bacilli_A > RF39 > UBA660 > Onthousia. The sequence goes on from CAMMMG010000022.1 coordinate 15,993, forward strand.
GTCTTACATTTCTTACAATCTATTAAAGGATCAGAGAAAGTTGCTAAATGTCCACTCGCTTCCCAAGTTCTAGGATTCATTAAAATAGCAGAATCTAGTCCTACATTATTAATATCTTCTTGAACAAATTTCTTTAACCAAGCACTTTTAACGTTATTTTTTAAAAGCATACCAACAGGACCATAATCCCAAGTATTAGCAAGACCTCCATATATCTCACTTCCTTGGAATATTATTCCATATTGCTTACAATAATTAACTAAATCTTCCATCTTAATCTCATTCATTATCTAACCTTGCTCCTCTCATCACTTTCTTTATTAAATTTATTTTCATATTTTTCTAAATAATAAGCTAAATGATTTAAATTCTTTGCTTCGTCAAAATAATCCTTATAATTATCTCTAATAAGTCCTAATCTTCTTCTTTGCTCTAAATCTTTTAAAAGAAGATTATATATTCCATTAGGATTATATAAAATCAAAGGTTTATCTCCTTCTGTTTCTATCTTATTATTTAGAAAAGATAAAAACTCTGAAACAGTACCTACTCCACCATCTAAAAATAGTACTACATCACTATTCTCATATATTCTTTCTAATCTTTCAAAAGTAGACATTACAGAAATTTTAATATCAGCAGTACTCCTTTTAAGTTCAATTGGATTACCAATAGATAAAATTTCTCTTCCATTTTCTCTAGCAATTTCTTCAACTTTTCCCATAGTACCATTTACATCAGCACCTTTAACAATTGTATATGGTTTCATTGTAAGAGCTTCTATTACAATTTTACTACTATCATTAACCTCAACATTACCAGGATAACTTCCACACATAATTCCTACTTTCAAATAAATCGCCTCCGTTTAATCACTTCATATTTCTTATTATATACACTATAAATTTAAAAGTCTAGGTAAAAATATTGATATACCTATAATAACTGCAAATATCGCCGCGACAAGTACTGCCCCTGCTGCTGCATCTTTAGCAACTTTAGCCTTTGCTTTTTTCTCTTCAGTTACAAGATCAACGACATTCTCTAAAGCTGTATTCATAAGTTCTAAAGAAAGAACTAATGCAAAAAGTACAAAACATACTCCCCATTCTACAAAAGTAATTTTAAAGACTATCCCTGCTATTATTACTAATATCATAACAAGAAAATGAATTACCATATTTCTTTCATGTTTTAAAGTATAAAGTATTCCATTAAAGCCATAAGATAAAGTCTTTAATAAAGGTTTCTCCTTTTCTTTAGGCTTAAAAGTCTTCTCATAAAAGTAAATCAATACTAAAAGAATTATAAGTCCTAAAATAACTCCACCAACTACATCAGTAACATAATGAACGTTAAGTATTAACCTACTTAAACAAATCAAAACAATTAATGTAGTTAAGAATGTTGTTCCTATTACCTTATATTCTTCCTTACATTTACTTCTTCTAAGCAAATATATTAAGAATCCATAATAAGTAGTAGCAATTAAACTATGCCCACTAGGAAAACTATAACTAGAAAGAAGTTCACTTCCAGTTAAAGGTCTTTCTCTTAAAAAGATATTCTTACTTAATACAATAATACCTGCACTAATTAAGGTATTAATTATAACAAATAGTCTTTGATGATTAGTATTAAGTAAAAATATAAGTACAAG
>CAMMMG010000023.1 GCA_946497925.1 uncultured Mycoplasmatota bacterium
AAGGAATTTCGTCAGAAATTCTTATGAAAAATATTTATTTTTCATTTTTCTTGTTTTTTTTTTGTAAAATAAGGGAAAGATAGGAGAACGATAATTTATGAATAATAGTTTAGTGTATTTTATGCGTAAAGGAATAGTAGTTTATACTAATAAAGAAGATAGTTATATAATAAGTTATCTTTTAGATATGCCTTATAAAGAAGTATTTTATATAGAAAGAAACTCAATGAATAAATTAATTCATTTACTTAATAAATGTCATATTAACTATTTCTATGATGATATTGTTACTTTTAAAGATAATAAATATTCTAAGTATCTAGAATATGGTAAGTTGTCTTATAGAATAGATAAACTATCCACCAATCTAAAGAATTGTTTATATCTAGATAATATCGAAGAGATTATTACTAAAATGGAGAAATTCTATGAGTGATTTTGTACTTGAAAATAAACTTAAAGAAATAGATATTATTACTGATAAAATAATTCTTAATATCAATAATAAATATAAGACGCTCAAGAATAATATAATAGATTCTAATTATAAATTACTTTATTACTTATATTATACTAATACCCTAGAAAGACCTAAAAGAATATATATTCAAAGAAAAATGTTGGTAGAAGTTAAATTATTAGATTATTACTATTATAAACTATATAGTTATCAAGAAATATCTAAAGATAAGTATATATCTATAAGTAAGAAGTATATTACAATTACAAAATTAATTTATGGATGGATTAAAAGTGAAAGTAGAGTTAAGTGATATAGAAGATGCTTATTTAAAGATAAGAAAATCTATTAGAAATAAGAAGAAGCTATATCTTTTTGAAAAGAATTATTATAGTAATTGTAATATATTAGTAGATAAAATTAATAGTGGTAATTATACTTATAGTAATTATCATATCTTTACTATAACAGAGAAAAAGAAAAGACTTATTATGAGCAGTACTTTAGAAGATAAGATAGTTAATCATATCATCTGTAAGAAAGTTTTATTACCTTTAGATAAATACTTAATAGATAGTAATTGTGCAACTAGAATAGGAAGAGGTACTTCTTATGCAAGATATTTATTAGATAAATATCTTGTTAATATTAAAAATAAATCTAGTACTTTTTATATTCTTAAATTTGATTTTAAGAAGTACTTTTATAATATTAATCATAAAGTATTACTTAATAAATTAAGTAAATATCTAAGTAATAATGATTTATTATTAATTAAAGAAATATTAAATACTACTAATTATGATTATATTAATAATACTATTAGTAAGTTAGGAATGGATACTCTCTATAAGAAAGATACTGGCTTACCTATAGGTAATTATACATCTCAGTTCCTTGCAGTGTTTTACCTTAATGACTTAGATCACTTTATTAAAGAAAAGTTAGATTGTAAATACTATATTAGATATATGGACGATGGTATTATTTTAGATAGTAATAAAGAAAGACTAAAAGATATTTTAAGAATATTAGAATCTAATATTAATAGTGATTATCTATTAGAGTTTAATAATAAAACTAAAATATATAGAAGTACTGAAGGTTTTACTTTTCTAGGTATTAATTATAAGTACAAGAATAATAAACTTAAGAGAAGAATTGTTAGTAAGACAAGGAGAAGATTACTGAAGAAGAATATAAAATATTATTTCAAATATGAAAAGTAATCATTGACATGAATTATCTATTATGATACATTATAAATAGATGGGAGACTTATTAAAAAAGATGGAGAAAAGGAGGTTATAAAAAAAGTTAATTTTATATGAATTTTGCAAATTGAAGATATGATTTAGTATGAATTTTATATTTTCTATTAGTGAATCTGCTAAAATAACAACTATTTCTAGTAGCAATTTACAAAATTACCTTTTTGTAATAGCTTTTAACATATGTTATAACACTTGCAAAGGAGGGATTATGATAAGAAAAAGAATAAAACATATTCCTAAAAATGTAAGTAATGAAAAGATTAGAGATTATATGTTGAGTAATAACTTTGTCTATGAAGCGACACTTGATCCTGTCTTTAAAGCTATTATGGGAAGTTGTCCTAATTATTTAGCAGATTTAATATCTAATATTACAGGTATTGATAAAGAACTTATTAAAAATACTTTTAGGGAGAAGAATGTTGAATATAAAATAGCAAATGCTTTAGAAAGAAAGAAAACTTCAGATGTAATTTTTCAAATAAAAGGATATATTATTAATCTAGAATGTAATAATGGCTATTGGGATGGACTTATAGAAAGAAATGATGCTTATTTTGGAAAGATAAAAGGAGAATTATTAAGTAAAGGAGAACAGTATAGTAAAAATATTAAAGTTATCCAAATAAATTTTGATATATTTGATAATTATAAAAAGTACATAGGAAATGAAAATATTTCTACCTTTAAATTTAAAAATGAAGAGAATATAATAGAAACTGAAACTAGTGCAAAGATTCATATAGATATGATGGAAAGTATTAATAAATACTATAAAGAAGAACCTTTAACAAAATTAGATAAAGAATTAGTAATATTAGTACTAGATGATTATCTAGAAATAAAGAAATTGAGTGAAGGAGATGATGAGTTAATGGAAGTTGCAGATAAACTATATGAATTAACAAGTGATATTGATAATATAGGATTATATGATCCAGAGAAAAGAAGAAAGGAAGAAGAAGCTTTGAAAATAGAATATCATAGTAATATTGCTAAAGAACAAGGTATTGAAAAAGGAGCAGAAGAAAGAGAAAGAGATATTGCAAAGTCTCTTCTAAAAGATGGAATTTCTATACCTAAAGTATCTATGTATACGGGTTTAAGTGAAAAACAAATAGCAATGTTAATGTAAGGAAGATAAAGCAATATATGCAAATAAGACTTATTAAATTGGTTTAAGCAAAATTATTTTAAAACTAAATTAAACAGTAGTGTATTTCATATTACTAATAAAAAAACTTTTGTCCTTTTCTAATTATTATTATATAATAAGTAAAAGGAGAGAGATATTATGTTATTATTAGCTGTTAACTCTGGCAGTAGTACATTAAAATTTAGACTTTATGATATGCCAAGTGAAAAAGTAATTACAAAAGGAAGTTTTGAACGTATTGGTTCTAATGATAGTGATTATACTATTAGAGTTAATGATGAAAAAATTTATAAGAAAGAGGAAATTGAAAATCATGAGAAAGCTGTTAATATTTTATTAACAGAACTTGTGGAAAAAGGTATTGTTAAAAAACTAGATGATATTAAAGCAGTTGGACATCGTGTTGTTCATGGTGGTGTCTTATATTCTCATTCTGTTGTTATTAATGATAGAGTGTTAGAAGAAATAGAAAGAATAAAAGACTTAGCACCTCTACATAATCCTGCTGCTATCATTGGTATAAAAGCTTTTTCTAAAGCTATACCTAATGCTACTATGGTTGCATGTTTTGATACAGCTTTTCATCAAACTATTGAGGAAAAAGAATTCTTATATTCAGTACCTTATGAATGGTATGTTAAATATGATGTTAGAAAGTATGGATTCCATGGACTATCTCATAAATATATAACTACTAGAATGAAAGAAATATTAGGACGTGATGGTAACTTAATTATCTGTCATATTGGTAATGGTGCTAGTATATCTGCTGTTAAAGATGGTAAATGTATTGCTACATCTATGGGCTTTACACCTAATGCTGGTATTATGATGGGTACTCGTAGTGGTGATATAGATTATAGTATTATAGGATATATTATGAAGAAAACAGGTCTATCTTATGAAGAAGTAGATAGCTTATTAAATAAAAAGAGTGGCCTTGAAGGTATTGCTGGTATGAATGATTTAAGAGATATAGATAGAGCTTTTATTGCTAAAGATAGTAAAGTAGTTCTTGCAATTGATATGTATACTGAACGTATCGCTGAATATATTGCTAAATACTTCTTAAAACTAGGTAAAGTAGATGCTATCATCTTTACAGCAGGTGGTGGCGAGAATGATCCTATTATTAGAAAAGAAGTACTTAATAAATTAAAACCACTTGGTGTAGAAGTTGATGAAAAACTAAATGAAGAAACAATAGTTAGAAAAGATAAAGAAGGCTTAATTACTACTAAAAAATCTTCTATTGCTAGTTATGTGTTAGCGACAGATGAAGAACTTGTAATTGCTAAAGATACATATAACTTATCTAAATAATAAAGTAACTTGCTTATATAGCAAGTTGTTTTTTTTGTTACGAATTTTCGTGATGCGTCTTATAAAATAAAAGTCCCATTTGATTTACGAAAATTCGTAACATATTTTTAACATTTTTCACTTGACTTTCGAACATAAATACTATAGAGTAATAACCAATAACTAGTTATTAAAATATACTTTCGGAGGACTATTAAATGAATGAAGTACTTGTAAAAGAAAATATAAAAATAGAAGATATGATATATGAAATAAGAGGTAAGCAAGTAATGCTAGATAGTGACTTGGCAAGGATTTATGAGACAGAAACAAAAAGAATAAATGAAGCAGTATATAGAAATAAGGAAAAGTTTCCAGAGAGATTAAGTTGGATATTAGATGATAATGATCTTGAAATCTTGAAGTCGCAAATTGCGACCTCAAATTTAAACGAGCATGGAAGTAAAAGATATAATATAAGAGTCTTTACAGAAGAAGGAGTTTTGCTTTTAGCGACAATACTTAAAACTAAAGTTGCAACAGAAGTTAGTATAAAAATAATAAATGCTTTCGTAGTGATGAGAAAATATATATCATATAATTTACTTGAACAAAAATACATAAATAACTTAGTATTAGAACATGATAAGAGAATTAAAGCCTTAGAAGATTTGTTTCAAAAACTAATAGAAAATAAAAATTTAACAAATAAAATAAAAAAAATAGAGGAGGATTAAGAAATGAAAAATGAAATTGTTATCTTTGATAATCAAAATATAAAATTAGAAGTAAATATGAAAGATGAGACTGTTTGGTTAAATCAAATGCAAATGGCAGAACTATTTGATAAAGATAGAACTGTTATAACAAGACATATAAATAATATTTTTAAAGAAGGAGAACTAGACAAGAAGACAAATGTGCAAAAATTGCACATTCCTAATTCAGATAAACCTGTTACTTTCTATAATCTTGATGTAATTATTTCTGTTGGCTATCGTGTTAAATCAAAAAATGGTGTTGCCTTTAGGAAATGGGCTAATAAAGTATTAAAAGATTATCTAATTAAAGGTTATGCCGTTAATGAGAAAAGACTTAAAGCCCTAGAAAAAACTATTGAACTAATAGATATTGCAAATAGATTAGATAATAGACTTGAAAGTATTGATGCTAAAAGTGTTTTAAAAGTAATAACATCATATACTAAAGCTTTAGACCTATTAGACGATTATGACCATAAAACTTTAAAAATAAAAGGAACTAATAAAAGTTTAAAGAAAATAGATTATGAAGAGTGTATGAATGTAATAAATACTCTAAAATTTAATGAAAGTAGTGATATCTTTGCCTTAGAAAGAGATAATGGGTTTAAGACTATTATAGACACTATTTATCAAACTTTTGATGGAGAAGAATTATATAAAACTACTGAAGAAAAAGCTGCTAATTTCTTATATCTAACAGTTAAAAATCATGCCTTTATAGACGGTAACAAACGTATAGCGGCAACTATGTTTATATATTTTTTAAATTACTATAATATGCTCTATAAAGATAATACTCTTGTAATTGATAATAACACTTTAACTGCCTTAACTCTTTTAATAGCAGAATCAAATCCTAAAGAAAAGGACCTAATAACAGCTCTTATTATGAACTTTCTTGCCTAATACTTTGAAAAAATCCTAATCTATAGTATAATACTAGTAGATTTAAAGAAAGAAGGAATATATATGAAAATAATATCTATTAATACAGGAAGTAGTTCTTTGAAGTTTAGTCTTTTTGATATGGATGATAAAAAAGTAATTGCTAGTGGACTATTTGAACGTATTGGTATAGATGGTAGTAGTTATACTATTAAATATAATGGAGAAAAGATAAAAGAAGAAATAGAGCTTACTAATCACACTGATGCAGTTAAAATATTATTAGATAAATTAGTTACTCTTAATATCATTAAATCATTAGATGAAATTGATGGAGTAGGACACCGTTTAGTTCATGGTAAAGATAAATATAAAGAGTCATGCATAATAACAGATGAAGTAGTTAATGATCTAATCGCTTTTAAAGACTTTGCTCCACTTCATAATCCTGCTAATGTATTAGGAATAGAAGCATTTAGAGAAGTATTACCAAATGTTCCTATGGTAGGAGTATTTGATACAGCTTTTCATCAAACTATGGAAGAGGAAGCCTATCTATATCCAGTACCATACTCTTGGTATAAAGAACATGGAGTTAGAAAATATGGATTCCATGGTACTAGTCATAGATATATTGCTAAAACCATCAGTGAAAAACTTGGTAGAGATAATTTAAGAATAATTAGTTGTCATGTAGGTAATGGTGGTTCTATTACTGCAATCAAAGATGGTAAATGTGTTGATACTTCAATGGGATTCACTCCTTTAGCAGGTATAATGATGGGTACACGAAGTGGTGATGTAGATCCTTCTATTATTACCTATGTTATGGAACAAGAAGGATTAAATGCTAAGGAAGTAATAGATGATTTAAATAAAAAATCAGGACTACTTGGACTTAGTGAAATAAGTAGTGATATGAGAGATATTGTAAGTGCTATGGATAGTGATGATGAAGAAGAAAGAAATAAAGCAAGACGTGCTTTCCTTAAATATACAAGAACAGTTACAAATTATATCGCAGAATATTATGTATTATTAGGGGGAGCTGATGTTATCTGCTTTACCGCAGGACTAGGTGAAAACAGTGAACCGTTTAGAAAGAAAGTTTGTGAGAACTTAGCCTGCCTTGGTGTAAAACTAGATAGTGAAGCTAACAAAGTAATGGGAGAATTTAAAAAGATTAGTAGTGATGATTCAACTATCCCTGTTTATGTAGTTCCAACAGACGAAGAGCTTATGATCGCTCTAGATACCCTTAAATTAATTAGTTAGATTGGATGAAGTTATGTTTAAAAAAATATATAAAGAGATAAAAAAATATAAAACAATAGTAATTGCAAGACATATAGGAGTAGACCCCGATGCCCTAGCTAGCCAACTTGCTTTAAAAGAATCTATTAAATTAACATTTCCTAATAAAGAAGTCTATGCTGTAGGTAATGGCTCATCAAAATTTTCTTATATGGGACATCTTGATAAATTAGAAGACTATGATAATTTTCTTCTAATCATTTTAGACACTCCTGATAAAAAAAGAATAGACTATAAAGATTATAGTAAAGCAAGTATGACTATTAAAATAGATCATCATCCTTTTATTGAAGACTTTGGTGGACTAGAGTACATCGATGATAGTGCCAGTAGTACTTGTGAGATTTTGATGGAACTATTACTTCAAACTAAATTAAAATGCAGTGAAGAAATAGCCAAACTTCTATATTATGGACTAGTATCAGATTCAAATAGATTCTTATTTGATAGCTCCACCTCAAAAACTTTTAATCTTGTAAGTACATATTTAACAAAATATCCATTTAAATTATCAAGTATCTATACTAATCTTTATTTAAGACCACTAAAAGAAGTAAGATTAGAAGGATATATCTCTTTAAATATGCAAGTAACAGAAAATGGTGTTGCCTATATTATCTTAACAAACGATATTATTACCAAGTTTAAAGCCGATAGTGCCTCAGCAGGTAATATGATTAATAACTTTAATTTTATAGATGAAGTTTTAGTTTGGATTATCGTAACTGAAGATGTTAAGAATAATAATGTCCGTGTTAATATTAGAAGTAGAGGACCAGAGATTAACAAAATAGCAGAAAAATACAATGGAGGAGGTCATCCACAAGCAAGTGGAGCAAGACTTTCTACTGTAGAGGAAGCGAAGAGTCTTATTAGCGATATTGATTATGTAACAGAACAATATCTAAAAAAGGAGATGCTAAATAATGAAAATAACTAAAGCCGAACTTAAAATAATGGCTACAAGACGTAGTCAATATCCTGAAGATAAAAAAGCCGAATTCTTATTAGTCGGTCGTAGTAATGTAGGAAAAAGTAGTTTTATAAATACACTTTTAGGAAGGAAAAATCTTGCTAGAACTTCATCTCATCCTGGTAAAACTCAAACCCTTAACTTTTATGAAGTAAATAGTGATTTCTATCTAATAGATGTACCTGGTTATGGTTATGCTGAAGTTAGTAAGAAAACACGAGAAAAGTTTGGAAAAATGATTGAAGAATATTTAGAAACAAGAAAAGAACTTAAAAGAGTTTTTATGATTGTAGATTTTCGTCATAAGCCAACAGAAGATGATGTTTTGATGTATAACTTCTTAAAATATTATAATCTTCCTGTAACTATAGTAGCAACTAAAGCTGATAAAATAGGAGCAAGTAAAAAAGATAAATGTAAAAAACAGATTACAGATACCCTTGATTTAGTAGTAGGAGATGATTTAGTTATTTTCTCAAGCATAACAAAAGAGGGTAAAGATAAAATAATAAAGATTATAGAAGACTTAAGCGTCGACACGATTTAAGTCTTTTTTCATACCTTATAATAGGTGAAGTTTCATGAAGTTAATTATTAAATCCGATACCCTATATTATTTAATATTACCAATTAATTTAAAGAGTCTAACAGAAGAAGAAATAATAACTAAAATTAAACATATCTTTTTAAACTATAATCATAAATATCATCTTTTAGAACCAGGATTCTATGAAGTAGATGTTTATCACCATAATGTTGTAGGGACCATTTTAAAAGTTGAGAAGATAGACACCTTTGATTTTTCAGAAGAAGTAGACTTAAGAGTACTTATTAAAGAAAAAGTAAAAGTATATCTAAACCTAATAGATGAAACAGATTTCCCAGAGTTTAAAAGTAAAATAGATGTTGATACCCTAAGTCTAAAAGAATATCTAAAGTTGATAGAACATTCTAATATAATTATAGACACAAAAAAAGTTCTCAGTTAGAGAACTATTGCAATCATGTTGTTAGAGCCTTTATTAACAACCTTAGTTAAAGTTTGTTGTAATTTATATCTAATATTATCTGGCATAGAATTAATCTTCGCTTGTATTCCTTCCTGTACAATATTATCTAAACTTCTACCAAATATTTCACTTTTCCATATCTCACTAGGATTATTTTCATAATCTCTCATTAAGTAATCAATTAACTCTTTACTTTGAACTTCACTACCAATAATAGGTTCAAAAGTAGAATTAACATCAACTCTAATCATATGAATAGATGGTGCGACAGCTTTAAGTTTAACTCCATATCTAGGACCTTGTTTAATAATCTCAGGTGTATCTAATTTCATATCAGAAAGCGTTGGAGTAGCAACACCATAACCAGTTTGTTTAACCATCTTTAAAGCATATTTTATCTGATCATATTCACTCTTAGCTTCTTCATAGTCTTGGAATAATGATAATAACCCAGCTTTACTTGTAACATCAATTTTAACAATACTTCTTAATACATCACTATATAAAGAACTAGGAGCTTCTAAATTAATAGTAACAATACCAGTAGAAGGATCTACATCAGATAAATAAGCTTTCTCTATTACTTCATTACTTCTAAAGTGCTCTGTAATCTTTTCAATATCTCTTAACTTATCAACTTCCATAACACTTTCACGAATAACATCAATATATTTACGTTTAATATCATTATTAGCATTTAAAATAGCAATCCACTCTGGCATATTAACTTTAACTTCTAAGACAGGGAACTCATATAAAGCTTCTCTTAATATAGAAATCATTTCTCTTTCATTCATCTGATCCACATTAATAGGTAAAACAGGAACATTGTGTGCTTCTTTAATAGATTCAGCTAGTCTTTCAGTTTCAGGTAGAGTAGGGTGAGTTGTATTAAGCACTACAATAAAAGGTTTACCAATCGCTTTTAATTCTTCAATAACTCTTTCTTCAGCTTCTAAATAATCACTTCTATTAAACTCACCAATAGAACCATCAGTAGTGATTACTACTCCTATTGTAGAGTGATCCTTAATAACCTTCTCAGTACCAACTTCAGCAGCCTCTACAAAAGGAATCTCTTCATCATACCAAGGAGTCTTAACCATCCTTGGACCATTATCATCACTAGCACCTTTAGCATTAGGAATAACATAACCAACACAATCAACTAATCTAATATTACAACTAAAATCATCAATATTAACTTTAGCAGCTTGATTAGGAATGAATTTAGGCTCTGTTGTCATAATAGTCTTACCCTGAGCACTTTGAGGAATCTCATCTAGTGTTCTTTTCTTTTCATATTCATCTTCAATATAAGGAACTACTAAAGTTTCCACCATTCTCTTAATAAAAGTACTCTTACCAGTTCTAACCGCTCCAACAACACCTAAATAAATATCACCACCACTTCTTAAAGCAATATTTTTAATAATTTCTGTTTTTTCCATAAACATCACAGCCTTCTTTCTTCTCTTATTCTAATAAATATTTATTCATAAAATTTGTTTTTATGAAAGAAAGGAGTAATTTTGGCTAATTTTTTAAACTATTTAGAAAAAAATCAAAAGTCTTTTACTGAAGAAGCTTTTAATATTGTAGATAGTCTCATCTTAGCATATTTATCTTACTTACATTTTCCAAGTACTAAAACCAAGTTAAAAGATTTAAGTGTTCTTAAGTCTGCAAAAACTAAAAAGAATAAAGAATTTATTAAAAGAGTTATAGCAAGTAATCGTTATAAAGATGTAGAACTATGCTTTTATGTAGAAGATACTAATGATTTAATAGAAAAACAGTTCTCTGCTGTAACTTTCTTACTTCCTGATAATACTATGTATATTTCATTTAGAGGAACAGATTCTACTCTTACAGGTTGGAAAGAAGATTTTAATATGGCCTTTATGTTACCAGTACCAGCTCAAAAAGAGGCCCTAAACTATGTAGAGAAGATAATTAAACTAATACCAAGAAAGTTCTATATAGGAGGACATTCTAAAGGAGGTAACTTAGCAGTTTATGCAGGCTGTAATTTAAATAAGGAATTATCTAAAAGAATAATTAAGATATATTCTCATGATGGACCTGGCTTCTTAAAAGAATTTTTAACTACTTCTAATTATCAAAGTATTAAAGAAAAAATTGAGAAAGTAGTACCATCGTCTTCTATTATAGGCATGCTTCTTTATACTAACGAACATTATAAGATAATAAAGAGTAGTGAAAAAGGCATATTAGAACATGACCCTTTCTCTTGGTTAGTTAAAGATAACAACTTCATAATCTTAAAGGACTTATCAGATGGTACTGCCTACACTAATAAAGTTATAAATGACTTTTTAAGTAGTCTTTCCAAAAAAGAAAGAGAAATCTTTATAGACTCTCTTTTCACAGTTTTAAAATCTACTAACTTAACAACTCTAGATGAAATATCTAAAAACTTTATAATTAAACTTCCTAATATTTTAATCTCTATCTATAAATTAGATGATGTTAATAAAAAGTATATCTTAAAAACGATTAGGGCTTTAATAAAAAGTTGTATTACGAACTTAAATCTTTTAATATCTGAGGACTAACACCAGTAACTTTCAATATTTCATGTTTTGAAAGTTTTGTTTTAAGAAGATTTTTAGCAATTTCTATTCTTGCATCATAATCACCATCACTAATACCATCATCATAGCCCTTATCATAATATTCAGATTTTAATAGTTCTATATTTAAAGAGTCAGTTTTATTTGTCTTTTTTTTAATAAGTTTCATTAATTTATATTATCCTTATTTAAGTGAAACTAAATCATCTATCTCTTCTAAAGTTAAACCAGTATATTTAACAATTTTATTAAGTGGTACCCCATCGTTATACATAGCCTTTGCAATAGAGTGTTTTTGTTCTTTAGCTCCTAAATCAAGACCAATATCAATTCCTCTGTCAAGTCCTTCAGTGTAAGAAGCCTTATCCAGTTTCTTATTATTATAATTACTTGATGTAGTAGTTTTTCTACAATATAAATAAAGATCTTCTATTCCATCTGCTTGTAAACTCTCTATTGCTTCTTTTACTTTATCATCATTAGGTTCAGTATAATTATCAACATCAATATCTTTATCAGTTTTACTAGCTTTACTATCTTTACTGGCTTTCATAACTTTCTCTAAAGGATCACCTTCTGCAATCATTATTAAAGTTTTCCCCTTTTTAAACTTTATTATTTCATCATTCATATAAAATTCCTCCTCGTCTTAATATTTCTACGTAGATGTCTAAACTCTAACACAAGGAAAAAATTAATGCAAAGAGAGAATTTTGAAAATTAAAGTAAAACAGGACGACAGATTACTAAATTCTTCTAAAAGAAATCAAAAATTGACTCTAAAAATTAGGGCCAATTTATAAATTTCATACTTTTTTTCATTAAAACATCTTATCAACATTATCAGGAACTTCATCTTGGATAATCGTTTTTATTATTCTTTCTTTCTTTTCACTACTTACACTTTTACCAGTCATGTTAGCAATCTCATCAACTACTTCTGAAAGTACTTTCTCATCCTTCATATTACCTTTCTGTAATTTATCTGCTAACGATAAAATAGTATCTTTGTTAACATTAGTCTTTTGTTCAACTTTCTTAAAAAAACTGTCTCCAAACATTAGAAAACCTCCTACTTCTATAGTATGAGGTTCTTATTTATTTGTTACTTTTTTCTAACTTTTTCAAACACTTAGCTTTCCTTTTTCCAAACTCAAGTGACTTCTTATTAAACTCTTCTAAACTAATAAGTTTCTTCTGAAACCTATCATTTAAAATTTCTACCGCTCTATCAATTCCTTCTAACTCAGTTTTAGGATCAACTCTTCTAAATAACATAATTACTCTCCATTTCTATTTTTAAACTGAAGTACAATAGGAGTTCCTTCAAGTTCAAAATTCTCTCTTAATTTATTTTCTAAATATCTCTCATATGAAAAATGTACTAATCCCTTACTATTAACTCTAAAAGTAAACTTAGGAGGTTTTATACCAGTTTGACTAACAAAGTAAATCTTAAGCCTTTTACCTTTATAACTAGGAGCAGGGTTCAAACTATAAGCATCTTCTATAACTTCATTTAAAACACTAGTCTTAATCTCTCTACTAATATTTTCTTTTACCTTTAAGACTTCAGGCATTAAAGTATGAATTCTTTTTTTAGTTAAAGCAGATAAGAAGACAACAGGAGCATAAGTTGCAAATTGAAATTCACTTCTAACAAGTTTCTTAAACTCTGAGATATTAGCATCTTCCACTGCATCCCATTTATTTACAACTATAATTAAACCTTTACCACGTTCTATCGCATAACCTGCAATATGTTTATCATGTTCTTTAATACCATCTTCTGCATCAATTACTAAAAGACATATATCACTTTTATCAATAGAGTTCATTGACCTAAATAAACTATACTTCTCAACACTCTCATAAACTTTACCTTTTTTTCTCATTCCTGCTGTATCTATCAAAACAAACTCTTCATCGTGATATTTAAAAACAGTATTAATAGAATCTCTTGTTGTCCCTGCTACATTACTAACAACAACTCTATCTTCATTTAAAATAGCATTAGTTAAAGAACTCTTACCAACATTGGGTCTACCAATAATGGTAATTTTTAATCTATCATCTTCATCATTTTCTTCTTTAGTTCTAAATCCACTAGTAACTTCATCCATAAGTTCAATATAACCAGTATTATGAATTGCACTAATAGGAATATAATTATCAAACCCAAGTTCATAAAAGTCATAAATATTATCATAACTATCTTTATTATCCATCTTATTAATCGCTACAATAATTTTTTTATTACTTTTCCTTAAAATATCTCTAACAACTAAATCATTACTAGTAATACCATCTTTAGCATCCACAACAAAGATAACAACATCCGCTTCATTAATAGCAATTTCAGCTTGCATCTTTATCTCATCATTAAACTTTTCATCCCCAAGGTCAATTCCTCCAGTATCAACTAAATAAAAAGGTTTATTTAAATAACTAACTTCTTCATAAAGCCTATCACGAGTAACCCCTGGAGTATCTTCTATAATAGCAATACGACTACCAGCAATTTTATTAAATAAAGTACTTTTACCTACATTAGGTCTTCCTACAATCGCTACAATTGGTAATTTCATAGACTAACACCTCTTTTCATATTTCATATTGTATCATATCTTTACACAAAATAAAATATCCTCTATAATTATATAAGAGGAGTAGGTGTATGTTAAAAAGAATTAAAAACTTTCAAAAAAGATTAGTAGAATACTATAAGGAAGAAGAAAATAAAAAAGTAGCGATTTTTTATACAGTATTAAGGTTCTTAGTTATTCTCTGTTTAATAAGAGAGATATTTATAGGTAATTACCATAACGTCTTCTTATGTATTTTAACTTTAATATTATTTGTAATTCCTTTCTTTGTTGAAGATAAGTTCAAAGTAAGTATTCCTAATGTTTTAGAAATAATCATCCTTCTATTTATATTTTCTGCAGAAATATTAGGAGAGATTCAAAACTTCTATAATATTATTCCCAACTGGGATATGATACTTCATACCCTTAATGGTTTCCTAGCAGCAGCGATAGGCTTTTCCCTAATTGATATTTTAAATAGTACTGATAAATTTCATATTAAAACGAGTCCTATCTTTGTAGCATTAGTATCATTTTGTTTCTCAATGACTGTAGGAGTAGCATGGGAATTCTTTGAATATACCGCTGATAGTATATTAAGTACAGATATGCAAAAAGATACAGTTGTAAATAAAATATCATCAGTTAATTTAACAAATGCCAATGCTTTTGATCCTAAAATAATTACAGGTATAGATGAAACTTCAATTCATTATGGTAATGACACTATAACAATATCTGATGGTTATCTTGATATAGGATTAATTGATACTATGGAAGATTTAATAGTTAATTTTATAGGAGCGGTAACTTTCTCTATCCTAGGATACTTCTATATTAAAAAACGTGATAAATATAAAGGAATAGAACACTTTATTCCTAAAAAGAAAAAAGCTTAAGAGAAAATCTTAAACTTTTTTACTTAAAAACATCTTTTTTAAGTTCGATAATATCAGAGATATCACATTCTAAATAACTACAAAGTCTTTCCAAGATATTAATATCTAATCTTGTTAAATCACCATTAATATATCTAGTAATAACTTTATAATCAGTTTCTGTGTCTTGGCTAAGTTTATTTTTACTTATCTTCCTTTTAGCAAGTATATTGCCGAGTTTGAAGTAAAAAGCACTGTCGCCAATTCTAACCTCAATACCATCTTTATTCATTTTATCGCCCTCAAACTAATTTTAACAATAACCATGGCTATACGACTACTGGTTATATGACTAATAATAGTATTGGTAAAAAAGATTAAATTATGTATAATAGTTGATAATAATCCTTAAGTCTTATATAATTAAATTAAGGAAGTGACAAATATGTTTATAGGTTTAATATTTATTTTAATAGGAACTTTATTTTTAATATCAATAATTGCACCAGAATTCAATATTGATTTTTCTTATTTAATACCTTTAGTTTTAATGGCATCATCTCTATACTATATTATAAAAGGTAAGAAATTTACTCTTGCAAACACAACTGTCTTATATATTGGTATTTGGTTTTTATTAGAAAGATTAAATATTATTAAAGATCCTCTAGATAATGCATTTTTCCCTATTCTTTTAATAATCATAGGAATATTTATTGTAATAGAGAGTCTGAAAGTAAAAAAAGTATTTAAAAGAAAAGATAATAATCTAAAAAACTATTATGGTATCTTTAGTGGTTTAGAAGAAAAAGTAACAGATACTAATTTTAAGGGTGCTAATATTTATAGTATTTTTGGTGGAGTAGATTTAGATTTAAGAGGATTAGAGTTAAAAGAAGATATAACTATTAATGCTTATTCTATTTTTGGTGGGACTAGTATCTTTGTAAATGATAATTTTAAAGTAAAATTTAATTCTTTCTCACTATTTGGAGGCAATGAAAATAAATCAATTACTACTGATAAAAAGAAGGTTTCAACTTTAACAATTAACTGTATATCAATCTTTGGTGGAACAGAGGTTAAGTAATAATCTTACAAATTAGTAAGATGGGTGTAAAAATTTTTTGTGGGTAAAATAATGGTTATGTTATACTTATCTAAAG
>CAMMMG010000024.1 GCA_946497925.1 uncultured Mycoplasmatota bacterium
TATTTTGTCTATAATTTATTTAGATTCCCACAACTTTTGTGCAAGAACCAAAATATTAAAAAGAAAATAAATTTTTTCATGAGATACCAAACTTATATGTCTAATTATACTATTTTCAATACCTTAATATACATTTATTTTTAACTAAGCCTGTGTCATTAAAAAAATATAAATTATTGACAAAAATTAATGAAACTAAAAAAACTTATATAAACACTAAAGGAGTCGATTTCGACTCCTTTTAAGATTGTATTATTCTTTAATTATTCTCTTACTACAATAATATGTAATTAGTAAGTAACCTCCATATATTACTACAAGTAGTAATGCTGTTAGAACTATTGCCAGTAATAAACTTTCATTACCAAATGTTTCTAAGATATAATTACAAAACATAATACCAAAAATTGAATGGATAATGGCAATTACAAGTGGTGCTAAGAAGAATATTGCTATCTGTCTAAATAAAGCTTTATTAATAAGTTTTTCATCGGCTCCTATCTTTCTTAACATCTTAAATCTTTCTTTATTTTCTGTCGCTTCACTTAACTCTTTTAAAGCAAGTATAGCTGCACTACTTATTAAAAAGATTACACCAAGATATAGACCAATAAATGTTACTAAGGCACCAAGACCTACACTACCTTCATAAATAGAAAGTCTTGTACCGGCACTTATTGTTGAACCAATATTTAACAAAGCATCACTTTTACTTAATAATAAATCTTCTATTTCTTGTTTTTCTTCTTCTGTATCAGCTTTATAATTAGCATACAAATACTCTTCTTCTACAGTTAAATTACTAACGGCACTATCAGGCACAATAAATACACCTGCATTTATATGAGTATTAGATATCACTAAAAAACCATCTTTACATTTATCATACTTAGGATAATAAGTCTTCCCATCAATAATAATAGGAGTATTTAATCCTAAGGCAGCATTTCTAACACTTACCATATTATCATAATCTGCAATTACTAGATATTCATCAGAGTCTAAAGTATAAGTATCAAGTCCTAGTAGTTTAGCAACTTTATTATAGTCACTAACAGTTACAATCTCTTCTATTGCATCATATGTCATAAAAGGATATTTTTCTTTCATATAACTATAAGTACTACCTAAAGTATCTTTTAAAGTAAGAGCATTAGTAGTATAGGTATTAATATCTACGATATCTTTATAATAGTTATTTATATCAAAACCTACACTAGATAAATCATCTTCTATACTTTGATAAGAGTTATTTACTTGCTGCTCATTATATCCATATTCTTCGATAAACTCTCGTGGTATATTTTTAGTTTTTAAAAGTTGAATATCAATAGGTGCTAGTTCTTGTAAATTAGATGTCATAGCATTTTTCATAGACATACAACTAGAAAAGACACATATTGTTACAAATAACATTAAGCATATAACAGTCATAGAAAATACTGTTGTATTAATCTTACTACTAAACTGTTTTATCGTAAAACTATTTAGTCCTTTATAATAGAACTTCTTAAAGTGTTGTAATACTCTTAAGACAAGTCCTGATAATGAGAAAAATAGTAAAAATGTTCCTACAGCACCAAGACCTATTGGTAAAAATATTTGCCAAGTTTCTCTTAAGTTTTCTACATTGGCAGTTACTTGATAATAAGCATATCCTAACATAACAACTGCTATCACAAAGATAACTATACATAGATAAGGATTTTTTAACTTAACAGTTTCAGTCTTCTTATTAGCATTTATTAAATCTATTAACTTACACCGTGATACACTAATAGTATTAAATATCATAACAAGTAAGTACATTATACCAAAGTAAATTATTGTCTTAATAATTGCCCCAGTACTTATGACAAAGGTAAACTCTGTAAGATCTGCTTCAAACATATTGGCAACGATAACACTCATAACTTGGGATAAAGCACAACCAAGTACTAGTCCTACTACAAGTGATAATAATCCTATTAAGAATGTTTCTACTACTAATATTTTAGAAATTTTACCTTTACTCATACCAAGAGTCATATAAATACCAAATTCTTTATTTCTTCTTTTCATTAAAAATCTAGAAGCATAAATTATAAGAAAGCCTAGAACGAAAGAAACAAAGACTGATACACCACTTAACATATTTAACATTAAATCTATTATATCTCTAGTACTTTCAGATACTTTCATCATAGCAGTTTGACTATCTATGGCATTAAAAACATAGAATATAGCAACACCAAGTACTAGGGTAAAAAAGTAGATAGCATAATCACTAACACTTTTTTTAATATTTTTAAATGCCAGCTTAAAGAGCATCATTTAAATCCCCTCCTAAAAGGGTAACTACATCAATAATTTCATCAAAGAACTCTTTCCTGCTCTTATCTCCCCTTATAATCTCATTAAATATTTTACCATCTTTAATAAATATTACCCGTTTTGCATAACTAGCAGTAAAAGCATCATGAGTAACCATTAAAATAGTTGCATCTAACTCATCATTTAAGTAATTAAAACTATCAAGTAACATCTTACTAGATTTAGAATCTAAAGCTCCCGTAGGTTCATCAGCAAGTATTAGTTTAGGTTCTGTTATAATTGCCCTAGCACTAGCAACTCTTTGTTTTTCACCGCCACTCATTTGATAAGGATATTTGTTTAGAATATGAGTTATACCTAGTTTTTTAGCCGTATCTTTAATAAGACTATCTATCTCTTTATAACCCTTATCTTGAATAGATAAAGCTAAGGCAATATTTTCATAAGCAGTTAAGGTATCTAAAAGATTAAAGTCTTGAAAGATAAAACCTAACTCTTCCCTTCTAAACTTATTTAAATCATTCCCTTTTAATTTAGTAATATCTACTCCATTCATATAAATATGACCTGAAGTTACTCTATCAATAGTAGAAATACAATTAAGTAAAGTTGTTTTACCACTACCAGAACTTCCCATAATAGCGACAAATTCACCTTTACTTACTTCAAAAGAAATATTATTAATCGCTTTAGTTAAACCACTTCTTGATCCATAATATTTCTCAATATTATCAATTTTTAATAAATTTGACATAAATTCTCCTCCTTACACAAGAAAATATACTACTATTTATGTCATTTGTCGTTCGTTTAACCTTACAGAACCTTACTTTTTTGTAATACTTAATGTTTTAGGTTTGTCAACAAAACAATCATTTTTTATAAAAGCTGCTTTGGTGTAATAATTACAAGACTCATATTCACAAATATGACTTATATTCATACCTAACCTAAGTTTTATTTCTAATCCAAGAATTTCGTCAAAACTATTTACTAATATAGTATTAAGTAAAATAGGCATTCTATCATTAGAATATCCATTAAAATCATTAATTACATAGCATCCTTCTAAATAACACCATTTAATATTATTAACTCTTTGCGGATCTATTCGTGCTTTTGTACCACTTAAATCTGAATTAAAGAGATTAACATCAGTAAAATCAATAGAACTTAAATTTAAACCCTTAAAGTCTATATAACTGAAATTCTTATTTATAATCCTATAAATCGTATAACTATTTAATCTATCTTGGTCTAGTGAACTTATTATTCTATCTTTAGACTCATACTCATATACTTTATCTACAACTTTCTTCATTGTATAAAAATTGCCAAAATATGAGAAATCTACTTTTTCATCTTCAAAAAAATTATCTGTTAATCTAAAATGCTTAATTAAATACTTCTTTATAAAAAAGTTTAAAATTTTCTTTTCTCTTTTTAAATTACCATTATTTCTTAATACTATACCATGCTTATTACTAATAATAGTATTATAAAAGTTTTTAATAGAAAAAAGCAAATTATTTACACCACTTACATCATCAACCTCTACTATGTCATTTTTAAATTCTTCATCTATAACTATTTCTTCTTTATTATCTGTAACATAAACCCTTTCTATAATATCTCTTAAATTATAACAGTTTATATTTTTATCAAATATTATATTTTTATTTTCTAAAAACCTCATAACACTGTTCTTTAAATGATTATTTTTCTTTAAATCATTATACTCTTCCAAATAGTCATATTTATTATCTTTATAATCTTTAAGTATCTTCTTTAAAATTAAATCATAATACTTAATAATCACTTTTTCTTGAATCTCTACATCATAAATATACTCAAGGATATTTTCTACATTATTGTATACTGCATCAAAAGTTTCATCTATATTGATATCTAAATTCCAGTTTTCAGTTGCATCCATAAGAGATAGAAATAATGCACACCAATTTAGTTTATTAGAAAGAAAATTAAGGTTAATACTTAACTCATATTCGCTATTAACATTCAAAGTTAAATGTAACTTATCTTCAGGTATATTTAACTCGCTTTTTTTATGTTTTTCATAATTACCAATTATAGTATCTAATTCATTATAATAGTTACTAACAACAATTCCATGGGCTTTTATTCTATCTAATATACTTTTTAAATAATCAATTTCTTTAATATTTTCTATTTGAATACTATCCACACAAATCACTCCAAAACAAAATTTTAAATATATTCTAATGCAAAAACAACCATTTATCAATAAAATTAAGATACATTATAAAAATCTTTCTTATAAATAGTAATAATAACTTTAGTATATTCATCTGCTTTGGAATCAATCTCTATTTTATGTCCTAACTTATTACATAACTCTTTACATAAATAAAGTCCCATACCTGTAGATTTAGAACTAAGAGTTCTACCATTATTACCTGTAAAAGTCTTATTAAAAACTCTTGGTAAAGCACTTTTACTAATACCTTTACCATTATCATAGATAGTAATAGTAACATAATCCTCAAAGTCTTCACTATTTATTTCAATAACAGAACCTTTATCTTTTTTATATTTAATACTATTACTAACAATCTGATTAATAATAAACTCTAACCATTTAGAATCTGTTAATACTCTTAAATTACAATTATCTACTTTAAAGTCTATACCTAAGGCAAGTAAATCATCTTTATTTCTTAAAGCTACATTTTTAATAATAGTATCAAGATTCCACTCTTTAATTAAATAATCATTATTAGCATTTTCACATCTTACATAATAAAGAATTTGTTCTACATCATCTTCTATTCTCTTTAGTTCTCTTAAAGTATTTTTATCTTTTCTATTAATTAAGGTAAGACTTGCAAGAGGAAGCTTAACTTCATGTATCCATAACTCTATATATTCTTTAAAGTCTTCCTGTTTATTTTTTAGGTTACTAATCAAATCATGTTCATTTTTATTAACTTCATCTAAAACATCATAAAGTATCTTACCTTCTAAAAAGTTAGGAACAAGAACCATCTCTATTAAAAGATATTTTTTATCTAAAGTATTTAATTTATCAAGTAATTCATTATAGAATTTTCTTTTCCTAAAATAATCAAAAAATAAAATGACAAAAAAGATAACAATAGTAAAAGCAGTTATAAAGATAATGATACTACTAGATAGTTTTAAAGCGATTAAGAATAATATTAAAATAATTATATAAATAATAAAGATTATAAAAGCATAAAGTTTATCTTTTAAATAAGTACTTAGTTTCATTTTAATAAATAACCTTCTCCCTTTCTTGTAACGATAACATCATTATATCCCATATCATAAAGTTTTCCTCTTAATCTACTAATATTAACTGTCAAAGCATTATCATTTATATAAAGATCACTATTCCATAAATAACTCATCAAATCATCACGATTTACTATATTTCCTCTATTATTTAAAAGATAAGTAAAGATTAACATTTCATTTTTAGTTAAATAAAACTCATTATCATCTTTAACAACAATACCTTTATTAGGATATATCTTTAAATCAGCATACTCTAAATAATCAAAGCTTTTCTTCATTCTCTTAAAAATATTATTAATTCTAAGTAATAGTATTGTAGGGTTATAAGGTTTAGTAATATAGTCATCTGCTCCATAACTAATAGATAGTACTTCATCTATAGTTTTATTACTACTAGTAAGCATAATAACTGGAGTATTTACTTTATCATCACGAAGACTTTTAAGCAATGTTTCTCCATTTAGATAGGGAATATTAATATCCAAAAGGATTAAATCTGGATTAAGTTTAATAATCTCTTCTTTACTATTTTTAAAGTCTGTTAACATCAACACCTCATATCCTGAATTAGATAATAAATTAGATAACTCTTCTCTTAAAGTTTCATCATCTTCTACAATTAATATTTTCTCCATAAATTTCACCCAATAATAGAATATCAAAAAAAATAACTTTATGCATTAAAATTATTGATTATTAACTAATATTAATGTATATTATTTGTAGAAGAGGTGGTTATTTTATTCTGTTACTTCTTGTAACGGGATTAACACCTCTTTATTTTTTAAATTTTTCTTGCATATTATTTAGTACTTATGATATATTAGTAGTAAGAGAAGTGGATATCACACCTCGGTATAATACTGGGGCATCCACTTCTTTTATTTTTCTTGCATATTATTTAGCACTTATGATATATTAGTTGTAGAAGAGGTGGATATCATACCTGGGCTTAATGCTCGGGCATCCACCTCTTTTAATTTTGTATTATAAATATAATAATTACCATTTCTTTCAAGTATGTCAATAATAACATAAAAGAAACAATCATTACATTTAATAATCTTATAAAAATAGTGCCACTTATTATCGTAATGATGTCCTTTTTGATACTTTTTATGCTCATCTTTAGAAAAATCATATAATGTATTCGACACCATATCAATATAATCTCCACTAAATACAATATTCTGTCTAGTACGGTATGATTTATTTGTTTCATATTTTCCTGAATGTTGGTATGCCCTAAAATTCTTTCTTGTTGTTTGATTAATCAAAGCCTTTATCTCTTCCCCATTCAGAAGATAAGATATTTCTTTACCTTGATACTCTTGTTTAAAGAGTTCATTTATATACTCTTCCCTTTCTTTCCTAGTATATTTGTCTAAATTCTCATCAAGCTCATATACTTCTATCGAGCCAACTTTTTTCATGCTCATAAATGTTCCTCCTCATATATATAATTAACGAGAAACATTTTTTTGCTCCAAAAATTAAAAAGATACCTATATTAAAGTATCTTAAACTAATTTCTCAACTTTTGCTACGTTAACTACAATAGCACCTTTAGGCTTAGTAGCACCAAACGGTGTAACTTCACCATTACTAAAAAACGTTTTCATACAAAAATCATAGTATTCACCATCAGTATAGTAATTAGCTTTACCAAATATTCTTAATCCTTTATAATCACTATCAAAAACTGTAAGAACAACATTAGGGTTATATTCAATGTTTTCCTCTGTATGAATCATTTCATTAACCGATATTATAATTTTATCTTTTTCTATAACTCTAACATCTGATGCCACTGCTAAATTTGGATTATTCTTACTATTTACAGTAGCTATATGCATTGGCTTGTCATCTATTAATTCTTGATAATCAAATAAGTTCACTTATTATCACTCTCCAATTTCTTTTGAAAACCTCTTTCTTCTTGGTTTTCTTTTTTATTGACATTATTAAATAGTAATAGCATTCCTAATCTAGGAAAGTTTTTTCCTTTTAAATCTTCATGAACTTCAGTTAAAGGCATAATATCTATAACATATGGCCAATTAAAATATTTAGATGCTATATCTGCTTCAAATCCTGTAAAAATTTCTTTATATTTTTCTCCTTCTTTTTCAAAAATATAATTTATTTCAGTTTCTTTATCCATAGGGCCAAAATCCGTAACTTCACTTGAAACCCATTTAAATCTTGCTAAATATAAATCATCAGCATTATAACTCTCTTTCATAGTATATATATCTTTATTTTTTCTTTTACCGAACATAAACTAATTCCTCCTGTTTCTATTACCATTATTCTAGCACATCTATTAATTTTTAGAAAGATTATTTTAACTACAATTTTCTATTCCTAATATCTCTACATTATAAGTGTTATCCCCGACTTTATAATTTACTTTATCTCCTACTTTTTTACCATAGATTGCAGAACCTAAAGGACTATTAATGGTAATACTATTATCATCTATATTACTATTAATATCACCTGTTATTATATATTCTTCTACTATCTCATCATCTATAAATAATAACTCTACTTTCATATTAAGACTAACTGTTCCGTTAGATTCTTTATCTACAATAACTATATCTTTTAACATACTTTTCTTTTTATTATACTTTTGAAATAACTCGGCTTCCTTATGCATAGTCTCTTCATAAGCAAAGTTATCGTGCCAACCATCTCCATAAGCATCATCACTTGCATAAATACTCATAAGTTTAGCATTAGCATCTATTTCTTTTTTAATATCTTCAAGACTCTTTAAATAATTCTCATAACCTACTTTATCTAAATATATCTTACTCATAAATAATAAGCTCCTCTCTCGCTCTCGTACAAGCGACATAATATAGATATTTATTCTTCTTAAAAGACTCATCACTATCTACTATAATAACACTATCAAACTCTAGACCTTTAGCAATATAACTTGGTACTACTACTAAATCTTTAATAAAAGCTTTAGATTCTTCTGTTAGTAAACTAATACTTAAATCATCTTTTAATAAATCAAAAATGACTTCTGCTTCCCTATCTTCTTTAGTAATAATAGCAAGAGACTTATATGTATTAGTAAGAGTATTTATATCAAGAAGTAATGATTCCTTAATATCTTTAGGCTTTCTAATAAGAACATCTTTATTATTACTCTTCTTAATTGCATTAACATAATCTAAATTTAATATCTTATTAGTATATTCTATTATTTCTTTCGTAGATCTATAAGTCTTTAATAATTCTAAATAATTACTATCATTAAATATCTCTTTTAACTCTTCAAGAGTTTCATATTTATAATAAGGATTAATATTTTGATTAACATCACCTAGTATTGTAAAATCTGCTTTCTTAAACATCTCTTTAATAATCACATATTGTAGATAATTATAATCTTGCGCTTCATCTATAACTACTTGTTTAATATAATTATTGTAAGGAAAGCCAAAGAGTTTACCTTTTAAGTAAGATACAAGTAAGGCATCATCATAGTCTATTACTTTAGTATTTTTAATATCTAATTTATATTTAGCATAACTACTGTTGAAGAAATCTTTATAAATATCTTTAATATTTAAAGAAGCATTAATATTATCTTTAATTAACTTTCTAATTGTACTTTTTCTCTTACCAGGAGATCCATAATACTTTAATGATAGATACTTAGATGCTTCATCAATTCTCTCAACTAAAGGAAATCTACTATATTTATCTTTAATTAAGTAATTTAACTCATCTTTACTAACTTCATTTATTTTGTCAAGTTCTATATCATTAATAACTTTAAAATTCTTTAAAAACTCATTAATATAATTATCTAAATCTCTTATAATTTCTTTACTTTGTTTATATTTAATAATCTCTATATCACTTTTATCCCCTTTATAATATTTACTAATAAAATGAGGAAAGCTTTCTATATTTTTATATTCTTTTAAGAAATAACTTAAATAATCACTAAAAGTAGTTTCTAATGTATTCGCTTCTCCTAACTCTGGTAAGACATTAGAAATATATTCTGAAAATATCTTATTAGGAGAAAAGATTAAAACATTATTAGAACTTAAGTTTTTAATACGATATAAAAGGAAAGCGATACGATGTAAGGCAACTGATGTTTTACCAGAACCAGCGATACCTTGTACTATTAAATTATGATCATCTAAATTACGAATTATCTTATTCTGTTCTGCTTGAATAGTATTAACAATATTTTTCATCTTTTCATTATCAGTAGTAGCGATTACTTTTTGTAATAGTTCATCATCTATATTTAGAGAATTATCAAAAACACTAATAAGCTTTCTATTATCAATAATATACTGTCTTTTAGATAAAAGATTACCTTCATGAGTAAATTCATCTACTTTATATTTACATGGCCCCACTTCATAATCATAAAATAAACTACAAATAGGACTACGCCAGTCATATAAAATATTATCATAGTTTTTATTCTTTAAATAAGTTAAAGCCATATAAATATCATAAGTATTACCCTCATTATCTTTATAAAGGAATGATGCAAAATAAGGTTTATCTTTAATATTAATTAAAGACTTATAATATTTTCTTTTACTAAGTACTCTTAAAGCTTCTAAGCCATCTGCAGTCATTATTTGATTAAACTCAGCACTATCAAAAGATGATTTATCCTCATAATTAAGTTTTCTAAAATTAATAAGTTCTTCTTCTTTTAGAAATAAATCACTACTTGATTCTTCTATCTCTTTATCAAGTTTCTCTAAAACCTCATGTAATTTCTTCTTTTCTTTTTTTAACTCTTCTTTACTAATAGACACATTATCCCTCCTCACTAATTAGTAAAGCTCTTTGAAAACGAAGAAAACCCGCATAAATTAATATGCAGTTAAATTAAATATAAGTTTTAAGCATAAACGTCAATAAGAATATATCAAATAAATACTATTTTGTAAATAGTTTTTCATCTATACTATCCTTGGACTATATCTTTTCTTTCTCTTAGTTAATACCTTCTGTACTTTATCAAAAACATCATACTCTTCTTTATGACTTCTTGCAATTTCTAAAAGATATTCTTTCTCATACCCTTCTTTTTCTAATGCTAACTTTTGTACTTCACGCCAATCACCTTGAGCCTTATCCATAACACCTAAAGCTCCTTTAGAGTTATATGAATAATCACTATACTCTCTTACTTGTTTTCTTTCTGTAATAAATTTATTTATATAAATAGCAGATATTATCTCTTCACTTAAAGATTTAGAGGTATTATCAGTAACATTTCTATCAATATAATTTAAATTATATTGATTACATAAATTATAAAGAGAATCATTAAAAGATATTACTAAATTCTTAATCTCTTCTAAAGAATTAGGAATAGGAGCATTTAATACATAAATATCACTTTTATCATTAATAGATAAAATACTATAAAAGTTTTTTTCTATACCTCCTATAACCTTACCTAATGTTTTCTTACTCTTAATCTTACTTAAAGTATAGTCATAATTTTTAGGAAGATTTACCCCATCAAAGTCTATTTCTCTTTTTAAATTACTATAACCACTAGAATAAATTATTATAGGAGAAGATGCTTCTTCTAAAACTGAAGTAATATGAGTAATATCATCATCCATATTAACAAGATTTTTAAAAGTAGATAAATAACCTATTTTTCCTAAAGCTTTAGGTAAGTGTCTTTTTACCATGAATTTTTTTAAAGATAATACTGTACTATAAACATTAGATAGTTTTATCTCTTCTATACTTAAATTACTCTTTAAATAATAATTAATATGTTCGGTCTTATTCATTAAAGATGAAAAACAATCAATAATAGTAGGTTCTACTTCTTCACTTCTTAAAATATCTCTTAGATAATCTAGCAATGATTTCTTAAAAAAAGAACTAGCATTAGATACTACCTCTAAATCATTAAAACCTATTATAGTTAATTCATCTTTATAATATTCTCTTAATTTAGAAAGTTTTTCTTTATCCATAAATAGATTCTCCTCCATTTACCGCATATTATAGTACATAATGGCTCAAATGTAACGATACCACCAGTTAACTATATTTATTTAAAATATTCATCTTCTAATTTTTTTACATATTTTTCTTTTTCATTTTTAACTTCTTCATAATCCATGCAATACCTTTGTAAAAAGCACAATGCTAATGTCATTTGTAATCTATTAAATTCTTTGTAATGCCACTCAAAATAATATTTAATAGCATCTTCATAAGTTAAACAAGGTGATTTTACTGGAATATTAAAATATATATCATTAAAACCACTTATACTATGTGTTTTGCTATTATTACTTTCAGCATATAAAATTAAAGTTTCTTCTGTTGATGTGGGACCTAATCCATATATTGCCTCAAATTCAATAGGTGATTCACTCTTATCAAATTTTACATAAAATTTGATTTCTTCTTTATCAAAAGTTCCCTTCATAGTAAATTTCTCCTTTTTAACAATATTATAGATTAAAAGTATAAAAAGTCAATAATTATTAAAACTATATAAGAAAGGAAGTATCGTCTAATGCAAATAAATTTAGGCTATGTAGGTAATCCTCCTACTCTTATAGATATATACTCACATAATTTAACTTTTAAAGAATTTTCTAAATATGATAATAATAAAGGAATAGATTTATTAACTGAAAGAATAAAGTTAAATTTTCTTTTATAGTTAGAGTATCTAGTAAATTAAAGTCTTGAAAAACAAAACCAAGATTCTCTTTTCTAAAGTTAGATAGTTCTTCTTCTTTTAAATTAGTAATATCAACTCCATTAATAATGATATTACCACTAGTAACAAAATCTATTGTAGATATTGTATTAAGTAAAGTAGTTTTACCACTACCACTTGCTCCCATAATAGCGACAAATTCATTATCATTAACAGTAAATGATATATTATTTAAAGCTTTAGTAATATTAGTATTGTTACCATAATACTTTTTTAAATTATTAACTTTTAAAACTTCCATACAAATCTTCCTTTCAATAAAACTATATCACAAAAAAACTGTAAATTTTATTACAGTTTTGTTAGGTATTACATTAACGTTTTAATATCTTTTTTCTTTAAGCCAGTATAGTTCATTACTTTACTAATACTTTCTCCAGCTTTTAGCATTGCCTTAGCGATAGACTTTTTCTCATTATTAGCACCTTCTTTTCTAGCAGAATTTAATTCTTTCTTATGCACTATCTCTGCATCATAGTACATTCCAAATTTATCATCTAATCCTAATTCTTTTAACTTTTCCATAATTATTCTCCCTTCTTCTAAATCACCTACTATCTCTTCCATCTCTTCATAAGAGTTTGCTGTTAACATAGATAAGTAAGTTTCATATTTATTTGTTCCGTCATAGACTATTCCTTTATACTCCCCTAAATCTATTGTAATTATCTTTACATCTTTTAAATAAGCTCTAGATTTATAATCTTCTAACTTATAATCTTTGCCATTCCATTTTTTTACTTTGTCACTCTTTATCTTATTATTTAGATTTATTTGAGTTACAAATCTATGATAGTACTGCTCTCCTTGTAAATAACCATTACCCTGTGCATTTAAAGGGCATAAGCCCTATTTTTTATCATAGTATGAGCATGAACAAATTGATTAAACTCTAAATTAACCAGTCTATTCTTATTAAGAAATATCGTATCTGCTCTATAATCCTTAACTTTATTTCCTGTATTAAGTTCATTATCAGCAGTATAAGGCTTAAGGTCAATACCTGTTATGAATTTAATAAAGTCCTCATAAAACCATTTGTAATGGTCGTCTTTAACTAAGGCTTTTGCAGTAGTATCAGACATTAATGATATAAATCTAGGTACTTTATTCATAAAGTTCCCCCTTTCTGCAATCTATATATCATGGTCTAAAAAATATTGCAAAAAGGTAATTTTGAAAATTTGGTCCTAAAATGAGGGTAAATTTTCAATTTTCACTGCTTGAATTTTCAAAATTCACCCTAAAAAACACTCTCAATTTACAAAATTCATACTTTTTTCAAAAATTTCATTATTCTCCTTTCCCCATCTTTTATACATCGCCTCTTCTATCTATAAAGTATCATAATAGATAGATTATGTCAAGAGAAAAAGCAACTAATTTGTTGCTTATTTAAACTAATTATAGCAAAATTTAATTAGTCAGTAATCTAGGAAATACATTTTCTAGATTACTGACATCTAACTACCTAGAGTAAGAACAAATTATTAGGGATCCCTAATAATATTAATTCCCTGATAAAACAAACGGGTCAGACTTAGTACCTGTTCCTGAAGTTATTTGCACGTTAGATTTTAGATTTACAGAAGGCCGAACGCCGTACGCATCGGACGGGCTATTGGTGTTCGCGTAGCCATTGTAGTTCACGCGCCACACAGAAGACGTACTATATGGTGTTAAGGTCCAATAGTATGTATTATTTCCATATCTATCAAATTGTCCTGCCATTAATTCTCCAAATCTTAATAATCCTGCTTTAGCATCTGTTGTAGATGAATTTGTACTACTCATATTGGCATCTGCATATTTTGCTAGTTTATATGAAGTGCCACTTCCTACTGTTCCTAGATACCAAGTGGTACTATCTTCTATCATATCACTATATGTACTATCAACGTAATTTGTTAAATAGTCTCCGTTCAGGAATGCCCCTATTGTATTTGTACTTGAAAATGTTGTATTACTTCCAAATGCACTTGTTATAAAAGTTCCAGAACTCTTTAACGGTTCGGCACTTACTATTTTTGTACCACTACCATTTTCGTGGCTTACTATTCTATATAGATTATTTTCCTCATTTCCAAATCTTATGTATTCTCCACTATACCTACTTGACAACAATGTTCCTGAAAGATTAGTATCATTATCTCCACTTAAGCGATAAGGATTAGAAACTGTACCATCACCATCTACAATTTTAACGCTAGATTTTAGATTTATAGATGGCCGAACGCCGCGCGCATTGGACGGGCTAATGTAGCTCGCGTAGCCAGAGTTGTCCACGTTCCACACGTAAGACGTACTATATGGTGTTAAGGTCCACCAATAAAGTCCATTATTTAAATAACCATTTTTTTCTCCATTATTACTAGACTGATATTCATACAAATTTAAAAGTCCTACTGCATCTGTTACTATTGTACCACTATTGCTAGGTCTTGTTATGCTTCCTAAGCTAGTTGCATCCAACGTTGCGTTCCATTTAGCATCTGTTACAATGAAATTCTCATAATCTCTTAAATTCCCTAAGAAACCATCTACTGTTGTATCATTTAACCAATCTTCCATATAACTTCCTTCAAAGTCTGTACTACCACTAGAGTAAGTAACTGCACTTATATTCCATTGAGTTACTAATTTAGTAGTTTTTACTTCATTATTAACACTAACTGCTCTCCATAACTTTCCACTATACCAGATATAGTTATTAGGGTCAGTTCCTGTTATAAAGGTATCTACGTCATCATCATATGTACTTCCATTTTCACCTAAGTTTTCTAATACTACTTCACTAACTTTCTCTCCTACTGGTTGTGTTGCAACGACTCTTAATTTACCTTTAAAGGTCTTTCCTCCAGCATCTTCACTTGTTGCATCATAATCTATCCAGATTCTTAAAGTATAATTAATAGTCTCATCTACTCCTATAGTCCCAAAATCTACTCTTCTATTTGGATTACTACCCATAGTTGTTAAGTTCTTAGGTCCTATTACCTCATCATTTTTAGTTAAGCTATATCTAATAGCAGAATCAGGCATCCTAGTTTCACCTTCATCTAATGGAATATCATCTAAATAAATAGTATAATCTGTCTCTATATTACCTTCATTTACTAAGCTGAAATTAAAGCCATCTAAAGCCATTCCGTCTTTATCTTCTAAAGGTATTTGACTAGATAATGTTAATTCATTACCTTCTTCTAATCTTAAACCTAAGCTACCTGCTCTTACTAAATACTCTTTCTCTCCATGTAAAGTAGTTGTAAGATATGCAAATGCTATTCCTATTAGAAGTAATAATATAATAGCGATTGCAATTATAATAATCTTTTTATTGTTCTTAATGGTTTCCTTCATAGCTATAAACACCCTACCTTTATATAAATTTTAACACTTTTTTTTTACAATAGCAATTAAAAAGATGATAACTTTACATCATCATCTCATCTTCAAATGTATTAACAGCAGTT
>CAMMMG010000025.1 GCA_946497925.1 uncultured Mycoplasmatota bacterium
TTCTGACATTTTTATATTAGTCATTTCCTACATTTTTATCTTAGCACTATCAATAAACCATTATCAGATGAAGTTATTTATAAGCATATGTATGAAAATAATCCTATAGGTATATATCCATTACTAACTGATGATACTTGCTATTTTTTAGCTTTAGATTTTGATAATAAAAATAGTGATAACGATATTAAAGAAGAAGTTCTTGCATTTCTTAATGTATGTGATGAATATAAAATACCTACTATATTAGAAAGAAGTAGATCAGGTAATGGAATACATATATGGATTTTCTTTTCTACTAATATAAAAGCAATAATAGCAAGAAAATTAGGAAGTTTATTATTATCTAAGACTATGGAAATAAGTAATTTATCTATATCTTCTTTTGATAGAATGTTTCCTAATCAAGATACCCTACCTAAAGGAGGTTATGGTAATTTAATAGCTTTACCTTTTCAAAATGAACCTTCTAAATATGGTAATACAATATTTATAGATAGAAACTTTATGAAAGTGAAAAATCAACTAGAGTATTTAAAATCTATTCATAAATTAAAGGAGAGAGAAGTACTTGAAACAATAGAAAAATTAAGTAATGAAACTATAGATATAGGACATGAGATAGTTAATATGAATAAAGAAGTTTTAACTAAAAGTAAAAATAAAATAAACTATCCTAAAAGTATAAAAGTAATATTAAATGATATGGTCTATATTGATAAAGCAGGATTAGATTCAATTGTAAAAAATAGTTTTAGAAGGCTTGCTACTTTCGCTAATCCAGAGTTTTATAAAAAGCAGAGATTAAGAATGTCTGTTTATAATATACCTATGGTAATTGACTGTAGTAAAGAGGACGATAAGTATTTAAAATTACCTAGGGGTACTTATGAATATTTAGAAAACCTTTGTAAAGCTAATAATATAAAGATAATTAAAACTGATAAAAGAAGTAAAGGTAAAAAAATTACAGTTAGCTTTAATGGTAAATTAAGAGAAGAACAACAACTTGCTTTAGAAAAACTTCTTAAATATGATAATGGAATACTCTGTGCACCAACGGGATTTGGAAAAACAGTTATAGGTTGTAAATTAATAGAAGAAAGAAAAGTAAATACTTTAATACTTGTTAATAAACTTCAATTACTTGAACAGTGGAAAGATAGAATTAAAGAGTTTCTTGACATAGATGAAGTAGGAGAGATAAGTGGTAAGAAGAAAAATATTACTAATATAATAGATGTTGCTAGTATAAAATCTTTATGGAATAATGGTGATGTTTTAGATATTGCTAAAAATTATGGAATGATTATTATAGATGAATGTCATCATACCGCTGCTTATACTTTTGAACAAGCGATAAATACTGGTAATGCTAAATATGTCTATGGAATATCTGCAACACCAGAAAGAGAAAATGGTCATACTCCTATTATAAAAATGCAATGTGGTGATATTAGGTATAAGGTAGATACTTTAAAATTCAATAAAGAGTTAAATATACCTATGAAAGTAATTGTTAGAAAAAGTCATTTGAATTTTACTGACCCTAAGATAGATAATTATGAATTAAATGAAATAAATGATTTTATTGCCAAAGATATTTTAAGAAGTGAAAAGATAATTAAAGATATTAAAAAAGAGTATGATAATGGTAAGAATATTTTAGTATTAACGGAAAGATTAGAGCATTTAGATTATATTTATGATAAATTAAGTAAGTATACTAATAATATTTTTAAATATTATGGAGGTATAGGTAAGAAAGTTCTTAAAAAGTATAAAGAATTAAATGATGAAATAACTTTAAATAATAGTAATAAAATTATAATTTCTACAGGTTCATATATAGGAGAAGGATTTGATGATGATAAATTAGACGTTTTATTTCTTACTATGCCAATATCAGGTAAGACTAGAGTTATGCAATATGCAGGAAGACTTCATAGAAAAAATGAAAATAAAAAAGAGATATTAATATATGATTACGTTGATGATAACTTTGCTAAGACAAGAAATATGTTTTTAAAAAGAAAAAATACTTATGAAAAACTAGGGTATGAAATAGTTGATGAGTAATATTGTTAATAGTAACTACTTTTTGTTTTAAATATATTTAATAAATGATATAATTGTAGTGGTATTTGTACTGTAAGTTATAGATGATTTAGAGATAGCATAATGTATATAAATGCTACAATAAATTTTAATTTGTTAGAAAGATAGTATTTTGTGAGGAGGAACTCTGATGGGAAAAGTAATAGTAATAACAGGTGGAAGTGATGGTTTAGGAAGAACATTAACTGAATCGCTTTCTCAAGAAAATGATGTAATAATTTTAGCAACTAATGAACAAAAATTAATTGAGGTTGCTAATAGTAATAACTGTAATTATGAAGTTTGTGATGTGAGTAATTATAAATTAGTAGAAAAAAGTATTAAGAAAATTATAGATAATTTTGGAAGAATAGATGTATTAATTAATAATGCTGGGCTTTGGATTCAAGAAGAATTAGAGTTAAATGATAGTGATAGAATCAATTCAGTTGTTGATGTTAATTTACTTGGGGTTATTAATTGTTCTAAAGCAGTGATTCCAATTATGAAGAATAATAAAGAAGGATTAATAATCAATATTAATTCACAGGCAGGAATAAATCATAAAGCTGAAAGAGTTGTGTATAATGCTACAAAGTGGGGAGTAACTGGCTTCTCAAAGTCGTTACAGGATGAAGTTGCAAAATATGGGATAAGAGTGACTAATGTTATGCCAGGTATGATGAAAACAAATATGTTTAAGAAAATGAATATTCAAAAAAATATGGATAATGGTCTTGATACAAAAGAAGTTGCTAGACTAATTGAGTTTATAATTGATACACCTTCTGATGTAATGATACCAGAAGTGGGAATAAAAAATATTAATAATTAATCTTAAAAACATAATTGTTAAGTTATGTTAGTTATATATATTAATTCTAATAGTAGTAATAAAAAAGTAGGTGAAGCCAGCCTCAAATGGCAATTAAAAAAGTGAGTGAAGCCAGCTCTATAAATGGTAGCTAAAAAAGTGAGTGAAGTCAGCTCTATAAATGACAGTTAAAAAAGTAAGATTAGAAAGTAAACTCTAATCTTTTAATTTTACCTTAATTTAAATTACAAGAGTTTGTAAATATAATTGTTAAATAAAAATATTTCGTGATAAAATAGAAGAAATGGAAAGGCTTTTTATGAAAGTACAATAAAAAAATTAATATTGCCTAATAAAGATATTAAAACAGTAATTCGGAGGTGAGAAAATTGAGAATAATTGCTAAATAAGTTAGGCATAAACTTTGATTATGCCAGAAAGGAAGGCATAATGTTAGAAATAAGAAACTTAACTATATTAGTAAATGGTAGATATATAATTAAAGACTTATCTTTAACTTTAAATAAAGGAGATAAGTTAGCAATTATTGGTGAAGAAGGTAATGGTAAATCTACGTTACTTAAAACTATTCTTTCTATGTGTGATTATGGAGAGACAGAAGGGACTATTAATTTAAAAGGGAATAGAATTGGATATTTAGAACAAGTAATTAGTGAAGATAATTTAAATAAGAAAGTATATGATTATCTATTTAGTAGTGAAGAAGACTATTATAATAAAATAAGTGAACTTTATAAGTATTTAGAACTATTTAATTTAGAAGATGAAATATTAGAACAAAGAATAATGTCTTTATCAGGTGGAGAGAAAGTAAAAGTAAATATATTAAAATTATTACTAGAAAAATTTGATATTTTATTTTTAGATGAGCCTACTAATGATTTAGATATAGAAACTTTAGAGTGGTTAGAGAAATTTATTAATAGTACCTCAAAACCTATTGTTTATGTTTCTCATGATGAGAGTCTACTCTCTAATACTGCTAATATGATATTACATTTAGAGCAGATAAAAGGGAAAACAGATTGTAGATATACTCTTTTAAAGATTGATTATGATACTTATGTTTCTAAAAGACTTAGGATGATAGATAAACAAAGACAAATAGCAAAAAATGAGAAAAGAAATTTTATTAAGAAACAAGAAAAATTAAGACAAGTTATGCAAAAAGTAGAGTATCAACAAAATACTATTTCAAGAAGTGATCCTCATGGGGCAAGATTATTAAAAAAGAAGATGCATTCTTTAAAATCACAAGAGAGAAAGTTAGATGATACTACTCTTACGGAATTACCTGATGTAGAAGAAGGTATTAATTTCTTTTTTGAAGATGTGCAAGTTCCAAAGACAAAAGTAGTTCTTAATTTAGATTTAAAAGAGTTGAAGATTGATAATAAAGTTTTATCTAAAAATATTAAATTGGAAGTAGTAGGTAATATTCATTTATGTATTGTAGGTAAAAATGGAGTAGGTAAATCTACTTTAATAAAAATTATTTATGAACAGCTAAAGTCAAGAGAAGATATTAAAGTAGGTTATATGCCCCAAAACTATGATGATGTATTAAATAATTATGAATATGTTTTAGATTTTATCGCTCCAAGTAATTATAAAGATGATATAACTAGAGCGAGGATGTACTTAGGAAATATGAAATTTACAAGAGAAGAAATGACAGGAAAGATAAAAGATTTAAGTAATGGAACAAAAGCTAAGTTGTTTTTAATGAAATTAGTTCTTGATAAGTGTAATGTTTTGGTATTAGATGAACCTACTAGAAATGTAAGTCCTTTATCTAATCCTGTTATTAGAAAGGTTTTGAGAGAGTTTAGTGGTACAATAATAAGTGTTTCACACGATAGGAAATATATAGAAGAAGTAGTTGATAGTTTATATTTATTAACTATAGATGGTTTAAAAAAGATAGATTATGTAAAGGAGTGATTCAAGTGATTTATACTACTCATTATAAATCTCCAATAGGAGATATCTTACTAGCTTCCCAAAACAATAAACTAATAGGTTTATGGATAGAAGGACAGAAATATTATTTTTCTTGCTTAAAAGATGAAATTAAAGAGGAAGATACAGAAATATTAATTAAGACTAAAAAGTGGCTAGATAGATATTTTAAGGGAGAAAATCCTAGTATAAATGAACTTGATTTAAATCCTTTAGGTAGTGATTTTAGAAAAAGTGTTTGGAAAATACTTTGTGAAATACCTTATGGAGAAGTTATTACATATAAAGATATTGCAGATACTATCGCTAAACAAAAAAATCTTAAAAAGATGTCTAGTCAAGCGATAGGAGGTGCAGTTAGTCATAATCCTATTTCCATAATTATACCGTGTCATAGAGTAGTAGGATCTAATGGTAGTTTAACTGGTTATGCAGGTGGTATTGATAAGAAAGTTTATTTATTAAAGCATGAGAAAGTTAATATGGAAAAATTATTTATTCCAAAGAAAGGAACAGCATTATGAAAAGATGTAAGTGGTGTAATTTAAATAATCCAATATACATTAAATATCATGATGAAGAGTGGGGAGTACCTAATTTTGATGATAAATACTTATTTGAAATGTTAATATTAGAATCATTTCAAGCAGGATTATCTTGGGAATGTGTTTTAAATAAAAGAGAGAGTTTTAGGAAAGCTTATGATAACTTTAATCTAGATAAAGTTTGTTCCTATGGTGATGAAAAGATTGATAAATTACTAGATAATAGAGATATTATTAGAAATAAACTAAAAATAAAAGCTAGTATAAATAATGCTAATATATTTAAAGATATAAAGAATGAGTATGGTAGTTTTTATAATTATTTAAAAGTATTTACTAAAGATAAAATAATTTGTGAAACAGATAAGACTACTAATGATTTATCTGATGCTATATCAAATGATCTAAAGAAAAGAGGTATGAAATTCGTAGGAAGTACCATTATTTATTCTTATTTACAAGCGATAGGTATTATTAATTCTCACGATAAAGAATGTTATTTTTATAAGAAATCCATAAATTAATATTTGCATATACTATAAAGATTAATAATTTTAATAGGTAGTGATACTTATGGAAAAAATAGTTTTTAATATTGAACCTAATAGTTTTGCAACATCGGCCTTTCTAATAGGATTAATACTATCACAAAAGTTGTCTTTAGAAGAGCAGGATAGTATTGGGAACTGGTTACAATTAGTTGGTCTTACTATGCAAACATATGCTTCTCAACAAATTACAATTGATGCTAGTAAAATTGATAGTAAAGATAAAAGTAATGATGGCTCTGATATTGA
Organism: uncultured Mycoplasmatota bacterium; assembly: GCA_946497925.1. Taxonomy (GTDB): domain Bacteria; phylum Bacillota_I; class Bacilli_A; order RF39; family UBA660; genus Onthousia. The sequence continues at coordinate 6,237 of CAMMMG010000025.1, forward strand.
AAAGTTAAAGAAAACTATCAAAGATATAGAAGAAGAATTAGATAAGATTTATTGTGATAAATAGTAATTTAAAAATACTATTTTTCTTTTAGGTAAAATGTTATACTTAAAGTAGGAGGGATAATTAATGAACGATGTTATTAAAAATATAGTAGAAAGAAGAAGTATAAAAAAATATAAAAGTGATATGGTTCCTACTGAATTAATTGATGAAGTATTAAAAGCGGGTACTTATGCACCATCTGGTATGAACAGACAATCTCCTATAATAATTGCTATTACTAATAAAGAAGTTAGAGATAAGCTATCTAAATTAAATGCTAAGATTATGGGAGTTGATATTGATCCTTTTTATGGGGCACCTGTTGTTCTTGTAGTGCTAGCAGATAAGTCAGTTCCTACATATATTTACGATGGTAGCCTAGTTATGGAAAATATGATGCTAGCAGCAAGTTCTTTAGGACTTGGAAGTTGTTGGATACATCGAGCAAAAGAGGAATTTGAAACAGAAGAGGGAAAAGAAATATTAAAGTCTTTAGGAATTACTGGAGACTATGAAGGAATAGGTAACTGTATATTAGGCTATCCTGATATGGAAGCGAAAGAAAAGCCAAGAAAAGATAATTATATTTATAAGATAGATTAAGAAAAAAATTTTAGTTATTTTCTAAAATATTGAAATAGATAATTTTGACTTATGCATAAAATAATGATATTATGGTTACATTAAAAAGTACTGGCATATAAGCCTTATATGATTTATTCAAGTTATTGAATATAAGAGTTGTTTTTTAACTCAGTCATATAAGCACTGCCAGTCTTTTTTATTGATATTACTATTCTTATTTTAATAAAGATGGTATAATTAAGTTAAGTTTTAATGAATCTGCATTATATAGAAAGACAATATATAGGAGAAGTTATGGTAGAAAAAATACAATATGAGGATGATAAATTAAAAATATGTGCACCAGACAGTTTAAAGTTTATTGTAGATGATATTGTCAATTATTTTTATAAACAATGTGAGAAAGTATTTAACTTTTATCATTTAAAAAGTTATGGTAAATATCAAATAAATTTATTTGATGAGATAGATAAGTTTAGAAATTTTGTTATAAATGATTTAAGAGGTGGGAATAATACATTACCTGATTATGCAGTAGGTACTTATGACAAAGGTATGTGTAATCAATTTATTGAATTAAGAAAAGATGACAAAGGTGTTTATGTCTTAAAAGACTGTAAAGCTAAATATATTTCTGATAAAGTTTATAGAAGAAGAATATCTACTCCAATTCACGAACTCGTTCATATTATTTATCTTAATAATTGTGTTAGTGGAAGTTCTAATTTCAGAGTTGTTTGGTTTGATGAGGGACTAGCTCAAAATTTATCAGGAGAATATGATTATTTAGAACAAGACTTTAATGAATTTGTTAAGTTTTATAATAAAGTAAAAAAAGAAACAAAGTATATTCCAGAATTAAAAGGTATAAAACACGGGAATGATTTTAGAAATGATAATTATGATTTATATAAATTATCTTATCTTGCTGTAAGATATCTTTTTCAAACTATGACACAAGATGAGATATATAGTATTGTTATGGATTATAATAAAACAAATGAAATAGGTAAGAATATAATGACTGATATGTTTAGATATTTTGATAATTATATTAATAATGATGTTGATAATAATTAAATTAATTTGAAAGTGGGATTATGATGGATAAGTATTTAGAAATAAAAAAATTATTTGAACAAAATGAAGATAAAGAAAATGCTATTGCCATGGCAAAATATATGAGAAACTTATTTGAGTTTTATGGTATTCCTACTCCAAAAAGAAAGAAAATATATAAAAATTTTGTTAAAGAAGAGAAGAAAGGTAAAAAAGTTGACTGGGACTTTCTTGATAAATGTTACGGATATTCACATAGAGAATTCCAATATTTAGTATCTGATTATTTAATTGCAATGAATAACTTTTTAACTTATGATGATATCCCTAAAATAGAAAAGTATATAAAAACAAAACAGTGGTGGGATACAATTGATTTTTTAGATAGAGTTATTGGTGAGATAGGACTAAGAGATAGTAGAGTTGATGATTTAATGCTAGAATGGTCTTGTGATAATGACTTTTGGGTAAGAAGAATAGCGATAGATCATCAATTATGTAGAAAAGATAAAACTAATACCATACTATTAGAAAAAATATTAGTTAATAATTTTGGTAGTGATGAATTCTTTATTAATAAAGCGATAGGTTGGGCTTTAAGAGATTATTCTAAAACTAATCCTGAATGGGTAAGAGAGTTTATAAATAAATATAAAGATAAAATGAGTAGTTTAAGTGTGAGGGAAGCAAGTAAATATATTTAATAAATAGTAAATTTTTAAGGAGAAGAAAAATATAGTTATAAATGTATATAAACTAAATAATTATTAAATAGTAGTTTGAGAGGTGGCTAAAATATGGATAGAAAACTATTAAAGATAAGAAAAGTAAAACCAGAAGATGCTAAGAATTGGTTTATTTTAGTAAACAAAGTATGGAGAGATGCATATAATCATATATTTCCAAAAGAAGTATTCATAGAAAAAGATAACCGAGTAGATGAGAAAGTAAAAACATTTACCGATAATATAAAAAATGATAACAAAAATATAGCATATGTTGCTGAATATAATAATGAAATAATAGGAATAATGCGTGGATGTATTAATTCATCATATGAACATTTTAATTCTGATTATGCTGATTTAATTGCACTCTATGTTGATCCAAAATTTCAAGGTTGTGGAATTGGGAGCTCATTTAAAAATATATTTGAACAATGAGCAATGGAAAATGGTGCCTCAAAATATGTAATTGGAGTTTTAAAAGATAATATAAAAGCTAGAAAAGTATATGAATCATGGGGTGGTAAATTATCAAAATATGAAAAAGATTTCGTTAAATTTGGTGTAGGATATAAAGAAGTATTCTATACATATAATTTAGAGAATATACTAAATAAACATAGATAATTTTTTAAAATTAAGAGAATTATAAATTACAAGGTGATTATTATGAGTAAATATATTCAAGCAATAGGAATATGGTTTTTAATTATTCCATTAGCAATTATGAATGGTGGATTAAGAGAAAATATATTGGTTAAATTAGGAGATATTGCACTACCATTAAGTGGAATTATTCTTAGTATAGGTATATTTGTAGTAGCATACTTATTAATACCAAAAATCAAAAATTGTAAACAAACAGATTATTTTATCTTTGGAATAATTTGGTTTATTTTAACGAATCTATTTGATTTATTTATGTATATTAGTGAAGGTGGAGGAATCAAAGATTTATTAGGTTCATATAACTTTTTAACAGGTAATCTATGGATTTTAGTTGTCATTACCACATTTATATCTCCAATAGTAGTATCAAAAATAAAAAAGAGGAAAGGTGAAATAAAAAATGTATAAAACAGTTGTTATAGAATATTCTCCAAAAGCTAATGAAATGGCACAAAAAGTAGAGGAAAAAGCTAATGAAATGTTACAAGCTGGTTTTGAACTAGTTACTATGTCAATTACAGGAACTGCAAAAGCAATTTTAGTGTTTAAAAAGATAAAAAAAGAATAATAAATAATTATAAGTAGTAATGGTAAAGAGAGGTTAAAATTATGGAATATATATTTATGATAATTTTTGGTATATGTATTATAGTTTTAGGAATTTTAAATTATAAAGGTAATATTTCTTCTATTCATTGGTATAATAGAACAAGAATTACAAAAGAAAATTCTAAGAAATATGGAGAAGCAATGGGGCTTGGAACAATAATAATTGGAGTTAGTTTAACTATAACAGCTATTTTACAAATGATTTTTGATATTGAAAGTCTATGGCTTATTACTTTAGTAGGAGTTATCGTTGGTCTAGTTTTTCTACTTTATGGGCAATTTAAGTATAATAAGGGAATTTTCTAATTTTGATATAGATTCCTTTATTTTTTAGTATATATGCTTGGTGTGTTAAGAAAACTAGCAAAAATGTAAAGTGTTGTTGATAGAAAAAGATAGTTTAAAGTAGTACACTTAATTTGGAGGTAGATAAAGTGAGTTTAGGAAATAATTTGTTTGAGGCAAGAAAGAAGGCAAGCTTATCACAAGAAGTAGTTGCAGAAAAATTAGGGGTTAGTAGGCAAACTATTTCAAAATGGGAAACCAATGAAACTATTCCAGATATCTATCAGTCAAAAAAACTTTCAAAATTATATAATTTATCTTTAGATGAGTTAATAGAGTTTGATGTGGATTTAAAAGAAATAGAAGAAATTATTAAAAATACTGATGAAGAGAAAGAATCAAAAATTAATTGGACAAATGCTTGGGGTAAGAAATATAAAGTATTAGTAACATATCAAAAAGAGGTAGATATATCTAAATATGCTAAAGGAATTAGGATGATGCTTGATAGTTTATCTAGTGAGTATGGTTATAATAAACAAGATAGTATGTTAGTTTTAAAAGATATTCTTTATCACGAGTGGAAAGATAAAAAATAGATTAATTATTTTAATGTTAAGAAAATTAGCATAACTTCCATTATATATTGCTAGATTAAAAAGTCTTAAGATTATATACTTTTAACTGAGGTGAAAAAATGGAAATAGGAAATAAAATATTAGAGTTAAGAAAGAAAAATAATCTTTCTCAAGAAGCATTAGCAGAAAAGATAGGAGTTAGTAGGCAAACAATATCTAAATGGGAGTTAGGTGAGACAGCTCCTGATATTAAACAAGCGAAAGAATTATCTAAAGTATTTAATGTTAGTTTAGATGAATTAACTGATAATGATATTAAAAATGTTTTAGAAGCTAAAGTTAGTAATACTGAAAAGTTAGCAGGTATTATAATTAAAATTTTAAAAGTAATAGGAATCTTATCAATAATATATGTAATACTTTTTATCATTGCATTAATTTTATTTACTGTTTTTCCTAATGAGCAAAGGACAACGACAGAGATAATATCTGCTGATTTAAATTGTTCTATTGGAGATAATAATTATTTGATTACAATTGGAGAAGATAATTATTTTGAATGTATGGAGTGTAATAAAGATATGAGAATATATTTAAAAGATATTACAGATTATGCTAATATAGAACATAGTGTAGAAAATATAGAAAAGTATTTTGAAGATAATGGAGGCAGTTGTGAGTAAATATGAAAGTAATAACAATATGTGGTAGTTATAAATTCAAAAAAGAGATGATAGATATAGCAGAAAAATTAACTTTAGAAGGTAATTGTGTTTTGATGCCTAATGAATTATCAAGACCTAATAAAGATGATTATAGCAAAGAAGAAGTTTTAATGATTGATAAAATGCATAAAGAAAAAATAAAATTATCAGATGCTATACTTGTTGTTAATGTAGATGGTTATATTGGTAATAGCACTAAAAGTGAAATAGAGTATGCTAAATCTTTAAATAAAGAAATTATTTATTATGTTTAAGATATAGTTTTATTCAAAATGCAAGTTCCAGAAGATAATAAAATATAAGAGTTTTGGAATAATATTTCCATAACTTGACTTTGTACTTTTTTTAATATATACTCATAGTAGAGGTGAAAGCTATGATAGAAAGAACAGAATATCTTGAAGAATTAAAAAGATGGAAAGATAAAGATTTAATAAAAGTTATAACCGGTATAAGAAGATGTGGTAAATCTACTTTGTTTCAATTATTTATAGATTATTTAAAGAGTACTGGTATTAGTAATGAACAAATAATATCTATAAATTTAGAAGATGCTGATTATAATTTCGAAGACTATAAACAACTATATGATTATATAAAAGAGAAAATAGATTCTAAAAAGAAATATTATGTCTTTTTGGATGAAGTTCAAAATGTACCTATGTTTCAAAAAGCTGTTGATAGTTTATATATAAAGAAGAATATAGATGTATATATTACTGGTTCTAATGCTTATTTATTATCAGGAGAACTTGCGACTTTATTATCAGGAAGATATATAGAAATTAAAATGTTACCATTATCATTTAAAGAGTATGTATCTGCTTTTGATGATAATAATTATCAACAATTATTTTTAAATTATATGAAAAATGGTGGTATGCCAGGAAATATTAGTATTTTAAAATCTAATCCTAATGATTTAGATAAATATTTAGATGGAATTTTTTCTACTATCGTTTATAAAGATATTATGGCTAGAAATAATATTAATGATAAAATGCTTTTAGAAAGTGTTTTAAAATTTATTTTTGATAGTATTGGCAGTCCTATATCAACTAAAAAAATAAGTGATACTTTAACTAGTAAAGGGATGAGTACTAGTAATCATACTGTTGAAAAGTATATAACTGCTTTTGTAGAGAGCTTTTTAATATATAAAGTTGAAAGGTTTGATGTTAAAGGTAAAAACTTACTAGCTAGAGATTATAAATATTATGTAGTAGATCAAGGATTAAGAAGTTATTTATTAGGTAAGAAAGCAGATAGTGATATGGGACATATTCTTGAAAATATAGTATATCTTGAACTATTAAGAAGAGGTTATAGAGTATATGTTGGTAAAGTTGATGATTTAGAAGTTGACTTTGTCGCTGAATCTCGTGATGGCTTAAAATATTTTCAAGTAGCTTTAACAGTTCGGGATGAGAAAGTGTTAGAAAGAGAATTACGATCATTACAAAAGACTGGTGATCATTATCCTAAATATTTATTAACTTTGGATATGGATTTAGAGTCAGATTATGATGGAATAACTAAAATAAATGTAGTAGATTGGCTTTTACAAGATAATAAATAATGGTGAAAATAATAACAACATATGGTAGTTTCAAATTTTAAAAAGAAATTATGTATTATACAGATTTGAAGGAGGAATAAAGATGAGTTTAACAATAAATATATATTATACAGGTAAAAATGGTAGTGCTAGAGCTTTTGCAAAAGAAATGGTAGAAATTGGTCTTGTTGATAGAATAAGAAATGAAGAAGGTAATTTAAAATATGAATATTTCTTTCCTATGGATGATGAAGAAACTGTTCTATTAATAGATAGATGGGAAAATGAAGAAGCTTTAGATAAACACCATAAAACAGAAATGATGGAAGAAATTGCTAAGTTAAGAGATAAGTATAATCTTCATATGAGAGTTGAACAATTTGTTTTTAAGAAATAAGTTAATAAAGGTCTAGGTTTTACTTAGAGCTTTTTTGTTATATAATAATTTTATTAGGAGGAGTAGTAACTGTGTTAGAAGATGAAGTATTTAAAAAGAGAAAACTAGATAAAAATAAATTAATTCCTTATGGTTTTGTTAAAGAGAATAATACTTATAAGTATTCTAAGTTAATTATGGATAATAGTTTTAGAGTCGATATTACTATTGATAGTAAGGGTAAAGTTGAAGGTAGAGTTTTTGACCTTGATGGAGATTATGAATATACTAACTTTCGACTTGAAAATGTTAAAGGAGACTTTGTTAATAGAGTAAAAGAGGAATTCCTTAAAGTGTTAGAAGATATCGCTTATAATTGTTTTACTAAAGAATATTTTATTTATCAACAGTCTAATGAAGTTAGTAATTTAATTAAAAAAAAATATAATGTTTTACCTGAATTCTTGTGGGAAGATAGTCCTAATTTTGGTGTTTTTAGAAATGAAAATAGTAATAAATGGTTCGGCCTTATTATGAATATTGATAAAAGTAAGCTTAATTCTAAAGAAAATGGAGAAGTAGAAGTTATAAATGTAAAGTTAGATGATTTAGTAGATACTTATTTGAAAAAATATGGTATTTATCCTGCATATCATATGAGCAAGAAAAGTTGGGTTAGTGTTATTTTAGATGGTACTTTATCTAATGAAGAGGTTATGAGGCTTATAGATATTAGTTATGAGCTATCTAATCGAAAAAAGGAATGGCTTGTTCCTGCTAATCCTAAATATTATGATATTGTTAATGCTTTTAATGAGACTGATACTATTATCTGGAAATAGTCTAGTAATATTTTGGTAGGAGATACTATCTATTTATATATAGCAGATCCTTATTCGTGTATTATGTTTAAATGTAGTGTAACCCGAGTTAATATACCTTATCCATATGCTGATAAGAACGTATCAATGAGAAAAGTTATGAAAATAAAATTATTAAAGCGATATAAGAATGATGAATTTACTTTTAAGAAGTTAAATGATTATGGTGTTAGAGCCATAAGAGGGCCAAGGAGTGTTCCTAGTAAACTTAGTGAAGATTTAAATAAGAGTTAGTGTGTTATAATAGTTATAAATATGAAAGGCAAATATTATGAAGAAAAAGCTAGTGATTTTAATTATATTTATTGTAATTGTTATTATAATATTAAGTATTTATATATTTAATAATACTAAAGAAAAAGAAAGATATAATGAGATAAAAGAAGCATTTGAAAAAGCTGTAATATGGGAATTGGATGCTACTGGTAACAGTAAAAAGCACTGCGAAGAGAATATTACTAAAGAAATTACTATAACAGCTGATAACTTAATTTCTAATGGATACTTAAAAAAAGAAGATATGTTAGATATAGATGGAAAATCTTATTGTGATGGGTATGCTAAAACATTTGCAGCGGATGATTGTGGTATAGATTATAAAATTTATATAAAATGTAATGATTATAAAATAAAAGGATATAAAGATTATAAGTGAAATGATATAATATAAGGAAAATTATAGAAACTATTATAAAGATAAATTTTAAAAGATTAATTTAATTACTAGAATTAAAGACTTTTCTTTATAAATTTGGTAAAATATAACTATAAATAGTGAAGTGTTTAGGAGGTTTATTTATGCAGGTAAGTGATGTTAAAAAAGCTTTAATAGAACAGAGAAAAATAAATTTGAAAGGTAATTTATATCATAAAACACAAATTGATTTTGCATATAATACTAATCATATGGAGGGCTCTACTATAACTCCTGATGAGACTGCAAGTATTTTTGATACTGGAACGATTTTAGCGAGTAATGATAAAGTAATTGTTTTAAAAGATGCTACAGAAACTAAAAATCATTTTACATTATTTAAATATATGCTAGATACATTAGATAATCCTCTTGATGAAGATATGATTAAGAAATATCATTTTAT
>CAMMMG010000026.1 GCA_946497925.1 uncultured Mycoplasmatota bacterium
AGACTAGCCTTTCACGTTAAATAAGAAAGGAGGAGTCGAGATTTGTCTACTCGACGTGTGAAGTTATGGGTAGTAATACATCTGGGTTTCAAAATGAAACAGATTTGATAAGTGCATTATCAAATAAACTTTATGCAGAACTTAATGATAATTTAAAGAAGTTTATTTCATTTTTATTTCCACAAGTAAATAATAATGACAAAATTAAATGTTATAGTGGTATAGTTGGACAAAAGCCTGATATTATAATCGAAATAAATAATAAAAGAAAAAATGTAAGTATAAAAAAAGGCAGTGGAAATTCTGTACATCAAGAAGATATAGATTTATTTATGGATTTTTTAACTACATTAGATATTTCAGAAGAAGCTAAAATTGAGTTATTAAAATATCATTGGGCTGATGGTACTACTGATGGTTCTGGCAAAATTAGAGTTTCAAGTGCAGAATATAAAGCAGAGCATCAAAAAGAAATAGATTTGATTAATAGTGAATTAAATAAAAGAGAACCTTTAACTAAATTAATTACTAGAGTATTATTTAAAGGAAAAAGTGATAAATTTGATGAAGCTGATGTTGTCTATTATGGAACTATTAATGAAGGACACTGGGCAACTAAAGATGAAATAATTAAATATATGCTTAATAATAAATTTGCTATTAACTCAATACATTTCGGACCACTTACATATCAAATATGGAATAGATGTTTAAACTTTAATCCTAATACTGAAAATAGAAGAAATGTTATGCAAGTCAAATGGGGTTCACTTGAAAGAGACTTATTAATTATTGAAAAGGAACGTGTTGAAAATGAATAGAGGTACTCATTCTGGTGATTTAGCAGAAATTGATTTTGTAAAAAGGTTTAATTCTGAAAAGAATAATCAAGATTTTGACTTCTACATTAAAGATTTAGATATAAAAGAATTAAATGATGTTTATATGGTTAGAGTTACTACAAAACAGTATTCTAAATTATCTAATCAGACAGTAATGACAAGGGCTGATACATATTTAATTAATTCAAAAGATCAATTGATAAATGAACTATTATTTGATAATGACTTTTATTTAGATGAAGAAATGCTAAATGAAAAAAGCATTAATTATTCTGCTTTAGATTATAGTGGAGTATCAGTAAAAATGTCTGATTCGTCTAGATTTCAAATATTAAAACTTACACCGGAAAGTTTCAAAACATTATTTGGAGAATATGAATTAGGCGCTGGAGCAAGTATATATTGTTTAAGAGAAGAAGAAATTGAAAAGAACGAATCAGTATTTAGTGGATGGAAGACAACCAAACAAAATGTAATTAATAAATATAAAAATGAAATTCCTGATTTAAATAAGTTAAATGATAATATTAATTTAATTGAGCAATTGAAAATTTATAAAGAATTAAAAGAATTTTCAAATAAAAGGATAGCAGAAATTATTGATAATGATAAACACATGAAAGAAATTATTTTTAATGGTTATCATATATATAATGAACCATATTCAGCAAGTTATTTTTATAAAGGTGGAAGAATTCAAAGACTTAACTATGTTCCTTTTAGTGTTACAACTGGTTCTGGGAGAAGTCATGGTGATTTCACTATTGTTTTAAAACCAAAAAATGAAACTATTGAGTAGTTTCATTTTTTTTTAAGTAATTCAACTAATTGCTTTGAAATATATTCTAGTATTGGAACAATAACACTATTTCCAATTTGTTTATATGCTTGAGCACCAGTACCAATTTTATAACTATCTGGGTATCCCATGAGTTTCAAACATTCTTTTTCAGTTAATTTTCTATTTAGTTCTACAACCACTGGAACATTATTTCCTCCAGTACCCATTTTTGCTGTAAGACAAGGTGAAATACCATTTGCCCTAAATTGACATCTTGAAGGTCGTATTTCATATGCTAAAGTGTATTTGGATGTTTTATCTTTAACTTTATCAATATATGAGTCAATATTTTTTTTACAAGTTTCACTAATAATATAATCTTTATAAGTATTATTTGAATCAATTACATCATCATAAGAATATAGCAATAGTTGTTCAGGTGGGAAAATATCATCAATATTTAATTTAATATTTAAATCTTTTCTTACACCAACACAATACCAACGCTCTCTACTTTGAGGGATTCCATAATTACTAGAATTTAATACTTTATAAACATAATCATAACCTAACTCTTTTAATGTATTTAAAATTACATCTAAAGTTTTACCTTTATCATGATTTGTTAATCCTTTAACATTTTCCAAAATAAATGCTTTAGGTTGTCTTTCTCTCAATATTCTAGCTACTTCAAAAAACATTGTTCCTCTTGTATCTTCAAAACCTAATCTTTTACCAGCTATTGAAAATGATTGACATGGAAATCCACCACATAAAATATCAAAGTCTGGAATATCTTTTGCATCTATTTTTGTAATATCTCCACTAGGATATTCACCAAAATTATTTTCATAAACTTTAGAAACAGCTTCATCTATATCAGAACTAAAAACGCATTTGCATTTTTGTTTTTCTAAAGCTAATCTAAATCCACCAAGTCCACAAAATAAATCTATAAATTTTATTTTCTTACTCATTTGTAAACTCCATTAAATTATTTATTATTTCTGTAATGACAGGTGGACTTACTGCATTACCAGATTGCTTATATAATTGAGTGTCACTCATACCATTTTTTTGAATATTATCTGTAAATTTATTATCAAATCCCTGAATTCTTAATGTCTCTAGAGGTGTTAATTTTCTAATGTAATATGTATTATTCTCTTCAAAAATAATCTTCGGACTATCAGATCTGGCAAGAAGTGTTGGAGATATTCCATAAACTGAATAAACTCTTCTTTGTCTATCTAAATCATTATGAACATCTCTTGGAAGAGTGAATTCTTTAATTATTTTATTATCAGTTTTTTTAGAAAATTCATTCTTATCTAATCCATTTATGTATTTTTTAACTTTATCTGAATTTAAATAATATTTTTTATCAACGTTTTCTTCCAATATATTTTTTATATATGTTTTTTTATTGTGCATTTCAATTGTATTAAAAAAGTTCATTGTCTTTAGTTTATTTTCGTTTGCCCATTTTTTAATGGAAGTAATTGTAGAGTTTCTTTTATCATCCACAAATTTTTCAACTCTATAATTTAATATACCAACAATATATGTTCTTTCTCTATTTTGAGGAACACCAGCTTCATTTGAATTAATTATAGTTATATCAAAAGTATAACCACAATCTGAAACATTCTTTAAGATTGTTTTTATCGTATTCCCATTATCATGGCTTATTAAATTTTTAACATTTTCCAAAAATAAATATTTAGGTTTTTTAGTTTTTATTATTCTTACAACATCAAAGAATAGTGTTCCTCTAATATCATTGAAACCTTTTTGTTTACCAGCTACTGAGAATGATTGACAAGGAAATCCACCACAAAGTAAATCATGATCTGGAATGTCATTTTCATTTATTGCTTTAATATCTCCATGCATATTATTGATTGAAAAATTATAACTAAATGTCATAGTTGCATACTTATCAATTTCTGAAGCAAATACAAGTTCATAATCCATTTTTGATTTTTTAAAGCCTTGTTCAAATCCACCAATTCCTGAAAAAAGAGAAGCAACTCTAATGTTTTTTTTCATGGTTATACTCCTTTCTAAAAGATATAACATCTTTTTCCTAATAAATATTTTACCATATATATTTTTAAAAATCCGCAATTTTGGCAAAAAAAAAGAAAAAAATAATTAGGGAATTTTCAAAAATAAATCTTACAATTTTAGTTAGCTTCTAACCCTTCTTCTCGTATTATATGAGGATTTATTTCTGTTTCCATTTCATAATCTGATACTTTTATTCCTTTCTCATATTTATTCGTAGATAAATTTCCTTTAATATCGATTCCTTTCCATTTCATTTTGTTTAAACAATCTATAAGTAGATCTAATGAGTCTATCGTTATTCTACGCCATTCCATTTGTATATGTGCCCAAACTCTTTCAATTTTATTATACTTTGAATGATATGGTGGATAATAAACTAGTTGTATTATTAAATTGTATTTTATGGATAATTTTACTATTTTCTTTAACCAAAGTTTTCTTCTACTACTATTTTCTGGACCATTATCTAGAAAAACAACTAACTTCTTTAATTTGTGATGTTTATTCTTCCTAACAATATATTTTTCTATACAATCTACTTTAAATGCTGCTGTTGAGTTATAAGGAGTACAAGTTACAAATGTTTCATTTGTTTTCAAATCTAATATTCCAAATGGTTTAACAGCATATTTAAAAGTAGTATCATGGTCAAGAGCTTTTATATTTTGCCATGAATAACCATTATCACTAAAGTTACCAATTTTTTTAGTCGCTTTATCATCTATTGAAATGAAAGCCACTTCTTCATTTCTATTATCAATTGATTCTAAATGGTCATTAACATTTTCAAATATAGCATCTGTTTCAGGAATTTTATCAATTACTTCAGATTTAGAAATTTTATGATATTTATATCCCATATCTTTTAGTATTTTAACAATAGAGTTGTAACAAGCAAATTTAGGTGGATAATCATATTTATCAATTAACTCTTTAATAATTACAGTAGGATTCATACTTATAAATAAAGTTTCTGTTTTAAAATGTGAATCAGCAATTTTGTAATTTTCAATAACACTTTCAATATCATTCTTTATATTAGGATATGTTTCTACTATAGATTTTCTTCCTCTAAATTCCAATTTTAATTGTATACCATTTTTAAACTTTTCATAACATGATTTTACTTTTTCTCTACATATACCTATGACACGACTTACAGCACTAATACATCTTTTACCTAAATCTTCTACCAAAGATCCTATTATTAGATCTCTTTCAATAGAGTTTGGAAGTTTTTTTATATTTTCAACTATATTTTTGTAATCATTTTCTAATTTTTGTGTTATACTCATATTAACAACGACCTACCTTGTATTTTTCTATTTATTAATAAGTTTAGGTCGTTGTTTTTATTTTGTCAAATTGTAAGATTTATTTTTGGTGCGACTGGGTAGGTCGTATAATTTAGCAGGTGGAAATCCTGTCTAGTAAGGTGAACCCACACCACTAGTAACGAGTCTTGGAACGAAGCTGGTAACAGTTAGTTTAAGCGTAGACAGTTAGGTACTAGGGTTAGTATTGAGCCTCGAAATAATCCGAAATCAGAGTGCAGATGCGGTCAAAAACACAGAATGCAATATTTAGTATTACGATATCGGGGATGTAGTATTAAAACTCTGCGGGGTCTAAGACCTAATCATGGTACACAATGATTATACGATGACCAGTGAGAACCTATTTTTTCCTTTAAGTCCAAATGGCAATGAGCCTATGGTAAAGCAAGAGAGCGAAAGGTATGATATATACAAGTCCTAAAAAGACAAGATATATCAGAAGGGAAATAGGTAGTCAGATGAACTCATAGTACTGATGATACCATATCAATAAATATGGAGGAAGGAAGGGGTTCAAGTAATATAGGTCTTGTTAGAAGAAACATTATCGCTATGCAAGGAGGGATTAAATAATGATAACTAAAATAGCAAGAATAAATCAAATAGCAAAAGAAAGACCTAAAGAGGTATTTACTGCTATTTACCATTTAATAAACAAGGAACTACTAAAAGAGTGCTTTGATGAATTAGATGGTAATAAAGCAACGGGACTTGATAAAGTTACTAAAGACGAGTACTTTCACAATTTAGATGAAAATCTAGATAATTTAGTAGAAAAGCTAAAGAATAAAGCTTATAGACCAAGTCCAGCAAGAAGAGTAAATATACCTAAGGCAAATGGGAAACTAAGAAGTCTTGCAATTGCCAACTTTGAAGACAAGATAGTACAACTAGCAGTAAAGAAACTTGTGGAAGCAATATACGAACCTAAGTTTACTAATAATATGTTTGGTTTTAGACCAAATAGAGGTTGCCATGATGCTCTTAAATATCTAAACTATTGTATAGAAAAGCAACCTACAAACTATATACTAGATGCAGATATTGAGGGTTTCTTTGATAACATTGACCATGATAAGTTAATGTTAGGTTTAGAAATGCATATTAAAGATAGAAATCTATTAAGATTAATTAAAAGGTTTCTAAAAGCAGGTATCATGGAAAACGGAACATATATAAAAGGAGAACTAGGTACACCACAAGGTTCAATATTAAGTCCAGTATTAGCCAATATCTATATGTATTATGTACTTATGCTATGGTTTGAAAAAGAAATAAAACCTAAGTATAAAGATTTTATTGAAATAATCAACTATGCAGATGACATGGTTGTATGTTTTCAAAATAAATCAACTGCCGAAGAAGTGTATAAACAAATGGAAGATAGGCTTAAAGAGTGTGGCTTAAAATTTGCAAAAGATAAAACTAGACTCATTGAATTTGGAAGATTTGCAAGTGAAAATAGGAAAAGAAAAGGTTTAGGTAAACCTGAAACATTTGACTTTCTAGGTTTTACTCACTATTGCAGTAAAAGCAACAACAAGAAGTACTTTAGAGTAAAACGCAAAACATCTAAGAAGAAATATGCTAAGAAATTACAAGAGTATAACACTTGGGCTAAGAACAATAGAAATAAAACAGTAAAAGAAATAGTTGAAACAACAAAGAGAAAACTAGTAGGACACTATAACTATTTTGGAATAACTGATAATAGTCAAGCATTAGTTAAGTACACCCATGAAGTCATTAAAATTCTATTTAAATGGCTAAACAGAAGAAGTCAAAGGAAAAGTTATACATGGGAAGAATTTAACCAAATGTTAAAAGTGTTCCAATTTCCTAAGCCTAAAATTAAGGTAAATATATATGCTATATGATGAATTATATTACTAAAAGCCGTATGCGGAAAAGCCGCACGTACGGTTTTGTGAGGGCTATATAGAGTAATCTATATTTCTACTCGATAAAATTCCCTCATACCACCAAAGAAAGCTTTTAATAATACAAGAGCTCGATCTATTGAAGGTGATGAAATATTAAAGTTGATTACAGACGAAACTAGAATGCCATGGGAAACAAATGGATTAAAATATACTCCAAAGCAAAGAGGAATGGGGATATATTCTTTATGTCAAAAATGTAATAATTTAACTGGTGAATATTATGGAACTGAATATTTAAAGTTTGCAAATACTATTCATATGTTATTTCCAGAAATATTACAAAAAATTAAAAATGGAAATTCAAATGTAGTAGGAATTGATATTCAAGGAATTAATCCACTATTATTTGCTAAACAAGTTTTGTCAATGTTTTGTAGTACTTGTCCAAATATAACAAAACAAGATCCAAATATTATAAAATTATTATTAGATAAAGAAAAGACTGGATTGGATTCGAAAAAATATAAGTTATCAATGTTTTTATTAAAAGATTATAGAATTGGTTATACTGGTATTCAAGCAATGTATATTACAGGGGTTGGGACAAGATTATTAGCAACTATTGATGCTTATCCATTTGGTTTTGTTTTAGAGTTTGATCCTAATGACAAAATAGAGGCTCCTGAACTTGATATAACATCATTTTTTAATGATTATAAATGTTCAGATTACAATTTAAATTTTGGTATTCCTGTTTTAGAAAGAAATAATGTATTTTCTTGTGATTATCGTTCTAAGGAAGAAATAATGAAATCTGCTAGTAGTAATAAAAAGTAGATAGATTATTTTGGTAAATATAATGTAATTCTTACTTAATAATATTTTACCATAAATACTATCTTTTTTAGTAATCTCTTTGTACTTCCAAGATGACTACGGGAGATAATAAAAAAGAACTTAGTACATAGCTAAGCTCTTTTTAGTTATCAATTGGAGCGGATGAGGAGAATCGAACTCCCGTAGTCAGCTTGGAAGGCTGAGGTTCTACCATTAAACTACATCCGCATAAGTAAACATCAATTTGTATTGACATTTACAATTATATGAAAAGAAAAGGCTCTTGTCAACACTTTTTTGTAAATTTTATAGTGTTACACTAATATTTTCTTTTCTTTTGCCGCCACAAATATAATTTATAGGAATGTGATATGTCATCGCTAGTATAACTAGTTTATTAGTTGGAATCCTAGTTTTACCATCTTCATAATAAGAGTAACTTGATTGTCTAATGTTTAAAACTTTTGCAAATTCTCTTTGTGTTTTCTTTAGTCTTAGGCGATATCTTTTTAATTGATTTCCAATAAATTCTACACTTATATCTTTTTCATATATAATTTCACGTTTATCTGATGTTAAATTAAGCATGTATTCAACATTTGTATGGAAATATTTAGCAAGTTCAACTAGTTTTTCTATTGGAAAATTAACATCACCTAATTCCCACATAGCGTAGGTAGTTCTTTTAACGCCAAGAATTTTAGCAACGTCTATTTGTTTTAAATCATGATCTTCTCTTAAATCTCTAATTTTCCCAAACTGCATCTCTACCACCTTAACCATATTTTATTACAGTCATTTGAATATTAAGAGATTTGTCAAAATAACTGATAAACAAAAATTTTTGGAGCAAAAAAATAGATATGGTTAATTATTATAATAGGAGGTGGTAATAATAAAAAGATTAAAAATAGTTTCGCAGGAATCAAGTTACGACTGTGGCCTTTCCTGCCTGCTCATGATAGCTAAATATTATAATTGTAATGTTTCAAAGGACTACTTAGAAAGAGTTAGTAATACTTTTTCTGATGGCACAACTATGTATGGTTTGTTGGAGGCAGCTTTGTCTTTGGGCTTTGATGCTTATGGAAAGAAAGGTAATGTCAGTGATATACCTAAACTATCACTTCCTGTAATTGCCCATATTAAAATTGATGAAAAGAAGAACTTATATCATTATGTAGTAATTACTAATATCACTGATAAGAAAGTTATTATTAAAGATCCTAGTAAACTTATTAAGACTCTATCAATAGAAGAGTTTAGTAAGATAGCGACAGGTAA
Organism: uncultured Mycoplasmatota bacterium; assembly: GCA_946497925.1. Taxonomy (GTDB): domain Bacteria; phylum Bacillota_I; class Bacilli_A; order RF39; family UBA660; genus Onthousia. The sequence continues at coordinate 9,038 of CAMMMG010000026.1, forward strand.
TTATCTTTTTATTAAGAAAACTGCTAGTATTAAGAGATTTGTAAAGGTAAAAATTATTAGAAATGAGATTATAAAATTAATTGCTAGTAACAAAAATACTCTTACTTTTATGTTAATTTCAATAATACTTAGTATTAGTCTTGAACTTTTGAATTTGTTTTCTTTAAAGATAATTTTAAATAATGCTTTAACAGTTAAATCTACTTATAATTTGGTAGTTTTGCTACTTATCTTTCTTTATCTTTTAGTATTAAAGACTTTTTATTCATACTTTATACAACTTACTGTTTTGAAACTTACAAAGAAACTTAGTTATCAGTTAAAACTTAATTTAATGAAACAGTTATTATCACTTCCTAATTTATACTATCAAACTAAGGAAAGGGGGATTATTATATCATTATTTAACGATATAGATACTTTTACAGATTCATTATTGTCTTCAGTATTAACATTTATTAATAGTACTTTTATATTAATATTTATCTATATATTCTTTATGAGTTTATCAAACCTATTAGCTCTAATCCTTATAATTAGTAGTATTATTTTATTTCTTTTTATTTATTTTCAGAAGAGATTAAGTACTAATCTAATTAGTAAATATTATCAAGTTAGAGATAATTATAATAGTAAGTTACAACAAGTAATTATTAATAATGATAAGATTAAGGGTCTACATTTAGAAGAAGTAATGTTTAAGAAAATTAGAAAAGTTACTGATAATGTAGAAGGAGAGAATTATAGAGTTAGTAGGTATAGTGAAGTTATAAGAAATATCTTAAGTTTATTAGAAGGTATTATTTACTTACTAGTTTTAGGTGTAGGAGGCTTTATCTTAATAACTACAACTGATATTAGTTTAGCGACATTCTTACTACTAGAAGGGTTTATCTTTATGGGGTTAAGAAATGTAGAGAACTTAGTATTAATTATCTTAAAATATCAAAATACTAAAAAAATAAAGGAAAGATTAGATGATATCTTTAATTATGAGAAGGAACTGTTATTACCTTTTCCTAATTATAATTACAATACTAAAAATATGGGGATAACTATATCTAATTTATACTTTAAATATAAAGATAATCTTGTTTTAAATAATATTAATATGAAGATTAAGCCAAGAGATAAAGTATTTATTTATGGAGATTCTGGTAGTGGTAAAAGTACTCTTGTTAAATTGTTAGGAAGATTCTTACCACTTGATTTTGGACATATTAAGCTTGGTAATATTGACTTAACTCATTATAATCTTTATGATCTTAGAAATATTATTACTTATGTTTCTAATAAAGAGATGATTAGTAATACTAATATTAAAGAGAATATTTATTTATCTAGAAAGCCTAATATTAATCAAAATACACTTTTATCTATTACAGGAGTAAAGAAATTATTTAAAGATAAAAAATATAATCTTGATACCGTTCTTTTAGAAGATGGGGAAAATATTAGTATGGGGGAAAGGTCTAGAATTAATCTTGCTCAAGCTTTCTTTAAACCTAGTTATATTTATATACTTGATGAATGTCTTAGTAATGTAGATATAGAGTTAGAAAGAGAGATACTTAAAAACATCTTAAATTATTATCAAGATAAGATAATTATTTATATTTCTCATCGTCTTAATAATAAAGATTTGTTTAATAGAGTATTTTATTTAGAGAAAGGGAAATGTCATGAGGAGTTATAAGAAGAAGAGATTACTTTTATTATCTTTTGTCATTACCTTTATTTTAACTATAGTATTCTTTTATCTAATAAATACTGTTAAACTATGGACTTATAATACTGTTAGCATCTTAAATATAGATGATAATGTTATTACAGTTTTTACTACATTAGATTTAGACTTATTTGAAGATAATAATTTCTTCTACTACGATACCTTAAAATATACTTATAAAATAAATAGTAAAGAAGATTCTGAAGATGGGGTTATCTTGATGTTAGAGTTAGAGAAATCTTTTAGATTAGTTAATGATGATATGGTAATACTTTTACCTAATAAACGGGAAACCATACTTAGTTTGATAATAGATAGTTGGAGGGTAAAATGAAAGAATTAACAAAAAATGAAATGAAGAATATTAAAGGGGGAGCAGGTTTATCTGCTGCTGTTATAGGAATTGGTGTATCTATAATTATTTCTTTTGTAGTAGGAGTAATTAGTGGTTTTACTAATCCTGAACCATGTGGAGGTGGTGATTAGAATGAAAGATTTATCAGTTAAAGAATTAAAAAATATTAAAGGGGGATTTTCTTTAACATCAACTGCTATTAAATATGTAGGAGATTTAATCGAAATATTAATATTAGCAGGAAGAAAGTTAGGAAGTTCTCTTAGAAGAATAGGGAGTGGTGATATATGTCCCTTAGAGTAAAGAGATGTGTTAAGTTAATAAGTTTTAGTTTACTTAATGTCATAATGGTACTTACTTTTTATAATTTTGGCATATTTTTAGGTGAAATATTACAAAATGTGTAAAAAATGTCAAAAAAATGTTGTACTTTAAATGTTCTTAGTGTTATAATCAGTTGTAGAAAAAAGCGAAGGGAGGGATAATAGTAATGGCACAGGTAACTGTAAAAAACGGTAATCTTGATGGAGCGATAAAAAGATATAAACAAAAGCTTGCACGTAGTGGTGTCCCTTCTGAAGCTAAGAAGCACGATGCTTATGATAAACCAGGAGTAAGAAGAAGAAAGGCTAAGAAAGAAGCTATTAAGAATGCTCGTAAGAATGAACGTAAGAGAAGAAGAGAAAGAGATTAATCTTTCTTTTCTTTTTTTCTTTTTAATAACATAAAATTTTATAGGTGAAGTTTTATGGCTTATAATTATTTAAGAAATTTTTTAGATCCAATAGATTTTCATATTGATATTTATAGTAAGATGATACATATTACTAATTATGAGAAAATATTAACACTTGGTAGTAATAAAATAATTATAAAAGCTAAGTCTCGCAAAATAACATTAGAAGGAAGAGATTTTTCTTTAAAGAAGTTAGCAGATAGGGAGTTATTAATATTAGGTAGTTTAAATAATTTGGAGATTAAGTATGAGTAGTTATATATTAAGAGTAACTGGTAAGAGAATAGATACCTTTTTAATGTTATTAGTTAGATTTAGTATTAATTTTAAGATGATTAAAAGAGGAAGAGACTCTATTATAATAGAAGTCTTAGAAGAAGATTATGAGAAGCTTTTAAAGATTAATACTACTTATAAAATAGAGATTGTTAAAAGAAAAGGGCTTCTTAATATTATTCATTTTATTAAAACAAGAAAATTTTTTGTAATTATTGTTTTACTTGGCTTTGCTTTCTTTAATCTTCTTACTAATTTAGTATTTTCTATTAAAGTAATTGATACTGATAGTGAGTTAAGAGAAATAATACTTGCTGATTTAGAAGAGTTGGGACTTAAAAAATATAGTTTTAAGATAAGTTATAAGGAAAAAGAAAAGATTGAAGAGAAGATTCTTGAAAAAGAAAAAGATATATTAGAGTGGATTGAAATTGAAGAGAAAGGTGTTAGTTATGAAGTTAAACTTATTAGAAGAGTAAAAGATGATATAAAAAAGGAAACTGAACCTCGTGATATCGTGGCTAAGAAAACAGGACTTGTTACGAGGATAGAAGCAGAGAGTGGGGAAGTTGTTACTAAGAAAAATGCTTATGTTAAGAAAGGTGATACTTTAATTAGTGGACTTATTAAAAATAATGGTAATATTGTTAGTAAAACGAGAGCTATAGGTCATGTATATGCAGAGATTTGGTATAAAGTATCACTATCTTTACCTCGTAATTATCATGAAGAGATAAAAACTGGGAAGAATAAAACTGTATTTGAAATTAGCTTTTTAAGTGATGATATTGCACTTACAGACTTCGATAAATATAAACACTCAAAAGATACTAAAACTGTACTTTATAAACATCCTTTACTACCTATTAGTATTAATTTAACAAAGAAAGAAGAGGTTAAGACTACTGATATAGACTTTAGTGAAAATTATGAAAAGAATATAAAACCGTTAGCGATAGAGAAATTAAAAAATAAATTAGGTAGTGATATTAAGATCTTTTCCGAAAAGGTTTTGAAAAAAGAAGAGAATACTGATAGAATAGATATAGAAATCTTTTTTAAAGTCGAAGAAGATATTACTAGTTATAAATCTTTAAAAGACTTTAATATAGAAGAAGAGAATAAAAAATTAGAAGAAGAAAGTAGTTAGGGAGGTAATAGTAATATGTTTACAAGTTTAAGTCGTACTATTGGTAATGTTTTTGAATTTAGTTTACCTATGATAATAATATCTGTTGTAGTTGCTATTACTTTAAGAGCTGCTGATATAGTTAAAAATAAAAAAGAGTTTTGTTTTTATAAAGAATTAATCGCTTTATCATTTATCATATATATACTTTGTTTATTCCAAGTAGTTACTTTTCAAGATAATAATAATATTTCTAGTAATAATTTAATTCCTTTTAGAGAAATGTTTAGATATGATTTAGGTAGTAGATTATTTTTAAAGAATGTTTTGGGTAATATAATTATGTTCTTACCATATGGATTCTTTACTAGTTACTTTTTAAAAGAAAAGAAATTACTTCCTATATTCATATTAACTGTAGTTACATCTTTAACTATTGAATGTACACAGTTAATGATAGGTAGAGTTTTTGATATTGATGATATTTTATTAAATATAATGGGGGGAGTTTTAGGTCATTACTTATATATTCTTATTTTAAAGATAGGAGATATGTGTCCTAGTGTATTACAAAGAGAGTGGTTTTTAAATTTAGTGTCTATTATTCTTTTAGTGGGATTAATAACATTACTTTAAAACCCTCTTTTTTTGTGTTATAATCTAACCATTAGAAAGGAACGTGATTTTCTGTGAACGAAGTTGCTATATATAATAAGACAGATGAAGAGTTTACTTATAGCGATATAATAGAAAAAGTTGTAAATAAAGCTTTTGAAGTTGAAGGTGTAAAAAAGGCAAGTTGTAGTATAATAATTGTTGATAATACTTTTATTCATAAACTTAATAAAGAGTATCGTGGTATTGATAGAGTAACTGATGTTATTAGTTTTGCTTTAGAAGATGATAAAAGTATGGTTATTCCTGATGATATTAGATTATTAGGAGATATTTATATTTGTTTAGATAAAGCAAAGGAACAAGCTAAAGAATATGGTCATTCTTTGGAAAGAGAATTATGTTTTTTAGCAGTACATGGTATTTATCATTTACTTGGATATGATCATGAGACTGAAGAAGATGCAAAAATTATGTTTAAAAAACAAGAGGAGGTTTTGATGGAATATGGCATCACTAGATAGAAGGAAAAAACAGTTTGGGTTTAAGAGAATACTTTCAAGTATTAAGAATTCTTGGAATGGTTTAAAGGAAGTATATAAAAATGAACAGAGTGTTTATATACATTTGGTATGTACTATTATTTTACTATTGCTTAGTTTTTTACTTGAGATATCTTTGACACAGTGGTTGATTATAATTGCAATTATAGGATTAACTTTGGTAGTTGAACTTCTTAATACAGCGATAGAAAGTACAGTTGATCTTGTTACTGAAGAGTTTCATCCTCTTGCTAAAGTTGCTAAAGATACGGCAAGTGCGGCAGAGTTTGTACTTACTTTGACTAGTGC
>CAMMMG010000027.1 GCA_946497925.1 uncultured Mycoplasmatota bacterium
AAAATCTCTATAATCTTTAAACATATACTTAAAAGTACTATCTGCTAAAAGGCTTACAAATTTATCATCTTCATTATTTTCCATTAATTTACCTCTCTTTCAAAAATTGTTTTCATACATGTATGTAGTGAGTACACTAACATGAGAAAGAGATTAATGCAAAAAGAGAATTTTAATAATTTGTATAAGAAAATTGTCTATTTATTAAATTTGCCTAAAGAAAACAAAAAAATGACCTTATCATATAAGATCGATTTTTCAAAATTTATATAAATTTTATTTTTTTACCAAAGGTTCTCCTTTAGTTTCAGAAGTATCTTTTACTTCTTCTTGAGTAGTAACTAACCCTAGATAGTTATCTTTTTCTATATTTGCTTTAATTTTCTTTAAAGCATCTAAAGATAATTTATCAATACTATTAATATCAAAATAGTGCTTATCATTATCTTTATCTTTTTCTTCTTTTATTTCTGCAATTACTGCTTTATCTTTATCCTTAACATTTTCTAATATATTTTCATTTTCTAAATCTGCTTCACTTAGTACTTCTTCATTTTCAAGTAAATAATCATTCTTTTTTATTTCTTTTATTTTATTATATATCTTCTTAGCAATTATTCCTTTAATACCACCATATACTAAAATTATTGTTGGAAAACTTATTCTCAAAGCATTAGCAAATAACAAATAATCTTGATTAGGAACTCCTGTTGCCATAACGCCAGCAAAGATTAATCCTGCTATACCACATACACCAGCCATTGTAATATTATTACTCATTTTACTAACCAATTTTTCTTCGCATTCTTTATTCCTTAAATGCTGCTTACTCATTAATTCTAAAGCCCTAACTTTATTCTTTTCTATATTAGCATACCTTGGTTTAGAGCCATCAGCCATATAAACTACTAAATCATTATAATCTTCTGTAGTTATCTCAACAGCAGAAGCATTTTTTCTAGTATTTTTTTGAATAGTTCCTTTTTTTACTTCAAAATGCTTTATATAAGTATTGCTCTTCTTATCTTCATCTCTAATTACTTTCATAATTATTCCTCTTTTCTGTTCTTATATACTATCACAAAAGGATAAAAATAACAATAACAATAACAATAAAAAAAGACTTTATTAAGCCTCTTCTTTCTCAGTCATATCTACAACTGTTTTTCCTTTGTAACTTCCACATTTAGGACAAACACGATGTGCTTTAATCATTTCACCACAGTTTGGACATTTAACCATACCAGGTACTTCTAGAGCATTATGACTTCTTCTCATTCTTTTTCTTGTTTTAGATACCTTTCTAAAAGGAACTGCAAACATTTGAATATCTAGCTTTAACATTATATCACTCCTTCTCTATTTCTTTTAATAAATCTTTAAAGGGATTATTAGTATTATCTTTAACATCATCTTCACTAATAACTCTCCACCCATCCCCAGTATATTCATCATAATTTGTAACTTCGCTATAGCGAATAGGGATCTCTAGTACTATATTTTCCCATAAAATACTAATAATATCAAGAGTAAATTGATCATTTTCTAATTTTTCACTCACATTTTCACTAATTTTAAAGGAAAAAGGATAAAGTACTGGTTCTAGGCTAACAGAATCCTTTAATTTCATAGTACCAGAACATTCTATATCTAAGAATAAATTATCATCACTTGGATAAGTTAATTTACCTTTAACTTTGACTCCCTCTAAATCTATTATCTCAGTATTAGCATAATCTTCTTTTGGAATGGCAAATTCTTTATCTATATCAATACTATTAATACTACCATCTAATAATTCTTTTATATTCATAAAACTCACCATCTTTTGAAAAATACCATGAACAATAAAATAACCATACTAAACACTACTGACATACTTTCTTTTAAAACATAACTTCTTTCATAGAAGCAAGCAAGATCATCAACGATATTTACTATCCAACTTTCCAAGTATCTTGGAAGAGTTTTTCCAATAGGAAACATATGTGTAGCGATTATATCTTGTTCTAAATCATTTAAATCAAAGTATTTTAAAGAATTTTCTAAAGCTGTTTTAGGATGATTTACTAAAGTATGTGCTTTCTTGTCATCATAATCATCTAAAAAGAAATCATGTAAAACTGCTCCTCTAGTTGTACTTTTATAATTTAAATGACAAAACTTAGTTACTTTATATGAATAGTAAGCAACTCTCATCATATGAGAATATCTATCCATTCCATGATGAACACAGGTTTTTGTCTTTTGATACTCACTATTACTTACAATTGGCATTATTATATTATTAAACTCCTCATTGGGATAAAAAGTTTTCATAGAATACCCACTTTCTTCTTCTAACATTCCATAATCTTTGCCATAAGCATCTATAATTTTAGCATAATTTTATTATTTTATCAAGTTTACACTACTGCTTGACACTTATTTAACTAATCTCAGCTTTTACTTTTTTAACACCTTTTTTAATATCACTTTTAAAGAATCTATAACTTGCAGATATTAAAATATATATTGGTAGAGCAATAATAATACCAAGAGGTCCTAAAACCGTTCCTCCGATTGACACCATCATAATAGTAATCAATGGATTAATATTATTTGTCTTACCATAAACTTTAGGTGATATTACATAACCATCTAACTGAGGGAATATTAAACAAATAACTACTGTAGCAACAAATAAACTTGGACTTATAACTGATGCTGTTAATAAAGCTAATAAATTAGTAATAAGGCCTCCAAAATAAGGGATAACGGTAGTAAGAGATGCTAAGACTCCAAATAAGAACCAGTTAGGATGTCCTACTATTAAAAAGACAAGGGAATATTCAAAGAACTGAATAATCATAAATGTCAATAGTCCTTTTAGATAATTACTTAGTTCTGTATCTAAAGCTTTAACATAACGGAAATACTTATATTTAACTTGTTTTAAGAAGTCCCCTATCGCCCTTCTAATATTATCCATATAAGCAAGAAAATAAATAGATACAACATAACATATTACTAATTTACCTAAGAATGAAGCAGTTTTACCAACTATATCAAAAGAACCATCTTTTAGGAAGTTACCTAGACTATTAATTATATCATTTAAATAACCTTTACTACTATCTGCTATAAAGCTTAAATTAATATTAAATTTATCGCCAACATCTTCTATAACTTTACCAAAGTTAGTTGCAAACATAACAAGTTGATTATATAAAAGTGGTAGTGTTATAACTAAAAGAGTAATGATGATAGCAGTCACAACTACTACAACAATGGTTACAGCAAGGCTCTTTCTAACACCTTTAGATACTAGTTTCCTAACTATAGGATTAAGGGCATAAGAGATAGCAAAGGCAATGATAAAAGGCATACAGATACTAATAATGGATGAAAATATATTGAACCAAGTACCTATATTAGTAACTATAATATATAAAAGCCCCATTAAGATTAAGAAATTAAGTAATTTATAATTTATTCTATTCTTATACATAGTTATCTCTCCAACATAATAGTAGTAGGACCCATATTAGTTAAAGTAATAGACATATCAGCACCAAATACTCCACTCTTTGTAGGAACATAATCGTTTAAAACTTTATTAAAGTACTCATACAAGAGTTTAGCTTTCTCTCCTGACATTGCCTTAATATAACTAGGTCTATTACCTTTAGTAGTATCAGCATAAAGAGTAAACTGAGAAATTGATAATATAGAGCCTTTAACATCAAGAATAGATAGATTCATAACGTCATTATTATCAGGAAATATTCTAAGATTAAGAACCTTTTTTACCATCCATAAAATAGTATCTTTATTATCATTTTCAGTAAAGCCAACAAGAAGCATTAAGCCATTATCTATTTCACTAATAGTTTTACCTTCTACAACACATTTAGCATTACTACATCTTTGGACTAGAACTCTCATGACATCAACCTCTCTACACTTGTAATATATGGTAAATTATTTAAATTTAGTATTAATTTATTTAAATGAGCTTTATCTTTTATTACTACTTCCATCTCATAAGTAGAGTGTTCATCTCTATTTATTGTTTTAATACTAGTAATAGAGGCATTAACTTTACTAACTGTACTTGTAATATCAACTAGTTTATTATCAAGGGTATCTGTTCTAATAAGTAAATCGCTATAGTATTTATTAGTAGGTTTATCATCCCATGAAACTTTAATACATCTATCATCCATACTAGCTAGATTACGACAAGTACTTCTGTGAATTGTAATACCATTACCTCTTGTAATATATCCTACTATATCATCACCATGAACTGGTTTACAGCATGATGCTATACTTACTTTTATTTTGTCTATTCCATCAACAATTATGTCAGAAGCATTATCATTTATTTTGACAATATTTTTAAGTAGTTTAGGTTTTTCTTCTTCACGTTTTTCATAATTTATATTAATAACGTTATTAGGAGTATGTTTACCACTACCTATATCATAGTATAAGTCATCAAGATTATCTATTTTTAAGTTTTTATAAACTTCTTTAATCTTCTCATCACTATAAAACTCTACAAGTGGTATTTTTCTTTTTCTAAGCTCTTTTTCTAGAAATTCTTTACCACGTTCTACTAATACTTCTTTTTCATTCTTACTAAAGTAACTCTTAATCTTATTACGTGCTCCTGTAGTTTTAACTATATTTAACCACTCTTTAGATGGATGAGCACTTTTATTGGTATTTATTTTAACGATATCATTACTTTTGAGTTCATAATCAAGGGGAACGATATTACCATTAACAAAGGCTCCAACAGTAGTCTCTCCTACTTTACTATGAACTTTATAGGCAAAATCAAGTGGTGTCGCTCCTTTAGGTAATTCAAAGACATCTCCTTTAGGAGTAAAGACATAGATATTATTATTTAAAACTTCATCTTTAACAGAACTAACAAACTCTTCACTACTCATTTTATCATTTTCAAGTTCCATTATCTCTTTAAAGAATTGTAGTTTTTGGGCTGTTAGAGACTGTAGATTAGCAGTTTTGGTACTACCACCATTTTCTTTATAAGCCCAGTGAGATGCAATACCATTTTCTGCTACTTCATCCATTTCATAAGTTCTAATTTGAATTTCAAATAAATATCCATCGATACCAAAAACTGTTGTATGTAATGACTGATACATATTAGGTTTAGGCATAGCGATATAGTCTTTAAAACGTTTAGGCAAAGGTCTAAACTTCGAATGGATTAAGCCAAGAGCAAGATAACAATCTTGTTCTGTATCCACTAAAACACGAAGAGCAAGTAAGTCATAGATATCACTAAATTTCTTACCTTTGTCTAATTTATTATATATACTATAAATACTTTTAGCACGGCCTTTTATCTGATGAGGTATATGATGAAGATTTAATAGTTCTGTTACTTCTTCTTGCATCTCATAAACAGTAGTATCACGTTCTGCTTTAGTTTTATTAAGTTTATCTGCTATATCATAGAATACAGTTGGTTTTAAGTAACGTAAAGATAAGTCCTCAAGTTCACTTTTTATTTTATGGATACCAAGATGGTGGGCTAAAGGTGCAAATATTTCAAGAACTTCTTTAGACTTTTTCTTTTGTTTTTCAACTGGTGTTGCCCATAATGTTCTCATATTATGAAGACGATCAGCAAGTTTTACAATGATTACTCTAACATCTTCGCTCATCCCAACAATTATCTTTCTATAATATTCAACTAGATATTCATTATCAGTGGAAAAGTGAAGTCTACCTAACTTAGTAACTCCATCTACTAATTTATAAACAGTAAGACCAAACTTTTCTTTAAACTCTTCTACATCAACATCACAGTCTTCTATAACATCATGAAGAAGGGCAGCAACTAAACACTCGCTATCAGAATAAATAGATGTAAGTATCATCGCAACATTAAGGGGATGAATAATATATTCCTCGCCACTCTTACGATACTGTCCAGCATGTTTTTCTTTAGCATAGTAATATGCATCAAGTATCTTTTCTCTTTCTTTAGGGTCTTTTATATAAGAATCTACCTTTTCCATTAAATCATCTATTGTAATAGTATCTTTTTTCACGTCTTACACCCCTTTACTTAACTTTAATCATTTATACCTTTAATAGTCTTTTCACTCACTTCTTTAACTACTTTTTTCTTTTTATTGTTATTTTTCTTCTTACTTGCAAAGAACACATAAAGCCATCCTGCTAGTAATAATGATGAATAAGTACCAGCAATTAATCCTACTATCATGGCAACATTAAAGGTTAAAATTTCTCTACTACCCATAACAAGTAAGGCAATTACTGGAAGTAAGGTAGTTAATGATGTATAAATACTTCTAGCCATAGTTTCTTTAATACTAACATTAACTACTTCTTTAAGTTCTTCTTTATTTAGATTATCTTTATCTTTCTTTCTTAAATTCTCACGTACTCTATCAAAGACAACAATTGTATTATTGATTGAATAACCTATGATAGCAAGTACCGCTGCAATAAACATAGAATTTACTTCTACTCTTAAAAGAATAACACTTGCAACCATCATTAAAGCATCGTGTACTAAACAGATAACTGATGAAATACCATAACTAAATTTAAATCTAAAGGTAATATAAAGGATAATTCCTATTAAAGAGATAACTATTGAGAAGATAGCATTCTTAATTAAGTCTTGTTTAACTACATTAGAAACAACACCAATATCGACACTAGCATTATATTTATCAAGGAAATAACTCTCTACTTCTGCTATTTCATCTTCTTTTAACTCATCACTTACTCTAATATCAGTTTCACTGTTAGTAATATCAATACTTAATTCTTCAAGTTTTAACTCTTTTAAGTCTTTTCTTAAATCTTCTTCACTTACTTCAGTAGTTGATAAAGTTATATCACTACCTGCTTGGAAGTCTATTCCAAGGTTCATTCCTTTAAAGGCAAACATAACTACTGATGCAAGTATTACTACCAAACTAAAGGCAGCGAAGAATTTACTAAGGCCTAGATAATTATATGTAGGTTTCTTCTTTTCTTCTTTAATATTCTCTTCATGAACACCAATAAATAAGTTTAATTTATTATCAAAGTATTTAGTCTTAACAAACATCTTCATTAAGATTCTTGTAATACCAACCATAGTAACCATTGTTACAATGATATTAATGATTAACATAGTTGCAAAACCTTTAACACTAGATTCTCCTAAATAAAACATAATAATAGCGACTAAAAGTGTTGTAAGGTTAGCATCTAGAATTGTTCTAAAACTTGCTTTACTACCATTTTTAAAGGCTGTCTCTAAACTTCTTCCTTTAAGTAGTTCTTCTTTAATACGAGAATAAGTTAAGACATTAGCATCAACTGCCATACCTATACCAAGTATTAATGCAGCAATACCAGGAAGAGTTAGTACACCTCCTATTAGCCAGAATGCTGCAAATACGAATAAGGTATATAAAAGTATAGACACAGCAGATATAATACCTGCAAAATTATAAATACCAATTAATAAAATGATAATTGCAAGAACACCCGCAATACCTGCATACATTGTCATAGTTAAAGTTGCATCACCGAAACTTGCTCCTACGGTTTTACTAGATATTTCTGTAAGTTTAGCAGGAAGACTACCTGAATTAACTAAATCAACTAAATTACTAGCTTCCTCTTCACTAAAATTACCTTGAATTATAACATCACTAGCAAAGCCTTCACTAACAGTCGCTGCACTTATACAATTACTTTCACTAGTTCCACACATACTTCCTTCACTAGCATAAGAATCAGTCATTTCATTATAGTCTAGCCAAATAACTATTACGTTATTTTCATAATCTTTAACAGCATTAGTTACTTTATAAAAAGTATCTTTATCTTTAACTGCTAAACTAACAGCAGGTCTACCATTTTGATCTGTAGTAAGTCTAGCACCACCTGCTTCTAAAACATCACTAGTCATAAGTAGATTATCTTCACTATCTCTAAATGTTAGTGTTGCAACAGTAGACAAAGTCTCTCTAGCTTCTTCTTTATTAGTAACACCTGCAAGCTTAACACGTATCTTATCATCACCTTCTAAAGTAATTTCAGGTTCACTAACACCTAAAGTATCAATACGTTTAAGCATACTTTTATAAGTAGCATTAAGTTTATCTTTATTCATTTCACTACCATCAATAGGACTAACTTCATAAAGTATTTCAAATCCACCTTGTAAATCAAGTCCAAAGTTTAATGATTTAAATAATGGCACTATTAAAAAGCATACGATAACAGCGATTACAACAAGTAATCCTGTTTTTAGTAACATACTCTTTTTCTCTTTAGCCATATGTTTTCTTTCTTTTTTTATCTTTTTTTCTTTAATTTTCTTTTCTTTCTTCATGACACACCTCTCAAATGATTTCTATATTTTCTCTTTTGGCAAGATTATCTTTAAGGTAATTATTTAATAGCTTATTATCACAATTTAAGATATCACTAACAATATCATTAAGTTCTAAATTATGAGCTTTAGACCACTTAGTTAGTATTAGATAGTTCCAGACATCATTTTTATGTATATGACGATATCCTAATCTATCTAATTCACTTTTCTTAGCATCTAAAGCTGGTTCTACCATCTGATATAATTCTTCTTTACTATTAAAGGTAAAATCCATAAAGATACCACACCTTTCCTACCAAACTAATAATATTGTACCAAATTTCTAACGAAAAGTCTTTATTTTCTAGCAAAAAAATATTGCAAAATAAAATGTGTTGGTTTATTATAATTTCCGACCAAGGAGATTAATAAATCCAACACACTTAATATTATACACAAAAATATTAATTTGAAAAGATTTTTTTCTCTCTTTGGTCAAAAGGAGGGAGTTTTTTTATGAATAATGAAAAAAATAAAAAGGTATGGTTGAAAAAATGTGAAGAAACTTTAAGGATGGGAGGTAGAAGCGAAGTTACTATTAAAAACTATAGATATGCTATTATTAGAGTTGTTCGGAAATTAAAAATGTGGTACAATGTTTAGCAATTTATACCAAATTTTTCTTCATAAAATTTAGTATAAATTGCTAAACATTACAGCATATGCTCAAAAAAATGAAGAAAAAACTTATAAATTATTGTATAATAAAATTAAAGAAAGACGAGTGTTTAATTATGAAAAGTATTATACATAAAGAAATATATGAAGTAACTATTAAAAATTCTAAATTTATAGGAGTTATTATTCCTATAGAGTCTAAAGCTGATGTAAAGAATATTTTAAATAAATTAAAAGAAGAATATAGAAATGCTACTCACTATTGTTATGCTTTTAATTTAATTAATGATAAAGGGTTCAGTGATGATGGTGAACCTAATAAAACAGCAGGTATACCTATTCTAAATGTAATAGAAGGTAATGATTTAGTTAATGTCTTAATAGTAGTAATAAGATACTTTGGAGGTATTAAATTAGGTCCAGGAGGCCTTATTAGAGCCTATTCTAATACTTGTAAAGAAGTTATTAATAAATCTACTTTAGTAGAGTTAATTAAAGGAATAGAGTTTTCTATTACATTTCCATATTCTAATGAAAAAGAGATTAACTACTTACTTAAAGATAGTATTATTAAAAATAAATCATATGAAGAAAACTGTACTTATATAATAGAAACTACTAAAGAAGTATTAGATAGTATATCTAACTTAGTAACAATAAACTATGTAAATGAAAAAATAATTCCTAAACTTAACTAGGAATTATTTTCATTGAAGTAAGATTCATTGTTATTCTTTATTATATCTATATTATTACTACTAGTCTTAATGGTAACTTTATATTCATTTAATTTATCATAATTATAGATCTTACCATCTTTAATATCATCACTTATTTCATCTAAAGCATCCTTAAAACTAAATTCTTTAGGGCTGTCCATATAGACTAATAAATTATCATTATGTAATTCTACTTCTATATTATAATCTACTAAATAATCATAATAAGTAACTGTTACCTCTATTTTATCTGTTAGATTATCATCTACAACATACTCTATATCATTATGATAATATCCTACTGTGTTTAAATCAGCTGACATAGGGAGAGTCTCTGTTATCTCTTTAGTTTTAGCATCTTTAGGCAGACTATCTACATAAGTTAAAGAGAAAAATTCGAATGCAAATATAATAGAACCTATAATAATTATAATAAGTGATATAAGTAATGTAATCATAACTCTTTTATAATTGTTCTTATGATTAATAACAAAATTAAGGGGTACTTCAAAACATAATGCACTAATTATAAGTCCTGCTATTGTAAAGAGAAGTATTCCTATTATAGGCAAACCTTTAAAGACAAATAATACTTCAAAGCCAAGTAATACTGCAAGTACTACGATACAAATTAGGGGAGCTGCTAAGAAACATACTACAAAGAACTTAATTATATAGATAATTATTTTAGCAAGTGTCCTTGATAGGGAATTACTATTATTATCTTTTATAATTACTTTCTCTACTTCTTCTACTCTTTTCTCTTTAACTTTAGCCACTATCTCTTTATTAATATCTTCTTTAATCTTAATTCTATCTAAGTATTTAATTTTTAATACATAGATAAATATAACTATAGCAAATACACTATATAAAATATCTACAATAAGTCTAAATAATGTATTTAGTGTAGGTCCTACATAAGTAATACCATATAAAAGATTAGTACCTATTAAGTTTTCTATAATATCTTTTGGAATTGTACCTATTAAAATAATAATTATTAAAAGAAATACTGTTACTAAAAACTCTATTATCTCTTTAAAACTCATACTTTCAAATAAACAAACAATCTTTTTCATTAAAGTATTAAACTTATCTAATAAATCTTTAGTATTAATTACAGTCTCTTTTTCCTGTGTCTTCTCCTCTAAAACATCTCCATTTACTAAGGTATCCATATCTACATTAAATATTTTACAAATGGAAATTAATTTATCCATCTCAGGGTATGATGCACCACTTTCCCATTTAGATACGGATTGTCTTGTAACATCAAGACGCTCTGCAAGGGCTTCTTGACTCATATTTTCTTTTTTTCTTAACTTTTGCAAATTACTAGCAAAATTCATATTTCTCACCTCTGTTTAGAATTTATCAAAAAACTCGGTTGCGTCCCACCAATTTTTAGTTAATTTATGTAAATTTTTAGTTGCTTCCAAGAAAAAAGACTAGTTTTTACTAGTCCCTTGGTAGCCAGGATACTATTTCATCTAGATTATGATACCCTACTTCTTTTTTTACTAATGCACCATCTCTATACACTTCTATAGTAGGTACACTCATAATACCATGAGCTCTTGTTAAAGCATCGAACCTGTCTATATCTACTTTAACAACTTTTATTCTTGGAAATTTCTCAGCTATTTCTTCAAGTACTGGGCTTAACATTTTACATGGTCCACACCAAGTAGCAAAGAAATCTACCAAAACATCTCCTTCTTTGATTAAATTTTCAAAATCATTAACATTTTCTAAATAATTCATATTTCCTCCTATCTATATTTATCTATTACGCTATCAAGTCCAGAAATATCATCGAGTTTACCTGTTTCTTTAACATTATCCATAAACTCTACTGATACTGTCTTATATTTTAACATGATATCAATAACTTTTAAATCATTAGTATTTCTATCATCCTCACTACTTAAACTAAGTACATCATCAATCGCATAATTTAAGCCACCTAAACAATCTTTAAGTACTGGAGTATCATTGACAATAAACCTTCTTACTCCTGAAGACATAAATAATTCACTTCCACTTAAAGGTATTGCAATGACATTTAAAATGATAAACATTAAGATATATCCTTCTAATAGTCCTACAATAAATCCTAATAGTTTATTAGGTAGTGCAAGTATTATGGTAGCATTAATAATCTTACTAAATATACCTGTTACATCTATTAGTATTTGTAATATCACTCTAAATATTATAACTAATATTAGAAATGCTATTAACTGATAGAATATAATATTCAAACTAATTAAATTACCTAAAGGTATTTTAAAGTTAAAGAATGGTAAATAAGTACAGAATATTTCAGCGATAAAATCTTTTAAGAAGAAAGATAATACAAAAACAACTATTGTTCCTACAATTATAACAAGTTCTTTAAGTATTCCTCTCTTGCTACCTAAAACTCCACAAAGTAAAATAAGTAATATAATAATCACACTAAATATATTTGGGCTCATAAAACCACACTCCTTCTATAATTATTATAAACTATATTTTAAAACTATGCTATAATATTTTTTAAGGAGAGATAAATTTATGAACGTAGTTATTAAAGTAAATGATGAAGTTAAACAAAAAATGATAGAGTATTATAAGGATAAAATGCGTGATAAAAAGATTCCTTATGTTGTATTTCAAGCGAAAGATGAAGATACAGTTATTACTATGTATGAATCTGGTAAAGTTATGTTTCAAGGTACTAGTGCTGATGTAGATGCAGCGATGTGGGGAACATTTTTATCTAATACCAAGGAAGAAAAAGAAAAGCAGAAAGAAAAGGATTCTATATATCATAACTGTTCATCAGTTGGTAGTGATGAAGTAGGAACAGGAGACTACTTTGGACCTATTGTTGTAACTGCGACTTATGTAAGTAAAGAAAATGTTAAGTATTTAGAAGATTTAGGGATAAGAGACTCTAAAAAATTAACTGATGATTTTATTTTAAAAGTAACACCAGAACTTATTAAAAAAATTCCTTATAGATCAATTATTTTAACTAATAAAGAATATAATGAAAAATATAGTAGAGATATTAATATGAATAAGATAAAGGCCATTATGCATAATAAAGTACTATATCAGATAATGCAAGAGTTAAAGTCTAATGTAGATTATATTATTGTAGATGAATTTGCAAGAGAAGCAAGATACTATGATTATATTAAAGATGTTCCTAATATTCAAAGAGGTATTACTTTCGTTCAAAAAGCTGAAGATAAAAATCTAGCAGTTGGAGCAGCTTCTATTATTAGTAGATATATTTTCTTAAAAGAGTTTGATAAATTATGTGATGAAGTTTCTCTACATCTTCCTAAAGGAGCAGGAGTTAATGTTGATAAAGTTGGGGAAGAATTAGTTAATAAATATGGAGAAGATAAGTTAAAAGATGTAGCAAAGTATAATTTTAGAAATACCCAAAGAATATTAAAAACACTTATATTTTAGGAGGAATCATGATAGATTTAGAAAAAATAGATAAAACTTTTAAAGATTATGTTAGTGAGTATGATTTTAATAATGTAACTATTAAAAGAAAGTATGAACATACTTTAAGAGTAAAAAATAATTGTAAAAAAATTGCTAATGCACTTAATCTTTCTTTAGAAGATACTAACCTTTTAATTCTAATTGGTTATTTACATGATATCGGCAGATTTCTTCAAATGAAAAGATATAATTCTATTGTTGATAGTAAAACTATAGACCATGCCGATTTAGGAGCAGAGATTCTTTTCAAAGATAATCTTATTAGAAGGTTTATAGATGATAATAAGTATGATGATATTATTTATAAAGCTGTTAAATACCATAATAAAATGAATTTAAATTATGAATTAACTTCTAAAGAAGAACTATTTTGTAAAGCAATTAGAGATGCCGATAAATTAGATATATTTTATGTAGCTACCTACGATAATAATATTAAAGACTTTTATATTTTGCCATATGTAGAAGGAGCTAAATTAGATTCTAAAGTAAAAGAAGATTTTGATAGTCATAGATTAGTTGATTTAAGAAACAGAAAAACTGCTATAGACAAACTTGCTAATATCTTAGCTTTTGTCTATGATTTAAATTTACAAGCTAGCAAGAGAATAATTACTAAAGATACTATTGATAATATCATTAATACTTTTATCAAGGCATTTAATGTTAAAGACACAAGTGAGTGCCTATATTTAAAAGATAATATACTTAAATATTTAAATAACACATAGAAGCAAATCTATGTGTTATTTAATTCTAATCCAAATATACATTTATCATATAGAAAAGTAATGATTTTATCTTTATTACCAGTATTATAATATTCCGTTAATAGTCTATTAAATTCATTGATATCATCTTCTTTAATAGAAATAATACCACAACCATTGCTTATAAGAAGTTTGTTAGCAACTATCATAGCAGTTCTTTTATTACCATCCCAAAATAGTTGGCTTCTCATTAGATAGAGCATAAGATTCAAACTTCTTTTAGTAATATTTTCTTCTTTTAAAATAGTTTCTATATTAGTAATTACATCTTCTTTTTCTGGAATATCAGGAATATAATCCACTCCATTTATACCAACTTTGCCAGTCCTTAAAACACCCCATTCTAAAGATTCATTTCTTGATACAAAGGAATTTACTTTACATATAAAATCAAGAGTAATATCAGTATCTATATTAGAAAGTGCAAAATTCCAAGCATCCCTCAAATTTAAAATACAATTTATTTCATCTAATCTTAAACTAGGTACATTTACTCCTTCTAAAA
>CAMMMG010000028.1 GCA_946497925.1 uncultured Mycoplasmatota bacterium
TAATATTGAGAAAATAGATTCTACTTATAAGAAGAAGTATAACATAAATGTCATTCCCGCTCTTATGATAGAAGATAAAGTTGTTTCTACTGGTAATGTTTTAACTGATAGAGAAATAAAAAATTACATTAAAGAGCTTGCATAAATGAAAAGGATTCTAGTTATTTAGAGTCCTTTTACTTATCTATTAGCAGAATGTCTAGTATAACTAGTATTGTTTTCTATCACTTCAGGTGTAGTAGCTTTAGTAAGTTCTTGTGCATATAAAACACCTATATTTTCACTAGTAATACCTTGTTTTTTGATATAATCAGAGTCGGATAATTTTTTCATAAAATTATTTATTCCAGTTTTTTTCTTTTTTAACTCATCATCTTCTGCTTCTGTTATCGGTATAACAATAGAAGTGTATAAACTCCAAGCAAAACTAGAAGCATCTCTTATTCTTAATATTCCGCTATCTAAAGCTTCCTTAAAGTATTGTTGGTATTCATCCCAGTCACTAAAAAAATGTTTATTCATAATTAAACTTCTATTGATAGCAAAAAGATTTTGTTTTATCAACATATCCTTGTTATTATTTTCTTTATTACTCATAATATATAATTCCTCCTTTACAAAGTGTACATATTATATCACACTTTTTTATTTTTGTCTAGCTTTTGTTACATATAAAAAGAACTCTGATTAGAGTTCTCATTACTTATTAAGTATAGCATCTATAGGTTTAATTTTAGTAATTTTACTTAAAGATATAAAAGTAATAATTATGGAGATAACAATAGTATAGATAAACATTAGAATTGGTACTAATGGATTTGTTACAATACCATTTAAAATATAAGTTTTATCTCCAAATAAAGAATTATTTAATAAATTAATAGAAATAAACCAAAGTATAATAGAAATTATATAAGAGATAATACCTACAATTATACTTTCATATAAGAATATTCTAATAATATCACTTTTATTAGTACCTAAAGCTCTTAATATACCTATTTGTTTTTTAGAGTAGGTAATAGAAATATAAATGAAGTTAGAGAAAAGTAATATTGTAAATAAAGCAAAGACTAAAGTTATGATATTAATATATTTAGCAAGAAAAGTATAAATAGAATCTATTTGTTCTAAATCATCATAATGAGGTAATGTCAAATAGTAATAAACACCACTTTTATTATAATTAGTTTCGTAAGTATTAATAATCTTTTTTAACTCATTAAAATTATCTTCATAAACTCTATAACTAAAATTAGATTTATTAGAGTTAGTACTCTCTATTTCAGTTAAGTAATCATTACTAATATAATTATTATTATCCAAACTAATTCCTACTACTTTTAAATCATCTTCTATATGTTCACTATTTAAACTACCATTAAAAGTAATATATAAATTGTTAAAACTATTATTAGCAGATATATATGAATTAGTAAAAGTATAAACTAAAGTATTATAATTATCATTACTATTATTTAATAAATATTCATTTAATTCACTGTTAAAGTTTGGATCTAATTCTCTAAATAAATCTAAAGAAATAATTATTTCATTTTTATTAAGTGTTGTAATATTATCTGTTACAAGAGTAACATTGCTATTATATACAGCTATATTTTTAGCACTTATATCCTTTCTTGATAAATAAGCATCTGTAAGAAAAGTATTCATATCATTATTTAAAATAGCATTATCTATAAAACCATTTACATAAATAATATAATCATCATCTAAGTTATTATCTACTATTCCTGTAATAATAACTTTATTATCACCTAACATTATTTCTTTGTTACTATTTATTAATTCATCAATAGAGTTAGGTTTATAAATATTATTGGTACTATCTAAAATACCATATTTACAAATATATCTTGCTACATTTTTATGTACCATAATCTCATTACTATTAGTTGGTACTTTTCCTTTAATATTTCCTAATATTCTTTCATCATTAATTTGGACATATAAAAACCACATAGGTACGTGAGTAAACTCTTCATCTTTTTCAATATAATTTCCATATGTAAAAGTTAATAATCTGTTATTATTATAAAGTCTATAGGTAGGATTTAATTTCTCATTTATATTTTTCTTTAAAGCATTTTCATCTTCAGAAGTTAAATCTAAAGGAAAGGATGCACCTTGAGGTTCTACTTCCATTTTACTAATATCAAAAATATATTCATTATTATCTCTCATAACTCCAGCCATAAATGCTCCTTTATCATAAAGAAAAGAATTAACAGAGATTCCCATAAAGACTAAAGAAATCATTGTTAAGATAATTGTAAAGAATAACTTAACTTTATTACTTTTTAGGGAAGTTAAGGCAAAGTGTAAACATTCTTTAAAGGGTAGTCTTGATCTAGTTAAAGAGAAAGTGTTATTATCTTTTTCTTCAGTAGTTAAATCATTTCTAATAGCATTACCATCTTGTAGTTCTAATATTTTATCAGCATAAGTATTAGCATTCTCTAAGTCATGAGATACAACAACTACTAATTTTTCTTTACTAATTTCTTTTAATAACTTAAAAGTTTCTAAACTAGAATGACTATCCAAATTACCAGTAGGTTCATCTGCAAGTATTACTTTAGGATTTTTAATTAAAGCTCTTGCAATACCAACTCTTTGTTTTTGACCTCCAGATAACTCATTAATATTTCTATATTCTAATCCTTTAAGATCAAGACGTTCTAAAAGATTAAGTATTTCTTCTTTGTTAACTTTCTTTCTTAATAGTTTGGCAGATAACATAACATTATCAAAGACATTATATTCTTCTAATAAATTAAAGTCTTGAAAGATAAAACCAATATAAGTATTTCTATAACTATCATAATCTTTCTCTTTAAAACTATCTATATTTTTATTATCAATATAAATATGACCACTAGTTTTACTATCTAGTCCTCCTAAAATATTTAATAGGGTACTCTTACCACTACCACTTTTACCAATAATAAATACTAATCCTTTATTACCTAAATTAATATTAATATCATTTAAGGCTTTAGTAACCTGTCCTTTTTTACTACGATATTCTTTATTAACATTAACAAACCGTATCATAAACCTTCACCTAGTATAATCATAGCATAGTTTTAGATAAATTACTTTATATAATTTAATTTTAGATGTATTATATATAAATAAATGTAAAGGAGGTTAAAATGCCTAAAGTAAGTATAATAGTTCCTGTTTATAATGAAGAAGAATATGTTTCTACTTGTCTTCTTAGTCTTATTAATCAAACTCTTGATGATATAGAAATAATTTTAATAGATGATAACTCTACTGATAATAGTTTAAATATTTTGTTAGATTATGCTAAGAAGTATCCTAATATAAAGGTTTACCATAATGAAAAGAATATAGGACAAGGTGCATCAAGAAATAGAGGGTTAAGTCTTGCAACTGGAGAATATATTGGTTTTGTTGATAGTGATGATTATATTAGAAATACTATGTATGAAGATATGTATAAGGCTGTACTTAACAATAACTATCCAGAAGTTGTTACTACTGAGATAATGTTTGTAAAAGATGATAGTTATGCAAATAGAGATTTGGAGTTTCTAGCAAGAGGAAAAGAGAAGATAATTAATCCTATGCTTGATAAGAATGCAGTTATTTCTGAAAGTCCTGCTGTTTGTAATAAGATTTTTAGAAGAGATACTTTAAAAGACTTTTATTTTGTAGAAGATTCTTTATTCGAAGATATTCCTTTTAGTTATACTAAATATATGGAAGCATCTAAAGTTGTATCTGTTCCAAGTATTAACTATTTTTATAGAAGAGATATAAATAGAGGAGTATCTTCTGTAAATTATAAAGAGAATAATCATATAACAGATATATTTCAAGTGTTAGATAGATTAGAGTCTGATATGAGAAAAAGTTCTAGATATGAAGTATTTAAAGATGAGATAAAACTTATACAACTTGCTTATTCTCTTATTAGAGTAGAAGAGGTAAATAATTGGCAAGTAGATATGGATAAGAAAAACTTAATTAAAGATAAAATGTTTTCTTTAATAGAAGATAAATATGGTAATTTAGATGATGTTGATATAGCATTACTAGAATCAAAATGTGGAATAAATATAGTAGATGAATATACTAATTATTTGGATAATGAAAAAGAAAGACCAAAGTCTTTATAATTACTTTGGTTATTTTAATTATTATTTACTACTTTTGTTTTTAATATTATTCTAATTACTGGTATTATTTTGTTTTGTCGTTTTTATTTTCATTAAAGTTATTTGATGGTTCTTTTTGGGATATTTCTTCTTTATATAAATCTCTCGCATTTTTGTTGCCTTCAATATAAGCTTTAATATAATCAGGATTAGATATTCCGTTCATGAATCTTTTAATCGCTTCTTTTTTATTAATAAGTTCATCTTTTTCTTTTATAGTACTACAATTAACTTTACTATAAATTAAACAACAAGAAAAATCATAAATTTCTTGGATTGTTAAAATCTTAAGATATAAAATGGTTCCAAAGTGTTGTTGTTCTTGATTCCATTCTTCAAAGCTTAGATTTTTTATTAAGAGTTTTTTATATGTTTCATTAATTTCTTCTTTTATTGTGTTATTGTTCATATATATTATTTCTCCTTTTGTCTGATAATTTTTTATAAGTGTATCTATCTCTTTTAATCTTACCATATTTTAAATTCAAAGAGCAAAAAAATAATATATGATAACTTAATTTTCTATAATATTATTATTTATATATGTAAAGAAAAAGTTATATATGTGTAAGCAATTTGAATTAAGAAAATTTATAATGATTTTTCCTTTTAATTGTTTATATAGTTGATATTTGCTTTATAAATGTTTTTATGTTAAACTTTTATTAAAGTAGGAGTGGGAGTAATGATTAAAGAATATTATCATTTTATAAGAGATTATTTTAAGTTGGCACAGATGAACAAAAAATATTTTGTTATGATGTTAATAACAGCATTTCTTTATAAGGGTGCTAATCTTTTAATACCTTTAGGTGCTTCTTTAATTATTAAATATATTACTTTAAAAGATTATCCTATGACTTATTTAAGTCTAGGATTTTTGGCATTGTCTTATTTTTTATACCGTTTGTTTTACTTTATAAATCATAAATACTATGGTAAGAATAATCATTATTGTTATGTTCATTTGCAACAGAAAATATTTGAAAAAGTAAGTATGATGGATGATAGTTTTACGAAACATGTTAATAAAGGGAAGCTTTTAAATAGTGTTAATGGCGATGTTATGAATATTGGTGACATGTGTGATAGAGTTGCCGAGTTAATTATGAGTTCTTTAGAACTTTTGGTTTTAATTGTAATCATTATTAATTGTAATTTCTTAATAGCAGTATTATTTATTATCTTTACTATACTTTATATTTTTATTAGGAATTATACAGATAGAAAAGTTGATGTGTATTATAGAAAACAAAGAAGTAATGTTGATAAGTATAGAGTTTTATTTTCACAAGTTACAAAGGGATCTAGTGAAGTTAAAAGTTTTGGTATTATAGAACCATTAGAAGATAAGTTAAAGAAAATAAATAAAGATTGGAGTAGAGCTTATAATACTAAGAGAAAATATGCTGTTATAAGAGATAATGATGTTAATTTTTTAACTTATGGATTTAAAATACTTATTTATTTTTTATGTCTTATTTTGTTAGTGAAAGGAAATATTACAGTAGATGTAGTTGTATTGATTATAGGTTATTTTGATTCTTTATTTGTTTCCCTTAGAAAACTTATTACAACAACTTCAGCGATTAGAGAAGTTAATGTGTGTGTGAATAGAGTACAATCTATTCTTAATTATGAGCCACATTCTATTCCAATTGGAGAATATTTTAATGATGTTATAGAAGGAGTAGTTAAGTTTGATCATGTTTATTTTTCTTATGATAATAAAACTACTTTAAAAGATATTACTTTTACAGTATTACCTCATAAAATAACGACTATTGTTGGACATACTGGTAGTGGTAAAACAACTATCTTTAATTTATTACTTAGATTTTATAAACCAGATAGTGGTGATATAACTATTGATGGTAGGGATATTTATAGTTATGCTAAAGAAGTTTATAAAAGTAATGTTTCTATTGTTAATCAAAGACCTTTTGTTTTTAATCTTTCTATAAAACAGAACTTTGATTTAGTAGATAAAGATAGATCTAGACAAATTGAAATGTGTAAAAGAGTAGGGATACATGATTTTATTATGAGTCTTCCTAAAGGTTATGATACAGTGTTAAGAGAAGATGCTAAAAATATAAGTGGTGGACAAAAACAGTTAATATCTATTGCTAGGACACTTTTAACTGATTCTGAAGTTTTACTTTTTGATGAAGTAACATCATCACTTGATCCTGATACGGCTTTAAAAGTGGAAGATGTTTTACAAGATTTGAAAAAAGATCATACGATTATTGTCATTACTCATAAAAAAGAGTTAATGAAAAAGTCTGATTATTTAATAGTTTTAAATGAAGGTAAACTTGTAGGAATGGGATCTCATAAAGATTTAATTAAAACAAATAAATATTATGAAGAGTTAATCGCTAGAAAGTCCCCTAGTAAGGGAGGTGTATTTAATAATGAGTAGATATATTAAAATATGTAAAAATTATTTTGCTTTAGGAGCGGATAATAAAAAATATTTAATACTATTATTTATTACAGCTTTTTTAAGATGTTTTACTTTTGCAATTACACCTATTTTTGCAGCGAGAATAATTGATTATGCAACATTGGGGCTTTATGAAGAGACTTTTCTTAATATTGTTTATTTGGGTATTAATTATTTAGTTTATCTTATTTGTCATCATTTAAACTTTGTTGTTTATGCTAAAAATACTGATTATGTTTATAATAAATTACATTTAATTATTGCATCAAAAGTAGCTCACTATGATGAAGATTTTACTAAAAGACTTCCTAAATCTTATTTAGATAATACTGTTACTAGTGATGTTGGAGAAGTTTGTATGTTTACTGATAGAATGATAGAAGCTATCTCTCATTTTGTTACTGATATATTCGCTTTATTAGTTCTTATTTTCTATAATTTAGAGATTGGTTTAATTGTTTTAGTATTTAATATAATCTATCAAGTAATGCTTGCTAAAGGGCAAAAGAAGAAAGATTATTATTTTATGGGACAAAGAAGAAATCAAGATAGAATAACTTCTTTATATGAACAGATGTTAGATGCCTCACGGGAAATTAAAGCTTTTGATATGAAAGATAAGTTAAATAATTATCTTGATATTTATAAAAGAAGTTGGACTAAACAATATTTCTTAAAAAGAAAATATTGGGACAAATCTAAAGTGCTATACCCAGTTATTATTACCATATCTAAATTTATTGCCTATATAATAGTTATTAAACATATTATGGATGGTGTTATGAGTGTTGGTGATTTAGTATTAATTGTTACTTATATTGATCAAATAGAAAGAGAAAACTTTGATTTTTTTGAGAAAGTTAATAAAGTTTGTAATAGTTCTGTTAGAATAGATAGACTTTCTAGGGTAATAAATTATCATAATAAGAATATGTTGGAGTTTGGAGATTACTTAGAAGATAATATATTTGGAGATATTATTTTTGATAAAGTTACATTTAAGTATGAAAATAATATAAGCCTTAATAAGGTGAGTTTTGAAATAGAACCTAATAAACTTACAGCGATAGTAGGAGAGAGTGGTAGTGGTAAAAGTACAATCTTTAGAATTCTTTTAAGACTTTATAAAATAGAATCTGGTCATGTTTATATAGATGGTGTTGATATATATGATTATGGTAGTGAAGTTTATCCATCAAATGTCTCTATCGCTACTCAAAAACCTTTTATATTTAATATGAGTATTAAAGAGAATTTATCTTTAGTAGATAAAAATATTTCTAATCAAATAAAAGCTTGTAAGAGAGTAGGAATACATGATTTTATTATGAGTCTCCCTAAAGGTTATGATACAGTGTTAAGTGAAGATGCTACTAATGTTAGTGGAGGGCAAAAACAGTTAATTTCGATGGCTAGAACATTGTTATCTAAAGTGGAAATTTTACTATTTGATGAAGTTACTAGTGCCCTTGATCCTAATACTACTAAACATATTATTAAAGTTTTGAAAGATTTAAAGAAAGATCATACAGTTGTTATTATTACTCATAAGAAAGATTTAATGAAAATAGCAGATGAGTTAATTGTTATTGATAAAGGTAAGGTTGTAGGAATTGGTAAGCATAGAAAGTTATTAGAAGAAAATAGATATTATAGAAGATTATTTAAACAAAGAAGTTGATAAAACGATATAATTATTTTATTATTAATAGGGTGATGTTATGTTAGACGTTTCTTTAGGAAAAATATATTATATAAAAGATGGAAAAACTTTAATAGAGGATGCAACTGTATCAAGTGAAAATTTAGATAGACAAAAAGTTCCTGGATTTAGTCGTAGAGTAACTTTATATAGTGATAGGGAATTATTAACTAATAATAAAAACTTGACTGATATTTATAAACAATACTTAGATGGTAATTATACTATAATTAGGGCTTTACATCCAGGAATAAGTGATATGGGAAAAATAAATATTTTACCTGAATATGATGTCAACATTTATATTCCTTATAGACCTAGTTTAGGAGATATTGATAAACTGAAAGAAGTTTTAGATAAATACAAAGAAGAAAAAGAATTTGCTTTTAAAATTTATAACGACTGTAAGAGTAATTATGATTTATATGATTATGGTTATAATTACTCAGATAATCAAAGAAGTGTTAGTGGTATTTGTGAATATTTTTATAAAGAAAAACTCTTAATGCTAAATCCTTATGAACAAGAAATGTTCAATAAGTATCGAAATTTTGATTTAAATAGTTTAATGCTGGAAGACTGTTATAAGTATGTATTAAATAACAGAAATACAGCTGTTGTCATAATAACACCAGATGAAGTAATTAAAAAGACAGTTACAAAAAGTTTTCATAAGCGTGAAATAGAAAACACTTTAGGTTATAAAATGAATCCTAATTTAAGTTATAATGAGTTAACTAGTGATTGTAACTTAGTTATTGGCTTCATCACTAAGGGTGTTATAATTGTTTATTTAGATATTAATATTAATGAATTTCAACAGGAGGCATTAAAATCATTTGTTAATGATGTGAATGATGTTAAGCAGATTAAAGAAAGTTTAATAGCTAATGTAAATGTTGTTAGAGATGGTGTGACAATTTATGAAGGTGAGTTAGTAGATGTTATTCCTTATTTAGAGGAAAATAAAAAAAGACAGTTGTAAAATCTCTAATAATAGCTTATAATACACTTAAATGCGATTGATATTCAAGGAGTACATGTAAAGTATTTATAGAGAGTTAATGGCTGGTGGAAATTAACAATATGATATATGGAAGGTAGTGGATAGAGCAGGGTTTCTGAACTAATAGTAAGTTACCACGGTATGAGTCCGTTATCAATAATGAGTTAGTTATAATAACTATAAATTAAGGTGGTACAGCGTAAGTTACTTAACGCCCTTAAGTTATAGTTATTTTTTATTTTAGAAAGGAGATAGATTATGTTAGATAAGAAATATAATCATAAAGAAGTAGAGAAAGATAAGTATAATAATTGGGTAAATAAAGGCTACTTTAAAGGGGATAAAGATAAGAGTAGAGAACCTTTTTGTATAGTTATCCCACCACCTAATGTTACAGGTAAACTACATTTAGGTCATGCTTGGGATACAACTCTTCAAGATATTATTATTAGATATAAGAGAATGAACGGCTATGATGCTTTATGGCTTCCAGGAATGGATCATGCTGGTATTGCAACACAGGCTAAAGTTGATAAAAGATTAAGAGAGATGGGTATTAATCCTAGAGGTATAACTCGTGATGAATGGTTAGAACATGCTTGGAGTTGGAAAGATGAATATGCTACTACTATTCATGAACAATGGGCTAAATTAGGACTTAGTCTTGATTATACTAAGGAAAGATTTACTTTAGATGAAGGTCTTAGTAAAGCGGTTAGATATGTCTTTGTTAAACTTTATGAGAAAGGTTTAATTTATAGAGGAGAGAGAATTATTAACTGGGATCCAGTACAAATGACTGCTTTATCTAATGAAGAGGTTATTTATAAAGAAGATAAGGGAGCATTTTATCATATTAAATATTATATAACTGGTACTGATGAATATTTAGATGTTGCAACTACTCGTCCAGAGACTTTATTTGGTGATACTGCAGTTGCAGTTAATCCCTCTGACGATAGATATAAACATTTAATTGGTAAAACAGTAATTCTTCCTATTGTTAATAAAGAAATACCTATTGTAGGAGATTATCATGCTGATCCTGAGTTTGGAACTGGTGTTGTAAAGATAACTCCTGCTCATGATCCTAATGACTATGAAGTAGGTATGAGACATAACCTACCTCGTGTTGTTGTTATGAATTTAGATGCTACTATGAATAAGAATGCTCCTGGTTATGAGGGGATGAGTCGTGAAGAGTGTCGTTTTAAATTAGTAGAAGATTTAAAGAAACAAGATTTATTAATTAGTATTGAAGAGATGACTCATAACGTAGGACATAGTGAGAGAAGTGATGCTGTTGTTGAGCCTACTTTATCTAAACAATGGTTTGTTAAGATGAGACCTCTTGCAGATAGAGTACTTGATAATCAAAAGAATAAAGATACTAAGGTAAATTTTGTGCCAGTTCGTTATGAGAAAACTATGAATCACTGGATGGAAATTACATATGACTGGTGTATTTCTAGGCAATTATGGTGGGGACATAGAATACCTGCTTGGTATAAAGGCGATGAAGTTTATGTTGGAATGGATGCACCAAAGGGTGATGGATGGGTTCAAGATGAAGATGTACTAGATACTTGGTTTTCATCTGCATTATGGCCTTTTTCAACACTAGGATGGCCAGAAGAGACTGATTTATTTAAAAGATATTATCCTAATAATGTCTTAGTAACTGGTTATGATATTATTCCATTCTGGGTTAATCGTATGACTTTCCAAGGTTTAGAGTTTACTGGTAAAAGACCGTTTAAAGATTGTCTTATTCATGGACTAATTCGTGATAAAGAGGGACGTAAGATGAGTAAGTCTTTAGGTAATGGAGTAGATCCTATGGATGTTATAGATGAGTATGGTGCAGATAGTTTGAGATTTTTCTTAACTACTAATACGGCTCCTGGAACAGATTTAAGATATGATGAAGAAAAGATAAAATCTACTTGGAACTTTATTAATAAGTTATGGAATGCATCTCGTTATGTTTTGATGAATCTTGAAGATATGAAGACATCAGATTATGATTATCAAAATTTAAGTAAAGCTGATAAATGGATTCTTACATTAAAAAATAATTTAATAAAAGATGTTACTAAAAATATGGATAGTTATGATTTTCATAATGTTGGTAATATGTTATATAAGTTTATTTGGGAAGACTTCTGTGATAATTATATTGAGTTAAGTAAAGCGAATATGAATGATACTACTAAGAGTGTTTTACTTGATGTTTTAACAACAATACTTAAATTACTTCATCCATTTATGCCTTATGTAACAGAAGAAATTTATTCTATGTTACCATTTAAAGATAGTGAATCTATTGTAATTAGTACTTATCCTAAGTATGATAGTGAAACTGTATTTAATAAAGATATGGAAGAAATATCTAAAGTTATTGTTGATTTAAGAGAGATAAGAAATTTAAAAGCTACTAATGATATTAAGAAGAGTGATTTAGTAATGTTTAATACTAAAAGTGATTTAGAATATATTTATAAGTCACAATTAAAGATTACTGATGAATTAATAGTTAAAGAGCCTTTAGAAGATTATCAATCTATTAATTATAAATCTAGTTTGATTGATATTACTTATTTCTTTAAAAATGAAGTTAATAAAGAAGAATTACAAGAGAATATTAAGAAGTTAAAAGACTCTATTGATAGACGTAAGAAATTACTTAGTAATGAAAACTATGTTAATAAGGCTCCTAAAAATATAGTTGACCTTGATAGAGAAAAATTAAAAGAAGAAGAAGCTAAGCTTAAGTTATTAGAAGAACAATTATAGGTTCTTCTTTTTCTGTATGTAAAATTTATAGTGACATTTATAGTGACATCTAGTATAATTGCAATTGGAGGTGTTACTTAAATGATAGGATTGACAGAAGAGAAAAGAATAGAATTTAAAATAAAACTTACAGACAATATTGAAAAAGAAGTAATTGCTTTTTTAAATACAGATGGTGGAAATATATTTATAGGTGTAGATGATAAAGGAAATATAAAAGTTTAACAGGAAATTTAGATTTATTACAAAGAACGATAAAAGATAGAATAAAAGACAATATTATGCCATCAGCTTTAGGATTATTTGATGTTATATTAAACGAAAAAAATGGAAAAAAATATATTCAAATAATCGTTGCTAAAAGAAATGAAAGACCTTATTATTTAAGAGGGATGGGTATGACACCAGATAGTTGTTTTATTAGAATTGGTTCTTCAGTAGAGAGTATGAATCAAGAAGATATATTAAATTTATTTTCTAAACGTACAAGAAATTCTTTAAAAAATATTAAATCACCTAAACAAAATTTAGAATTTAAAACCTTAAAGATTTATTATCAAGAAAAAGGGTTTGAAGTAAATGATAATTTTTTAAAGAAACTTGACTTTTATAATGATAATAATGAATTTAATTATCTAGCTTACTTATTAGCAGATAATAATAATATTTCTGTTCAATTTGCTAAATATAAAGGCAATAACGTTTCTAATTTAATAGAAAATGAAGATTTTGGATTTTGTTCTTTAGTAAAAATAACTGATAACATTTTAAATAAAATAATATTAGAGAATAGAACTTACACTAAAATTGAATATAAAACTAGAAAAGAAATTAAGTTGTATGATTATAATGCAGTTAAAGAGTTGGTAACAAATGCTCTTGTTCATAATGACTGGTGTAACGGATATTCACCGAAGTTTGAGTTATTTGATGATAAGTTAGTTATTTCATCAAATGGTGGTATTCAAGAAGGAGTCTCACAAGATGAATTTTTAGAAGGCTTTTCTAATCCTAGGAATCCTGAATTAATGAGAGTTTTTAGAGATTTAGGATTTGTTGAACAATTAGGAACTGGTATACAAAGAGTATTAAAAAGCTATGCTAAATCTATATTTAATTTTTTTCCAAATCACATAAGAGTTAGTATTCCTTTTAATGAAAATCAATTTAAAAAAGAAACAAGCAAATTAAAATATGAATCATATATATTTCTTAATCAACTTCAAAAATCAATTGTAAAATTAATTATGGATAGACCTAATATAACACAAGATGAATTAGCTAGGTTGCTTGATGTAAATAAAAGAACAATTATAAGAAATTTTAAAGTACTTATTGATAACAAATATATTGAAAGAATTGGTGCTAATAAAAATGGTTATTGGAAAATAACAGATAAGTTATTAGAAGAACAATTATAGGTTCTTCTTTTCTTCTAAATTCATCTTTACTTAAATAAAATGTAATGATAAAATTTAAGTATAGAAAGGATAGATATTATGAAAAAATATGGAAAAATAATTATTATTGTAGTAGGTATTCTTGTTGTAATTGCTTTACTTATTTTAATTTATTTTAAGACAACTTTTATTAGTAAAGATGACGTAAAGGATATTATCGCTGCTAATATGAATGCTAATGTAAATGATTTATATTTTGAAGATATTGATTTTGACTTTGATAAGGGTGTTTATGAAGTAGAAGTTTATTATCATAATGATGCTTATGAATATAAAGTTGATGCTAGAACTTCTACTGAAGGTGGAAGCATTATTTATACTGATTTTAAATATTTTACTAATGGTATAACTGATGATAATAATAGTAATAAATACAATGCTTATAAACAAAATACAACTATTAA
>CAMMMG010000029.1 GCA_946497925.1 uncultured Mycoplasmatota bacterium
TAGGTTAAAGCCCTTTCCTGGGTTTCTATCTAGAATAGAATAAAGGGAAGGGAGAAAATTATGAATAGAGATTTTAATTATAACTATAATTACTATCCAAACAATATGGATAGAGATATGAATAATCCTAAATTCTTTACTGAAAAAGAGGGTTATTTAAGAGGTAATATGTTTAGAAATTTATATAGTCAGTATAAAAACTATCAACCTCAAACTTTAAGACCTACTACAGAACAAGAGGAGATGTTTTTAAGAATGTCAGAAGCAGAATTTGCTGCTCATGACCTTAATTTATATTTAGATTTATATCCTAATGATGGTAATGCACTAGACTTATTTAATAAGTATAGAAAAGAAGCGAATAGATTGATGATGGATTATGAAGATAAGTATGGTCCTATTCTAGTTAGTAGTGATAGTCTAGATACAAGTCCGTTTTTATGGCAAACATTAATATTTCCTTGGAATATGGAGGGGTTAAGTAATGTTTAAATATGCTAAGAGATTACAATATCCAGTTAATATTAAGAAAAAGGATATTAATATGGCTAAACAGTTAATTACTCAGTATGGTGGTAGTAATGGAGAACTTGCTGCAGCACTTAGATATCTTAATCAAAGATATACTATGCCTGATCAAAAAGGACAAGCATTGTTAACAGATATTGGAACAGAAGAACTTGCACATGTGGAAATGATCTCTACAATGGTATATCAACTTTTGAAAGATGCTACTGTAGAAGAATTAAAAGAAGCAGGACTTGCTTCAAACTATGCAGAACATAGAAATGCTATATATCCTACGGATGCTAATGGAGTACCTTTTACTGTTGCATATTTTGCAACAACAGGAGATCCTCTTGCAGACATTATGGAAGATATGGCAGCAGAACAAAAAGCAAGAGCAGTATATGAAAATTTAATAGACCTTACAGATGACCCTGATGTTATTGGACCTCTATTATGGTTAAGACAAAGAGAAATAGTTCATTATAATGCTTTTGAAGATTTATTTAATTACTATGATAAAATGTTAAATAATAAAAGATAGATGATTTTATTCGTCTATCTTTTTTTACCATTATTTTTTTCATCATTATTTGCTTTTGCTATTAAATCACCAGTATAGTCATCAACCTTTTTTTCTAGTTGTTCTTCATCAATTATTTCTGTTAATGGTTGTAATAAAACATGAGAAAATTCATGCCATTTTGTTTCTTTTAGTTCTCTTTTGTTAGGATTATTATAAATAATAGTATTAATTTTTTCTAAGTTAAGCAGTTTGTCTTCGTTATATTGTTTAAATTTAAATAAAGTTATTCCTAGAGCAATAGTAATTGATTCTGTATTTCTTTTTCTAAGAAGAGCATCTGAATATTCAATACTAGCATTTTTCATTTTTAATAAAAATTCTATAACATCATTTAAGCCTTTAGTTGAAAAAACGACTTGTAAATACTCAATTACATCTTTATATTCAGTATCATTTAATTTGGTAAAGTAATTATTATTAATTAAACTAGATAATTTATTAGTAAAAGTGGTGTTATTATCTTCAGTATAAGAGAAAAAGTCTAGTAAATATGCTCTTTGTAATTCAATATCAGCTTGTTCATTTATAAATTCACTTTGTTTATAAAGTTTAATACTTTCAACAGCAAAAGCATTTGTTAGTTCATTTTTTGTTTTTGCTTTTTGTTCATATAGTTTTATAGAACTATTTAATACCTGTTTTGCTTTTTTTTCTAATTCTAAATGTTTTATAAGACTTCTAAGTGCTTCATTGTTTCTATGAGACAATATAGTGTTAATAATATCTTTTTTCTTCATTTTATTAATATCTGAAATTGTATTATTGTTTTGCTTATTATTTATATCATTTTGTTTCAAAGATAATCTTGATATTTTATCAAAAAATTCTTCTTTAGTTACTTTTTCTTCATTAATTTTATATATATCTTTATTTCTATCATCACTGTATTCTGCAATTTCAGAAACATAGGTAGTTCCATCAGAAAGTGTTAAACGCTCATGTGAATAGCCAAGTT
Source organism: uncultured Mycoplasmatota bacterium (assembly GCA_946497925.1). Classification (GTDB taxonomy): domain Bacteria; phylum Bacillota_I; class Bacilli_A; order RF39; family UBA660; genus Onthousia. The sequence continues at coordinate 2,049 of CAMMMG010000029.1, forward strand.
GTTTTCCATCATAGCTTCTTTTTTGACTTGGTATATATTGATATGTATCACCGTTCTGTTTATCACGATACAGCATTTTTCCATAAGAATCGAGAGGTACTATACGTTCAGGTAGTAGGTTTATACCTTTTTTTAAATTTCTAACTATATCTTCTGATGCAAAAACAGAGTATCGTTCATTACTTTTTTGCATTATTATTCCCTCCTTTATAAAAGTATTGTTAGTATACTATAAGATAGTATTTTTGTCAAATTAACTTATGCTAAGACAAAGTCTAAAAATTCTAGTTCTTGTATAAAACCTTAATCTCTGATAAAATGATAAGAGTAAAGAGTGGTGTTTTAAATGTACTTGAAAGAAATTATAACAAATGGTTTTAAATCTTTCGCTGATAAAATGGAAATAAAACTAGATGATGAAGTTACTTGTATTGTGGGACCTAATGGTAGTGGTAAGAGTAATATCGTTGATGCTGTTCGTTGGGTATTAGGAGAACAATCAGTTAAAAACTTACGTGGTGACGGAGGTATGAGTGATGTAATATTTGCAGGAAGTGCCTCTAGAAAAGCTAAGAATGTCGCTAGTGTAGAGTTAATATTTGATAATAGTGATCATTATCTAAAAGTAGATTATAGTGAGGTTAGTATTAAAAGAAGAGTCTATAGAAGTGGTGAGAATGAATACTTTATTAATAATAATAAAGCAAGACTTAAAGATATAGTTAATCTTTTTCTAGATAGTGGTGTTGGAAAAGAATCATTTAATATTATCTCTCAAGGAGAAGTATCTAAAATAATTAGTGAAAGTACTGATGATAGAAGAGTTGTTTTTGAAGAAGCAGCAGGTATTTTAAAATATAAAAAACGTAAAGAAGAAGCTTTAAGAAAACTAGATAAGACAAATGATGCACTTGACAGAGTAGAAGATATTATTAAAGAGTTAGAAGTGCAAGTGGAACCTTTAAAAGAACAAAGTGAGAAAGCAAAAGAATATAAAACTCTTAAAGAAGAATTAGAAAACCTTGAAATAGCTTTAATCGCTTATGATATTTATAATCTATCTACTAATGAAGAGATATTAAAGAAAGAAAAAGATGCTCTAGATAAAGAGATAGTAGATTTAGAGAGTACTGTTAATAAAGATAGTGGTGTCTCTTTAAAGAAAAAGACAGATTTATTCAACTTAGAGAAAGACTTGGAATTTACACAAAAAGAGTTACTTAATAAAACAGAAGAGATAGGTAAATTAAACGTACAACTTAATATCTTAAAAGAACAAAGAAAGAATAAAGATACTACTAAAGTAGAAGAAGAGTTAAGAACCTTAATAGATGAAAAAGGTAAGATTAGTAAAGATATTAGTGTCTTAGAAGATGAGATAAGTATTATTAATCAAGATATTACTAATATGAATGATGATATTAACTCTAGTAAGAATAATCTTAAAGGTCTTAGATTAACTCTGAAGAATTATGAACAGACACAGAGTAAACAAGATAGAGATATCTTAACTAATAAACATAAAGTAGAGTTGTTAAGGTTAGAAGCAGAAAGAGGTAATAATTTACCTAATGCTATTAAGAAGATTCTAGAAGAAGATAAATTACAAGGAATCTATGATATTATAGGTAATGTTATTAAGATTAAAGATGAGTATGTAAGATGTTTAGATGTTGCAATTAGTAGTAGTAAAAACTTTGTTATAGTTAAAGATGAAGATAGTGCTAAAGAAGCAATTAGATATTTAAAGAATAATAATCTAGGAAGAGCGACTTTCTTTCCTATTAATGTTATTAAAAGAAGATATGTAGATGAAAATACTTTATCAGTTTTAAAAACTATAGATGGATATATTGGTGTTTTAGCAGATTTAGTTACTACAGATAAAGAATATAAAAATATTGTCTATAATCAATTAGGTCTTGTACTAGTAGCAGAAGATATGGACACTGCTATAAGAATAAGTAGAAAGATAGATAGACGTTATAAAGTAATTACTCTAGCAGGTGATGTTATTAATGTAGGTGGATCAATGACAGGAGGTGCTAACTATAAAGGAAGAAGTTCTGTTATGATTAATCAAGAGATTACTAACTATATTAATATAATTACTAGTCTAGAAGAATCTAATAAGAAAATTGCTATAGATATTAACGATACTAAAGAAGATATAAGAAAATTAGAAGATAAGATATATTTAAAAGAAAAGGACTTAAAACTATTAATAGATGATGTTACTAATAAAAATCATGCTTTAATAAGTAATAAAGATACACTTAGTAGTATTAGTGATAATATTGATAATCTATCAAGTAATGAGAATACTTTAGATACTAAAGAAGAAGAGTTAGTAACTAGGTTCTATGATTTAGAAAGTTTTAAAGAAAAATTAGAACTTAAACTAACTACTCTTAAGAAAGATATAAAACTATTAAAAGACGAAATCGAAGAAGATGAAGAGAAGAGTAAATATAAGAATAATTTAATTAGAAAGACTGAAGAGAAAAGAAACAGTTTAGATCTTAAACTTAAAGAAATAGATGTAAAATTAGATAATTTACTTAATACTTTAAGTAGTGAGTATTCTATTACTTATGAAAAAGCTAGAAAAGATTATGAACTTGATGTAGAAGAACGTGATGCTAGAAGTAAAGTAAGTAACTATAAAGCTAGGATTAAAAGTCTTGGTATGGTTAATTTAGCAGCGATAGATGAATATGAAAGAGTTAATACTAGATATATGTTTTTATTACATCAAAAAGAAGATTTAAGTAAAGCAATTGCAACACTACTTGAGATAATGAATGAGATGGATGAAGTTATGAAAGAAGAGTTCTTAAAGACTTTTGAACTTATAAGAAAAGAGTTTAAAGAAGTCTTTAGAGCATTATTCCATGGAGGAGAAGCAGATTTAAAATTAACAAGTGATGATATCTTAACGACAGGAATAGAAATAGTTGCATGTCCTCCAGGTAAAAAGTTAACTACTATTAGTCTATTATCAGGAGGAGAAAAGACATTAACTGCTATTAGTCTATTATTTGCAATTATTAACGTTAGAACAGTGCCATTCTGTGTCTTTGATGAAGTAGAAGCAGCTCTAGATGAAGCGAATGTTATGGAGTTTGGTAAGTATTTAGCTAATTACAAAAATAAAACTCAGTTTTTAATAATTACTCATAAGAAAAAGACAATGGAATATGCAGATACTTTATATGGTATTACAATGCAAGAGTCTGGTGTATCTAAGTTAGTTAGTGTAAAGTTAACTAACAATGAAGAATTGATATAGTATATTTAGCTTATTATGTTGAAATTAACTTAAAAGAACAAGGAAGTACAAAATATGATATCCTTTAATGCATTTATAGTAAGGGAAGATGGCACCAAGGAAAAAACATTTGAACTTCAATTAATAAAATAGTAGAAATAAAAGGTACTGAATTAAACCAGTACCTTTTAAAGTGCTATAATTGATAATAAAACTAAAGCACTATTATGTATAGCATGCATTATAATAGATGGATAAATACTTTTAGTATCATAATAAGTTAAAGCAAAGAAGAAACCTAGACTACCATAAGGAATTATATATAAATATTCAAGAGGATTACTACTTCCCATAACGTGTAGGAAACCAAATATTAATCCTGAAGCAGTAGCATATACCCATTTATTTTTAAATATCTTAGAAACACCTTTTCTAAAGGTTATCTCTTCTGCTATAGGAGCAAGTATTCCAGCTGTAAATAACATTAAGTAAGGAGTAGAATTTATTAATCCTTGAACTGCTTGTTCATTACTAGAAGTACCTAAACTTGTAATAAGACCAATAGCAATATTAGATATACACATAATCATTAAGCCAAGAAACCAATATTTAAAGGCAGTATCCATATTCATTTTCCAATTATCTTTAAAAGTTTTAAATTCTTTTCTTAACTCTTTAAAATATAAAATTATTAATATTAATACTAATATTAAATCAGTAAAAGTATTAACTATCGCTAGATCTGTTGTTGTATAATTGTTAACATCAATATTAAATATGGCAATTGGTATTACTTGTAAATAACTACTGAAATAAAATATTAAGAAAGTTACTAATCCTTTACATATTTCTAATACTCTTTCTTTTTTCATTTATCATCACCATTATTATAATAACATTAAATAACTGTTTTGACAAAACTATTTTTATATAGTATAATTAATCCCAAGAAAGGAGTGAAGTTTAAAAAAACTTCGCTCTTTAGTTTGTGAGGAGGTATTATGGAAGAAAAAGTAAAAGCTTTAGTAGATGGAAACATTAAAGATTTAGGTCTATTTGTTAGTAGTGTTTATTATTCTACTGAAGAAGGTGTTAAAACATTAAATATTGAACTAGATAGTAACGAAATAATCGATGTTAATAAAATAACAGAGGCAACTAAAATTATTAATCCTATTATGGATGATAATAATTTATGTAATGATATAGATGTATTAGATATACATTCTAAAGAGAAGGGAGATATGTAGTATGAATGGAAAAGAATTTCTTAAAGCAGTTGACTTAGTAGTTAAAGAAAAACATATAGATAAGGAGATTATCTATGAAGCGATGAGAAATGCTTTAACTAGTGCTTATAAGAAGAATGCTAAAAGTAAAAATAATAATGTAAAAGTTTTAATTAATGAAAATACAGGAGATATTAAAGTATTCTCATACTTAACAGTAGTACCTGATGATAAGATGACTAAAGAAGAATATGAAGATGCTTTATTTGAACGTTATGCAGAAGATGATGATTTAGATACTGAGAAAACTGAAAAAGAACTTAAGGAAGAAGAAAAAGCTAAGGAAAATGATGAAGAAGAAGAAAAGATTAGTTTCTTTAATCCTGGTACAGAAATTAAACTTAGTGATGCTAGAAAGTTAGATAAAACTGTTGAAGTTGGAGATACTATTGATACTGAAGTTACACCTAAGGACTTTGGTAGAGTTGCTGCAAGTACTGCTAAACAAGTAGTTATTCAAAAGATTAGAGAAGCAGAAAGAAGTAGTATTACTGATGAGTTTGGAGATAAACAAGATGAATTACTTGTTGGTACAGTAGCTTTAGAAGATACTGATAACTACTTTATAGACTTAGGACGTACTAATGGTATTTTACCTAAGAAAGATATTATACCTGGTGAACATATTGAAATGGGTAGTCAGATTAAAGTTTATGTTACTAAAGTAGATAATAATGGTAGAAGTTTACTTGTTCTTTTAAGTAGAAGACACTTTGGTTTTGTTAAAAGACTATTTGAAAGTGAAATACCAGAACTAGCTGATGGAACAGTACTTTTATATAGTGTAGCAAGAGAAGCTGGAGTTAGAAGTAAAGTTGCAGTGTACTCAGAAAACCCTAAAGTAGATCCTATTGGAGCATGTATAGGAGAACGTGGTAGTCGTATTGCCAATATAATTACTGAACTTAATGGTGAGAAAGTAGATATTGTTAAATATGATAATGATCCTGCAGTATTTATCGCTAATGCTCTACAACCTGCTAAAGAAGTAACTGTATTAGTTACAGATACTAAGAAAAAAGAAGCTTTAGTAATAGCAGATGGTGATAATTTCTCACTTGCTATAGGTAGAAAGGGTCTTAATGCTAAACTTGCTACTAGACTTACTAAATATAAAATAGATATTAAAACTAGTGAACAAGCGAAGGAATTAGGTATTAGTATAAAAACAGAAGAATAGGAGGTGTTTTATGAAAACAAGAAAGATTCCTCTTAGAACTTGTGTTGTAACAGGTGAAAAATTAGATAAGCGAGACCTTCTTAGAGTAGTAAAAAATAAAGAAGGAGAAGTTAAAGTTGATTTAACTGGAAAAATGAACGGTAGAGGTGCATATATTAAAAGAGACTTGGCTGTTTTAGAGATGGCAATTAAGAAAAAAAGTCTAGAAAGAAAATTAGAATGCAATATAAGTGATGAGGTATATGATGAAATAAGAAAAATATTAGAAAGAGGTGAATGATATGACAATAAAAGAATATGCAGAAGATATAAGTAAAAGCGTTGATGACGTAGTTAAACATATGGAAAGACTTGCTATGGATACAAGTGATTTGACAAGAGTACTTAGTGATGATGAGATTATTTTACTTGATAATTCATTTCAAGATGAGGAAGACTATGTAGAAGATGCTACTGATGAAGAGATGATTAATGATTTCTCTTTAGATGAGAAAGCAGAACAAATAGCATATGATTCTAATTTAACTGATGATAAAGAGATTAAAGTAACTAAAGTTAAGAAAAATACTAGTAAGAATCAAAATGTTAAGAGTGATTTCAAAAAAGAAAGAAAGAAAATTTATAAGCATAAAGAGAAACTTCAAAGTAATGAGCAAGAAGTAGATGAAAATATCTTATTATATAAAGAAGGAATGAGTGTATCAGATGTTGCTAGTGCTTTAGATGTAGCTACAAGTCAAATTATTATGAAGTTAATGGGACTTGGTATTATGGCTAATGCTAATAACTCTTTAAGCTTTGAAGATGTTGAATTACTAGCTTTAGATTATGATAAAACCGTTAAAAGAGAAGAGTCTGCTGATATTTCTAATTTTGAAAGTTATGAGATAGAAGATAAAGAAGAAGACTTAAAAGAAAGACCACCAGTTGTTACTATTATGGGACATGTTGATCATGGTAAGACTACGCTTCTTGATTATATTAGAAAAAGTAATGTCGCAAGTGGAGAAGCAGGTGGTATTACTCAAGAAATTGGTGCTTATCAAGTAGAGTGTAATGGTAAGAAAATAACATTTATTGATACTCCAGGACATGCTGCTTTTACAGAGATGAGGGCAAGAGGTGCTAGTGTTACTGATATAGTTATCATTATAGTAGCAGCAGATGATGGAGTAATGCCTCAAACTAGAGAGGCAATTGATCATGCTAAAGCTGCTAAAGTTCCTATTATTGTTTGTATTAATAAAATAGATAAACCTGAAGCAAATATTGATAGAGTTATGACAGGCCTTGTAGAAGCAGGACTTACTCCAGAAGAATGGGGTGGAGATACTCTAGTAACTAAAATATCTGCTAAAACAGGTGAAGGTGTTGATCTTTTATTAGAAAATATTTTATTAATCGCCGAAATGCAAGAATTAAAAGCAAATCCTAATAGATATGCAACAGGAGTAGTTCTTGAAAGTAAGATGGATAAGCATGTAGGAACTGTTGCAACTTTATTAATAGGGAATGGTACTTTAAGATTAGGAGATCCTGTTGTTGTAGGAATTTCTTATGGTAAAGTTAGAACCTTAAAAAATGATTTAGGTGAAGATATAGTAGAAGCTCTTCCTTCAATGCCAGTAGAAGTTACTGGTCTATCTGGTGTTCCAAGTGCTGGAGATAAGTTTATGGCTTTTGAAACTGAAAAAAAAGCTAAACAGATTGCAAATGATAGAGCTTTAAGAGAAAAAGAAGCTGATACAAATAGAACTGGTATGAGTTTGGAAGATTTATTTGGACAAATTAATGAAGGATTAAAAGAGATAAATGTAATACTAAAAACAGATACTAATGGTAGTTTAGAAGCAGTTAAATCATCTTTAGAAAAAATTGAAGTAGAAGGAGTTAAAATAAATATTATTAGAGGAGCTGTAGGAGGTATTACAGAAAGTGATATCGTTCTTGCAGGAGCATCTAATGCTATAGTAATTGGTTTTAATGTTAGAGGAAGTAATAAAGTTAATGATATGGCTAAAGAGTATAGTATCGAAATAAGATTATATGATATTATTTATAAAGTTGTTGAAGATATGGAAAAGGCTATGAAAGGTATGCTAGAACCAATATATGAAGAAAAGGTAACTGGTACTGCTGAAATAAGACAATTATTCAAATTCTCTAAAGTTGGAATGATAGCAGGATGTCATGTAATTTCAGGTATTATTAAAAATAATGATAAAGCAAGAGTAGTAAGAGATGGTATTGTCATTTATAATGGATCTATTAAGACATTACAACATGAGAAAGACCAAGTTAAAGAGATGTCTAAAGATCATGATTGTGGTTTAACTTTAGATAATTTTCAAGATTATAAAGAAGGAGATACTATAGAAGTATACGAATTAGTAGAAATAGAAAGATAAATAAGAGTGATTAAAAAGAGACTATAATTAAATTTACAGTCTCTTTTGTTTTGTTTCTATATAATTATTTCTAGATTTATTTAAACATTCTTTAGTTACTGTTATAACAAAATCTACATCTATATTAAATATATCAGCTACCTCATCACTTGAGAAAAAACTATTATTAAAGTAACCTAGTCTAAAAGCAAGTATTGCTTTAACTTCGTCACTACAAGTACTTATATAGTCTTTAAATATAGATTCTTCTAACATTTTAATTCCTCTTTTTAATATTTCTTTAGTACTAGTTGTTTCTATATTTAATAGTTGATTCTTTGATATATTAATACTTCTTATAGAAGAAAAATTATCCCTTGTAATAAATTCATCTAAAAAATTAGGCCACAACAAAATATCTAAATCAGTTCCTATAAACATATTTTTAATAATTTTACTAGTAGAAGTGCTTCTTATATCAGAAGCAGATTCCTTTGATAGATTTAAAGTACTAGCAATACTATTCATTGACTGGTAGATAAGGTTATTATCTTTAACTAAACAGAATTCTTGTAAAAAGTTAACTTCCATAGCAGTGAAAGTAAGTGATATACTTTCTATTTTTCTATCAATAATAAGCTCAGGATATATTTTTAAGGCTTCTCTTTTTAAAGATTCATGTTCTTTTAATTGCCTAAAGAGATTATATTTGCTACATCTATAGCTGCCTTTATCAATATATCCTAATTCTTCAGCAATTTCACTATCTGATAAATTTCCATCTTTTAATAAAGTAAGTAGTCTTTTATTTTTGTCTGTTAAGGTTGTTTTTTTATCAATTTTCTCTTTTTTTTCAATATCAATGTTAGGAAACTTCTTTAAAACTTTTAAACGTAATTCATCATCAGCTTTTATTTTGTCTAGCAGTTCTCTTTTATTCTTTAAAAAAAACATATAATTATCATAACCAGCTAAGTAAGCTAATTGCTTAAATGATTTGCCACTGTTTTCATATATAGTTTTTAAAATATTAACTTCATCAGGGGTTAAGCCAAGTTCACTATCTTTGTAATCTAAATCAAGTTCTTTTAATATTAATAAAACCCTTTCGTATAAATATTTACTGTTCTTTAATTTTTTTATCTATAAGGAAATTGCGTTTTTTGGATAAAAATCGAATTTATGTATTGACGAACGTATATTTTATGTAGTACACTTAAGTTACAAGAAAGAGGGTTCGTCATATGAAAATATATAGAGCATATAAATTTAGATTATAT
>CAMMMG010000030.1 GCA_946497925.1 uncultured Mycoplasmatota bacterium
TATTTTGTCTATAATTTATTTAGATTCCCACAACTTTTGTGCAAGAACCAAAAAAAGTTAAAAAAAGAAATCGAGCAATATGAGAAATTTAAAGAAAAAAGAAAAGAAATGCTTAAAGACGATAAAGATTATAAGAAGATAAGAAAAAATCTATTAGAAAAAATTGATGATTTGGATAAAGATAAATTACTTGCTATTAGAACAGTGGTTACTGAATATACAACTAATAGAGATATACCTAGTCAAGTTGGTAATATTGCTCAATTTTTAATTGAAACTCAAGTTGGTGATGTTGAGATTAAAGATACATCCTTATATAATATGCAAGTGGATGATGAAGTTAATGGTAACGCTAGAAGTTATAGTATAGAACATAAATAAAAATTAGATTAGATTTTAATCTAGTTTTTTGTTATACTTAAGATGGTGATGATATGAAAGTAAATATTGTAGGAAGTGGTTCTATTGGTTCATCTTTTATGAGTGCTTCTCTTATTATTGATGACCATATTTTAGTGGATGTTCCTAATGGAATTATAAAATACTTAAAGCATTTAAATTATGATATTTTAAAAATAGATACTATAATTATTACTCATTTACATGGAGACCATTTTTTGGATTTACCTTTTTTAATGTTAGGTAAATATTTTAATCACGATAGAACTTCAATAAAAGTTATTTGTCCATATGGTACTACTAAAAAAATACAGAAATTATTTCGTTTAGGCTTTCCTTATGATTTTCGCAAAGTTATGGAAAATATTAATATAGAGTTCATTGAACATAAAGGCAGAAATAACATAATTTTAGATGATAATATTAAGATTCATTCTATAAACGTTAAACATGGTACTATGAAACCATGCTTTGGTTATATTATTAATATTAATGGTAAGACTGTTGGCTTTTCTGGAGATTCTAGTTATTGTAATGCTATTGATAAAATTGTAGTATCATAGAATTTTTTGGCATTTTGTAACAAAAAATGCTTTATTTTTTAGAATTTCTATGCTATAGTATATGAGTAATCAATTTATGGGCTGTTAGCTCAGTTGGTAGAGCAATTGACTCTTAATCAATGGGTCTAGGGTTCGAATCCCTAACAGCCCACCATATATAGAGATTCAACTAGGTCTTTTGGCTTAGTTTTATTTTACAAATAAATATACAGGGGGAAAATATATTATGATGTCAGAGCAAACAACAAAATTGATAGAGCTAATAAATGAAGGAAAAACTTGCAATGAGATATGTCATATTTTAAATATTTCAAACAAACAGCTTTTCAACAATTTAACTATTTTACAGAATAAAGGTTTTCATTATAATAGAAAATATTATTCTAATGGTGCAATTGTATATAGACCGATTAAAAGCAATTCTGGACTTGGGGAATTTTATAGTAAAAAAGATATAAGTATAATAACTTCTCATAACGAAATTGAAATAAACACTCTAGAGATTTCTGATTTACATTGTGGTAATGAATTGGAAAGATTAGATTTATTAGATAGGGTTTATAATTATTGTATTAAAAATAATATACATATTATATTTCTTTGTGGAGATATAATAGATGGAACTTATGCAAAAGGAAATCAAAATATTAAAGACACTTATTATCAAATTGAACATGTAATTAAGAACTTTCCATTTGATAAAAATATATTAGTTATCTCTACAGCTGGCGACCATGATTTTAGTGGTTTATATATGAATAATCAGGATATTATTACTATGTTAAAAAACTATAGACATGATATTATTGTTGGTAACTATGGCAACACATTCGTTCATTTAAAAAATGATACAATTCATCTTTTTCATAAACTTAACGGAAGTATATTTATACAAAGCGATGTGGCTATCGCTTTCCATGGTCACCTTCATAAATATAGTGTTAAACAAAAAGAAGATGGTACATTACACATAACAGTACCTTCTTTATCTAATATTAATCAACCAATGCCAACAGCAATACAATCCACTTTAAAATTTAATAAAGGTTATATAAATGAAGTATATTTAAATCAGATATATTTTGGAGATGACGATTATATTTTAAACGAAATAAAATTTAATATATCAAAAAGAAATAATATTCCAAGTTCTAGTATACTTAATGAAGAAAAAGAAAGAGAAGAAATTTTTGATGATTATACTAAAGAGTCAACTGTAGATGATAGTAAAACATTAGTAAAAAAAACTCAAAGATTAAGTCAAATAGAAAAATTTAATAAAAGATATGGATTATAAAAAGATAGCTAAAAATATCATAGCTATCTTTTCTTATATTCATTTTCTATCCACATCATTATTACTTTTACAATATAATCTACTTCTATATCAGTTAATTCCCTATTCTTAGGAATACCATACCATTTATTTAAACAACCTCTACAACAAGTTGCAGTTGCATGTTCTGCAATAAAAACAGGATGACCTCTCATAGGTGTTTGTTTTCCATCGTTTGGAATAACACTTGGCTTTAATCTTTTATTTATAAAGTCATAAGCATGTTCTTTAACTTTGTCTAATCCTTTTTTATCAATATATTCTATATCTTTTTCTTTAAGATGAAAACTACTTCTAAACTTTGACTTAGATAATCTATATAATAAATAATTTATATCTTGCATTAAAACACCTTCTTTACAAAAACACTTTCTATAATTATACTACCACATGAGGTGGTATTTGTGAAAGTAGTTCATCCATTAAAACCAATTTATAATAGTGAGTCTAAAGTTTTAATATTAGGAAGCTTTCCTTCTATTAAATCAAGAGAAAATAGTTTTTATTATGCTCATCCTAAGAATAGATTTTGGTCTACTTTAGAAAAGGTATTTAAGGAAGATATTAGAAGTTCTAATCAAGATAGAGAAAAGTTTCTCTTAACTCATAAAATCGCTCTTTTTGATGTCGTATATAGTTGTAATATAACAGCATCAAGTGATAGTAGTATTAAAGATGTTATACCTAATGATATTAAGAAAATTGTTGATAAAAGTAGGATTGAAGCGATATTTACAACTGGTACTAAGGCATATAGTTTATATAATAAATATCTTCTTAAAGATGTGGGAATAGAAGCGATTAAACTTCCATCTCCATCCCCTGCTAATTGTAAAAGAGGTATAGAAGAAGTTTTAGTTAATAGTTATAGCAAAATAAAAGAATACTTGGACTAATTTACCCAAATATTTTTATTTAACAATATCTTCACTATTTACAGGAAAATCTAAATTATTAAGTAATTTTTTAACTTCATTACTTACTTTTTCATTTTTTAACTCTACAATAACTTCACCTTTGTTATGGTCTGCTAAAACACTTTTAACTCCTTTTATCATCTTTAAAGAGTTCATTATTCTGTTCTCACAACCAGTACACTTTATATTAGAAACATTATATTTAATTTTCATTGTTAGTCTCTCCTTTCTTTATAATCACAAATAAAATTAGTACCAACCGTTTTAGTTGGTACCATAACTTAAAATAACTTTTAAGGGTAGTACCTAACATAAGAAAACTAGATATCCCTTTTAATATGTAAAATTTTTTTACATATTAATATTAGCATATAATATAGTTCACTTTCAAGTTTCTATCTGTTTAAAAATCTATACTATCAAGATATTCTCTTGCAACATCTCTTGGATTTTCACCTAATTCATCTACCCTATAATTTAATTCACTCATAATATCATTATTTAACTTACTACCAAGATTACTTAATACATCTTCTATTTCTGGATATTCTTCTAAAGTATCACTTCTAACAAGAGGTATTGCGTAATATGGTGGAAAAGCATTTTTATCATCTTCTAAGACTACAAGATTAAACTTCTTTAATAGACCATCTGTTGCAAAAGCATCTACTACATCACTTTCATTATTCATTAAAGCTGTGTATCTTGGACTACCATCTATTCCAATAATATCTTTAAAATTATAAGAATATACACTACTAACTCTATTTAATCCATCTTCTCTATTAATAAATTCAAGACTTGGACTGATTACTAAATTACTTGAAACACGAGATAAATCACTCATTGTCTTTAGGTTATAAAGATTAGCAGTCTCCTGTTTAACAGCAAGTGTGTAAGTATTATTAAAGCCCATTTGATTTAATACTTTAATATTATATCTACTATTTAAATCATTCTTAACAGTATTATAAACTTTTTCTATATCAGTAATAGGTTCATAATTTAAAGTATCTCCATAGACAGTACCTGTATAGTCTATATATAAATCAATATCTCCTCTTTTTAGGGCTTCAAAGCATACTTGAGTACCACCTAAATTACATTTTTCTACTACATCATAATCTGTTTTATCTTTAATCGCATCACTTACCATATAGCAAAGAACATTTTGTTCTGTAAAGTCTTTACTGCCTACGACAATAGCATTGTCATTTTTATTTGATGAAAAAGATGTATAACCAAAGATTATGATTAAGATGATAGCAGTTACTACTAAGATAATCTTTTGATGGAATCTTTTTTTCTTTAGTAATTTTTTATCTAAGTCACTACCTTTTTGAAGGCTTATAGGGGTTACTAATTTTTCAACGATACCAATGATATAATCAACTGCTAAAGCAAGTAGACAAGCTGGTATTGCCCCTGCTAGTATTTGATAATTATTAACAGTTCTAATACCTGAGAAGACAAGATAACCTAGACCTCCACCTCCGATGAAAGCAGCCATTGTCATAAGTCCTACCGCTGTAACAGCACTTATTCTAATTCCTGCCATAATTACTGGTAAAGCTAGAGGTATTTGAATTTTTACAAGTATTTGCCATTTAGTTAGGCCAATACCAGTTGCAGACTCTATCATATTACTATCTATATTACTAATACCTGTATAAGTGTTCTTAATAATTGGTAGTAAGGAATATAAAACTACCATTACAATAGCAGGTGTAGTACCTATTCCAAGAAAAGGAATAGCAAAACCAAGTAAAGCCATACTAGGTATCGCTTGGATAACACTTGCAACACCTAAAACAGGTTTATTTATCTTTTTAACATAACTTATTAAAATACCAATAGGAACACCTATTACAATAGCAAGTAAGACTGATAGAAAAGTTAGTTCAATATGCTCTATTAGTAAAGATATAATTTGATCAATATTATTACCGATATATTCTAAAAAATCCATTACTCATCACTCCCTTCTAGAAATTGACTACTTAAGGAAGTAAGAAGACTACCTCTTGTAATTAAGCCTTGTAATATTCCTTTAGAATTAACTACAGGAATAGTAGTTGTTTTAGCATTATTAACAACGTTTAATACATCTACAAGAGAATCTGTTTCTTTAACACTAATAGAGTTTTTAGATATATAGTTACTAGCACTTTTCTTCAAATCAGAGTCTTTTGATAATTCATCTATAATAATAGAACCTAAATATTTATGTTTACTATCTACAACCATTAGGGTATCTACTTTTAGATTTCTCATTTTAGTAAGACATCTAAATAAAGATAAGTTTTCTCTACATGTTACAGGATTTTTTAACATAATATCTTTTACTTTAATAAACTCAGGTGATGTCCATATTCTTTTAGGTCCTACAAAGTCACTAACAAATTTATTTTTAGGATGCTTCAAAATATTTTCAGGAGTATCATACTGAATAATATGTCCTCCATCCATAATACAGATTTTATCGGCTATTTTTATGGCTTCATCCATATCGTGAGTAACAAAGACAATAGTCTTTTTAAATTTCTCCTCTATCCTTAAAAGTTCATCTTGTAAAGAATTTCTAGTCATAGGATCCAAAGCTGAAAATGGTTCATCCATAAGTATTATAGATGGATCTGTTAAAAAGGCCCTTGCAACTCCTACTCGTTGTTGTTGTCCTCCTGACAATTCTGTAGGATATCTATCTAAATAAGACATATCTAGTCCTACCATATCCATCATTTCTTTAGTCTTTTTATTAATTTCATCCTCTGGCATCTTCTTTAATCTTGCAATTAAATCAATATTTTCTCTAATTGAAAGATGAGGAAAAAGACCTGTCTGTTGTATAACATAACCAATATTTCTTCTTAGTTCAATAACATTTTTATTATTAATATCTTCTCCATCTATTAAAATATGTCCTTTAGTAGGATTAATTAATCTATTAATCATCTTCAAAGTTGTAGTTTTACCACAACCGCTCTCTCCTATTAGACAAACAATATTACCTGTTTCTATTTTAAAAGAAATATTAGAAAGAACATTAGTATTTTTATATTTTTTAAAAACATTTTTAAATTCTATCATTATACTACCCCTTTTTAATAAAATATTTTACTATTTATTTCTTTATTTAAATTATCTACAAAGTATTTAGCATCTTCCCTACTTCCTATGGCAAGTCCATAATGAATAGGAATAGCATATTTAGGTTTAATAGTATTAGCAAGTCCTACCGCTTCTTTTCTATTCATTGTATAAGTTCCTCCTACTGGTAAGAAGATAACGTCTGCATTAAATTCTTTTAACTCTTCTATTACATCAGTATCTCCTGGTATGTAGTAAGTAATATCATTTAAAGTTAAAAGATAACCAACGTATCTTGCTTCTTTTGGATGATAATCACGTCCTATATTATAAGAAGGTACTGTTTTAAAAGTTATATTATCTAGATTATAAGTCTTATTAGGTTCTACTTCTAATAAATTAAAACTTTTATCTAACTTTTCAATAACACTAGATGGTCCAACTATTATAGTCTTTTCATTTGCAATATTATTAATTGAATCTATATCTAAATGGTCCCAATGTGGATGAGTTATGAAAATATAGTCGGCATTGCTTACTTTTTCTTTTATATCATAAGGATCAAAATAGATAATTAAGCCATCACTTATTTTAATACTACTCTGGCAATTTATAGATATATTATCTATGTCTTTAAGCATACTTTCCACTTCCTCTACCTTATTAATTATATCAATTTCTCTTAATATTTGGAATAAAAGAATAAAAAAAGTTCATATTAAAGATGAAAGGACTGATTTAAATGGATGAAAGTTTAGAAATTGTTAATCATATTTATAAAGATAGCGAAATGGCTATTTCTACTTTAACTAAGCTTAGTAATACTTTAGAGAAAAAAGATAATAAGATTAAAGATACTGTTGAAGATATTATTAAAGGTTATGAAAGATATTTTAAAGATGCTAAAAAGATATTAAATAAGAATAACTGTAAAAAAGAAAAAAATGGTATTGTTTCTAAAGTATTGGCTAATATGGGTATTGATAAAGAAGTTAAAGATGACAATAGTGACTCTGCCATGGCTGATATGCTTATTAAAGGTGTATCTATGGGTAGTATTGATTTAGAGAAGAAGTTAAAGAAATATAAAGATAAAGAAATAGATGATAAAGTCTTAGAACTTGCTAATGACTTCAAAGATTTTCAAGATGATATAATTAAAAAGTTAAAAGAATATTTATAAAAAGAAAGTCCTACTTATGACTTTCTTTATTTTTTACAATAAATTTATAAGAGTCTCTACACATATCTTCTATGTCATATTCTGCTTTAAAACCTAATTCTTTATAAGCTTTGGTAGGGTCTGCGTAACATGCTGCAATATCTCCTTCGCGTCTATCTACTATTTTATATGGTACTTCAACATTGTTTACTTTTTCAAAAGTATTGACTAAATCTAGAACACTATAACCTGTTCCTGTTCCTAAGTTATAATACTCTATTCCTTTAAAGTTGACACTCTTCTCTAATGCTTTTAAATGTCCTTTAGCAAGATCAACTACATGAATATAGTCTCTTACTCCTGTACCATCATGAGTATCATAATCATTTCCAAAGACACTTAAAATTGGTAACTCTTTATTTGCAACTCTAACAATATATGGCATTAAGTTATTTGGAATACCATTAGGTTTTTCTCCTATTAAGCCACTCTTATGAGCCCCTATTGGATTAAAATATCTAAGTACAATTATAGATAAATTTTCATCGGCTTTAGAAACATCAGCAAGGATTCTTTCTATCATTAACTTTGTTGTACCATATGGATTTGTTGTAGACAGTGGGAAATCTTCTTTAATTGGTAATTCCTTAGGTGAACCATAAACGGTCGCACTTGATGAAAAGACAAAATTATGACAATTCTCTTCTTTCATAAATTCTAATAATGTAAGGGTTGAATCTAAATTATTACGATAATACTTTAATGGTTCACTAACTGATTCCCCTACGGCTTTGTATCCTGCAAAATGGATAACGGCATCTATTTTATTTTCTTTAAATACAGTACTAACTTTTTCTTTATCACAGGCATCAATCTCATAAAATTTAGGTTTTTTGGAAGTTATTTCTTCTATTCTTTCTAAAACATCAATACTAGAGTTAGATAAGTTATCTATAATAACAACTTCATAGTTTTCATTCAACAGTTCTACACAGGTATGACTTCCAATAAAACCTAAACCTCCTGTTACTAATATCTTCATTTTATCATCCTCCTCATATATTTATGATATCACACATATAATGATATAGAAAAGAAAATTTGCAAAATTCACTTGACGAAGTGAGAAAACAGTGATAATATAGTATCAGTTTTAAAGAAAGACCTATGTAGCTGCGCTCGTAGCTCAGTTGGATAGAGCGTTTGGCTACGAACCAAAAGGTCAGGGGTTCGAATCCCTTCGAGCGCACCATATTATCGGGAAGTGGCTCAACTTGGTAGAGCACTTGGTTTGGGACCAAGGGGTTGCAGGTTCAAATCCTGTCTTCCCGACCAGTTAGATTATTAACTCTCTATATGAGAGTTTTTTTGTACAAGAAAAAAGAAGGTTATCCTTTCTCTACTTGAAAATTACTATTTAAAACAGCATACATCCCTGGAAAATAATTCATAACTGTCCATATGGAAATACCACCTAAATTATATTTAGTAACAAGGTCTAACTTTGCTTTTATACTTCTAGCATCTTCAAACCAAACTATATGTAAGGCTCCACTTTCATCTTTATAATAAAAATACGGAGCTTTCGCTACTGGGTCAAACTGTATCTCTACTCCTTTTTCTACAGCAAGAGCGATAGCATTAGTATTAGAAATTGATTTAGCAGGTCTTCCTGGTTCATAAGGTAAGGTCCAGTCATATCCATAGTTAGGTATACCCATTAGTATTTTCTTACTTGGTATAGCAGTGACGGCATACTGTATTACTCTTTCTACTTGATTTAAAGGGGCGACAGCCATAGGTGGTCCATAGGTATAACCCCATTCATAAGTCATTATGATTACATGATCAGCAAGTCTTCCATGAGTAGCATAATCATGGGCTTCATATAAAGTTCCTGTCTGATTTTCTCTTACTTTAGGTGCTAAAGCTGTTGTTACAATAAACTCTTCTTCATGAAGCCTAGTTACTACTTTTTCTAGGAAATCATTATATAACTCTTTATCCATAGGATATACATATTCAAAGTCAATATCAACTCCTGCATAGCCTTTATTTCTTAGAGTTGTTATTAAATTAGAAATTAATCTATCTTGTACTTCTTCATTAGATAAAATAGTATGGGCAAGATCACTATCAAATCTACCAGTAGAGCCTATATTAGTCATTACAAGCATAGGTAGTGTATTATTATCTTTCGCTGCTCTTATCGCTCTACTATCACTTATTGGTGTTAAGTTACCACTTGGTGTTACATGATAACTAAAGATACTTAAAAATGTCAAACTAGGTAGTGTTAAAGCAAGAGTTGTATCACTAATAGTTGGATAAGCATAACCATTTACTAAAATACTTGGTAATACTTCACTAGGTATTACTAAAGCTTGACCTATCATTAAACGATTTACATTAGATAGTCCATTTAAATCAGTTATTTCTCTTACTGGAACTTTAAACTTTCTAGCAATACCATAAAGGGTATCACCTCTTTGTACTGTATATATAGTCAAAGTATCACTCCTTACACTTTAACTATATGTTTTTACTTATAAAGATTATACTTCTTTTATTCTTGTAGTACTTTTCTTAGTCTTATACTTTTTAGTAGACTTTATGTGATTACCTATAATATCAGAAACATCTAATATAGTTATAAAAGCACTCTCATCCATTTCATTAGCAATCTTTTTAAGTTCAAATACTTCTATTCTTGTTAAGACACAATACATTACTTCTTTTTCTCCTGATAAAAGACCACTACCATTTATTTTAGTTACAGTTCTACCAAGTCTTTTATATATCTCATTAGCCATATCTGTACCTTTCTCAGTTACAATTAAAGCGGCTTTCGCTTGTTCTAATCCTTCTGAGACAAGATCTATTACTTTATAAGTTATAAAGTAAGTTAAAACTGAATAAAGGGCTCTATCTATTCCGAATGTTAAAGCGGCAATACTATAAATAATAAAGTTAAAAATCATTACAATTTGTCCTACAGAAAGTGATGTTTTTTTACTTATAACAAGAGCGACTGATTCAGTTCCATCAACACATGCTCCAAGTCTAATAACTAATCCTACTCCTATTCCTAGTAAAACTCCTCCAAAGATAGTCGCAAGTAATATTTCATCTGTAACTTCATGGAATGATTCAAAGAAACTAAGAGAAAGTGAAAAAGTTAGCATACTAATAATTGTTCTTAGTAGGAAACTTTTACCTAAATTACGATATCCTATATAAATAAAAGGAATGTTAATAAGGATAACTAGTAAACTCATTGGTATAGAGAACACTTTAGAAATGATTATAGAAATACCTGTAACTCCCCCATCTAAGATATTATTAGGAATTAGAAAAGTATCAAGAGAATATGCTGCTAGCATTGCTCCTAAAATAATTAAAATATAAGATAAAATTGTTTTTAAACGATTATTTTTTA
>CAMMMG010000031.1 GCA_946497925.1 uncultured Mycoplasmatota bacterium
CATGAGAAGTCTACTTCTATTAGTAGGAAACTTAGTGCTCTTAGAAGTTATTATAAATATCTTTGTAGTAATAATAAAGTTAAGACTAATTTATTTAATTTAATTTCATCTCCAAAAAAAGAACAGAAATTGCCTAGGTACTTTGAATATAATGAATTAGAAGAATTATTTAATGTTCCGGATTTAAAGACTTCTTTAGGACAAAGAGATAGATTAGTACTAGAATTAATGTATGCGACTGGGATAAGAGTAGGAGAATTAGTTAAAATTAGATTAAAAGATATTAATAGAAGCGAAAGAACTATTTTAATACATGGTAAAGGTAGCAAGGAGAGAATTGTTAATTATGGAGAATATGCTAGTGATATACTAGATATGTACTTAAAAGATGGTTATAAAGACTTAAATAAGCTTAATAGTGATTATTTAGTTTTAAATAATCAAGGTAGAGTGATAACAGAACGAGGTATTAGATATATACTTACTAATTTAATTAAGAAAACTTCTCTTCATAAAAATATATCTCCTCATATGTTAAGACACTCTTTTGCAACGCATCTATTAAATGAAGGATGTGATATATTATCAGTTAAAGAATTATTAGGTCATGAAAGTATTTCATCTACGCAAATATATACCCATATTACTAATGATAGGTTAAAAGAAGTATATTTACATAGTTTTCCAAGGAGTAATGTAAAATAACAGTTAAGGGATTGGCACTAACTGTTATTTTATAATTGAAAAAATGAATGCTTAGTGGTAAGTTAAGAGTAGAGGTTAGTCAAGAAAGAAAGACAGTATCAGAAATTTTGCTAGCAAATATTCCTAAAGATAATCTTTATGATGATGGAGTTGATACCTTTATAACTGGGGAAGATCCTAATAATTATATTTTGTATAGTGGGAAATTATGGAGAGCGGTGTCTATCAATAATGAAGCAAAGACAACTAAGTTAGTAACCCAGTGGAATATAAGTGCTATTAATTATGATGATGATAGTAGTGCTTTTGAAGGAAGTTATATGGAGGGGTGGTTAAATGATACAAGTGTAGATGGATTTCTTGGTAATTTAAGAGATCCAGAAAAATTTATAAAAATGGATAGTAAGTGGAATGCTAGTCAAATGAGCGACACAAGTAAACCACCTAGTGAAAGTGAAGGTGGAACAATAGTAGAAGATCCAGTAGGATTATTAAATCTTTATGAATATAGTAGTACAACATCTAATAATAGTTATTTAAATAATGAACTTAGTTGGTGGACTTTAACACCTTATAATGCTAATGTTGTTCATAAAAATGTGTACACTGGAAGTATTGACAGTTCTACAAATACTAGTTCTCTAAATGGAATAAGACCATCAATAAATCTAAAACCAACTGTAAAAGTAGTAGATGGAAATGGAACTAGTGATGATCCATATAGACTGCTTGGTGATAATGATACTAATTTAGATGGAGCAAAATTAAATACAAGATATAGTGGCGAATACATAACTTTTGGAACGGGAGAGAATACATTATATCAAATAGTAAGCCATGAAACAGAAGGCTTAACTAAAATAACTAGTGCAGAACCATTAAAAGAAAATGGAAGTTTTAAAAAAATTACATATGATGATAATGAAAATATTAATTATTCAAGTACCAGTATAATAGGCAGTTTCTTAAATGGAGAATATTTAACTAGTGGTAATTATTTAACAAATAATGAAGTAAATATGATAGAAAATGATACTACATGGTATTTAGGAAATGCTCACTTTGGCACTAGTTATAAATTGGCAAAATATGCAGATACAAATATGAGCCAATTAACATCAAAACAAACAACTGCCACAGTAGGTTTATTACGGCAAGGAGAATTAATGTCAAGTCAAACAAAAAGTAATCAACAGTCAACGATTTATTTTTTATTGACAACTTGTCGTCCTTATATATGGGGGATTTATGACTACGGTTTTGCATCAAATGTTAATTCATCAAACTCTAATGCTATTAAACCAGCTTTCAACCTTAAATCAAACGTAATAATAACAAGTGGTGACGCTACTTTACAGAATCCATTTGAGATTGAACTAGCTAGTTAAGAGTATCTTTGACAGATATTCTTTTTCTTTCCCATAATTTCCCACAATTCTTTTATAATTTATACACTTTTAATTGATATGATTAATTTGTAAAAGAAAGGAAGTGGTAAATGTAGTAGAGAAAATTAAGTTACGTTTACAACTATAGTTTTTTTACATAAATTATAGAAATGAAGGGAGAGTGATAATCCTACTTATTTGTAGGCAAAAACTTGAATTAATGTTATACTAGGGGTAGGTGGTGTCTATGTATAAAATATGTTTAGTTGAAGATGAAACTGATTTGGTGTCTGTAGTTAAAATGTATTTAGAAAAAGCAGGTTATGACGTTGTTACCTTTACTAAAGGAGCTGACGCAATTAACTATATTGGAAACTCTGTCGATGTCTGGATTCTAGATATTATGTTAGGAGATGATGTTAATGGCTATGATGTAATCAAAGCAATTCGTGAAAAATATCCCCTTGTACCTGTTATATTTACATCTGCAAGAGATCAGGATTTGGATCGAATTTTAGGCCTTGAGTTAGGTAGCGATGATTACATTACTAAACCTTATTCTAGTAAAGAACTTGTTTTAAGAGTTAATAATATTATTAAAAGAGTATATCAAAGTACTGAATCTAAGATTCTAAATTATTTAGATTATTCTATAGATTTAGATAAACGTATTGTAAGTGTTAAAGATAAACCTATTAAACTTACAACTTTAGAATTTGATCTACTTATATTATTAGTAGAAAATATTAATAAAAGTTTTTCAAGAGAAGATATACTTAATGCTGTATGGGGAAACGATTACTTCGGTAGTGATAGAGCTGTTGATGATTTAGTTAGAAGACTTAGAAAGAAAATGCCTTTATTAAACGTTAATACTATTTATGGATATGGATATAGATTAAGTGCATGAAATACTTTAATAAACTATCTCATCAGTTATTAATATTAATAATAGTAGTATTTCTAGCTTTCTTTCTAACCCTTGGCATTATCTTACCACAAGTAATAGTCCCATCAGCTGAAAGTAATATCTATAGTTATTTAAGAGAACCTCTTGAATTTGTCCAATCAGATATTAATGAAGACTTAGTTACTACAGAGATTGCATACCTATATAAAATAGGAAATACAGTTGCCTATTCAGATAACATCCATGATATTATAGACTTTAAAAATGTTGATGATATTATGGGTGCCTTTACCGATAATTACGGAAAATTTATTTATAAAAATCAAATTTATTATTATTATACACTCCATAATGATGATGTTACTAAAATAGCTCTTACCAATGATACTTATATTGAAAAGACTAAACAAGATATATTAGATGCTGTACTACCTGTAGTAATAATTGCTTTTCTAGTAATAGCTTTAATCCTTATATTCTGGGGAAGCTTTATAGTTAGAAAAATAGAAAAGTTAAAACAAAAAATAGACAATATAGATAATGATAACTATGATCATAGTATATTATTTCAAATTGACGATGAAATGCGTTCATTAGAACTGGCTATTGAAGATATGCGTATCTCTTTAAAGAACCAAGAAGAGTATCGTAATCAAATGTATCAAAATATTTCACATGATTTTAAAACACCTCTCACCGTAATAAAATCATATATAGAAGCTTATAATGATAAAATAGAAGATGCTAATACTGTAATAGATGTTATTAGTGAACAAACAGAAAAATTAGAATTAAAAGTTCATTCACTTCTTTATTTGAATAAATTAGATTATCTAAAAGATAATAAAAAAGTAGACTATGAGTTAGTAGATATGAAAAAAATAGTAAATACTGCGATAAAAGAATTTAAGTTTAGAAGGAAAGATGTTAAGTTTGAAGTTGCTTTTGATAAAAATAGTAAATTCTATGGTACTTACGATTACTTTGAGACTGTAATAGATAATATCCTTGCTAACTTTATGAGATATACTAACTCTATAATTAAAATTACTGCCAAAAATAACCGTTTAACCTTATATAATGATGGTCCTAATATAGATGATACTTTACTTGAAGGAATCTTTACTCCGTTCCGGAAAGGTATTAAGGGGGAATTTGGATTAGGACTTTCAATAGTCAAAAAAACCTTATTACTAATGAACTATGATATTAAAGTTAAGAACGAAAAGAAAGGTGTATCCTTTATTATATTCAAAAAGACTTCTAAATAATTGAAGTCTTTTTGGTTATACTATATTGTTATATTAATAATAAACAATTGCTTTTTTTATGATAATATATTATTATAAATGCATTATTATATTATTTGGAGGTTTATGTATGAAAAAAACAACTATTAAAAAAGAACAAAAAGATTTTTTTCATATTACTAATATTATTGGTGATGTTGCTATTATACACTCTTCTATAAGTGGTAAATCAGGTCTATTAAATATTGAAACTAATGAACTTATTGGAGACTTGGATTATTATTCTACTAAAATTGATGCTTCGCAAGTAAAAATTATACAGACTAAGAATAATCCAACTTCGATTAACTATTATGATGCTGAAAAACATGAATATATTGTTTATGATTTTGAATTAGTAAAGGCTTTAGACAAAGAAAATATATATTTACTTAAATCAAAGGATAATAATAAAACCTATTTGCTTGATAAAAATATACATACAGATAGTACAGGTATATTTGATATAGAAGTAGATACTGCTGATTATTTAGATTTGGACAACAGATATTTGATATTAACATTAAATGGAAAGAAAGCTCTATATAAGGCTGGTAAAGGCTTGATTAAGAACTTTGAATTTGATGAGATAAATACAAACTATGAAATAGATGAATATGGGATAAGTTATGCAATACTAATTTTAAAAAAAGATAATAAATGTTATTTTAGTTATTATGATTATGATGCTGATTTTTCTTCTATAAGCGAAGAGTTTGAACAAATAGAAGTAGATAAAAATTATAGACATATATTATATTGTTATAAGGATAAAGAAACTTATGTTTATAATATACATAATAAACTTTTAGTATTAAAAACTGCTAAACAAGTAGAATATGTAGATTATAATGTGTACACCAAAAATAAAAATGAATATTTTTTTATAGCTAGAGAAGGGGATAAGCAAGAAATACTTAGTTCAGTAGTTAATGAAGATTCTAAAGAAATAAATGTAAAAACCTTAATAAGTGGATTCTATAAAATAAGCTTAAATAAAGAAGGATCTCCATACAATATGCCATTTTATTTAGAAGCCAATAAAAAGAAGGGGATGTTTTTAGGAAGTGCGTCTAAAAGTATTACAATAGAACCTAATTATACTGATGTGAAATATCTAGGAAATGATTTTTATATTTTAACCTCTAATGATATTTCTGATATAGTAAAATTTAATTACAATCTTGCTATGGAGACAAAAATAGAGTCTTGTTCTATTATTGAAAAAACTAATTGTGCTATAATATATAGCAAAAAAGAAAATCAAGAAACAGAAAAATTTGGTTTATTCTTTAAAGATAATGGTAATATTGTTCCTACTACTAGTGCTTCTATAAAAGTATTAAGCAACTACTTTTATGAAGTTTCAGAAGATGGTAAAAAAGGAATGTTCTATTTAGAAAGTCTGATTATACCAAAGGAATATGAAAATATCCAGATTTCCTTTTCACCTAAATATGAAAAATTAGATGATGCTTATGAAGTTTACTTCTCTCTTGAAAAAGAAAATAGTTGTTTGCTTGCTAGAAAATCGTGTTTTCCTTTAAGTGAATTAAAAGAAGGAATAAAGAAAAAGGTAGAAATTCTTGGAGAATATAATAATATTTATTTTCTTAAAGACATAATTATATGTAGAACTAAAGAGAATATTTATATTTATAATTATGATTATATTTTGTTGTGTAAAGTTTCTTCTAATGCTGTTATTGTCCCTGTTGAAGGTAAAATAGATTATAATACTCCCCTTTATAATATAGATGGAATTTATTATTGTTATAAAGATAACAAGTTAATAAAGCTTTATCAAAATGTTATAAGTACATATACAACTACTTACGAAACAGCTACAGATGTTTTTGAAGTTACTACTAATGATAAAAACGCTTTAGAAGCTTTTTCTAAATATATAGATTCTATGAAAGATAATTTAGGCGAGGAAACATTAATAAGTTATTCTTTGAATAATTGTGAATTAAAGGAAAACTATCCATCTTTAGTATTAAAAAAAACAAAAAAGAAATAATTAGATAAATAATATCCATATTAATAATAGGTGATAATATGAATATTTTGATAAGCGGAGCTAGAAGTAATATAGGATATAATCTTGCTAAGTCCTTATCTTTAAGAGGACATATTGTTTATGCAGGCTGTAAGACTTTAAAAGAAAAAGAAGCTTTAGAAGATATAATAAACTCCGAAAAGATTATTATGTTCCCTATAGTGTTAAACTTATTAGATAATGACTTTAGTATTATAGATGAACTTGATATAGACTGTTTAATATTACATGCTTCTATTGGTAATGGAGGCAGTATTTTAGAACTATCTAATGAAAGATTTAATGAAGTAATAGATGTTAATATTAAAGGGAACTTTAGATTATTACAGAAGTATTTAAGATACTGTTACTATAATAATAAATCTGGTAAAGTCTTTATAACCTCGTCGCTTGCAGCATTTTTTCCTTTACCATATCTGTCTAGTTATACATCGAGTAAACTTTATTTAGTAAGTCTTGCAGAAAGCCTTAAATCAGAGCTTTTATATCAAGGACTTGATATAAGTATTTCTTTAATAATACCTGGTGCCTATTATACAGGCTTTAATGATTTGATGATAGATAATAAATCCAAGGATAAATATATACTAAAAGATAAGGCTTTAACTATCTCTAAATATCAAAAGATAATATTTAGTCTATTAGAGAATATTGATTATAGTTCTTTAGTTAGCAGTATAGTTAAACAAATAGAGAAATCTAATCCTAAATTTATTATATCAAGACCAATAGCACAGAAAATATTTGCAAAAATATATATCTTAATTAAAACTCTTATAGTATAATATACTATGTGAAAAGGGTGAAGTGCATGGATGTAGGTACATATTTAAATAATATAAGAGATAAGAATGATGATAATAGTCTTAAATACGATAAAATGATTAGTGAAATTCCTTATATTACAAATCCTAAAGATTTAGAAAAATTAAAAGAAATACTAAATGAATTAAAAGAGGAAAATAAGGATTTATATGACTATATTATTTTTCTGTTAAAAACAACCGATGATTTATCTGAATTATTTCTTCTTTATAAAGAGTACAAAGAAGCAAAGTTAAGGGAGGAAGTATTAGATAATGAAGTTAGATCTAAAACAATAGAATTTAATAATATAAAAGATGATTTAAGTGATAAAGAAGATGATCTAAAAGACTTTGATAAGATTGCTAAAGAACTTAAATCTACTGGTAAGATTCTTGATGACTTAAGTTCAACTACTAGTATCAATTTAGATAGAGCATTTGTAGATTTAGAAAAAGAAGAATCTAAAAGGTTAGGTTTTGGTACTAAAGCCTTACTTGCTCTTGGTAGTTTTCTTGCTTTTAAAAACAATCATAATATTGTAGGAACTCTACTTGCAACATACCTTTCATATAAAGTATTAGGAGAATTATCTTCATCAAACAAAAATAATTATATAAATCTATGTAATGAATATATTGATAGTTTAGAAAAGTATAAAGATAATGCTATAGATATAGAAAAAAACTTATTAAGTAATTTAGATAATATTGAAAAGGTCGAAAGTAACTTAAAAACTAAATATAAAGCTTATCTCAAAGAAAGTGAATTTAAAAGAATCTTTAAAGTAATAGATGATATTAAAGATACTGTTAAATATAGTCTTAAAGATATAGATAAAACTAAAGATGATATAGATAGAAGTATAGATAATGGTAAAGTTAAAGTGAAAGCAATGGAAGGGTAGTGTCTATGTTTGATGAAGTAGTAGAAGATGAAACATTTTATGATAAAGATTATTTTAATAATAAATTCCCAAATACTTCTTATTATTTAAGTTTTAGAAATTGTAATTTTACTAATATAGATTTTAGTAATACAGATTTAGAAAGAGTAGACTTTATGTCATGTAAATTTATATCATGTGATTTTAGAAATGCTAACTTTAGTAATAATGGGATAAAAGATTTGACTTTTACTAATTGTAATTTGTTAGGAATAGATTTTAATAGTAGTACTTTAATAGATTCTACTATTAAAGATTCTAATTTAGACTATAGTAACTTCTCATTAGTTAAATTTAATAACTTTAAATTTAATAATTGTTCCCTTAAAAATTCTAGTTTTAATGAAGTTAAATTAAAGAAAGTGGTGTTTAATCATTGTAACTTATGTAATGCTGAATTTTTACATACATCTCTTGATAAAATAAAATTAAATACTTGTGAAATAAATAGTATAAAAGTATCTTTAGAAGACTTAAGAGGGGTTATTGTTAATATGAATCAGGCTTTAGATTTAAGTCTATTATTAGGTATTAAAATAGAAGAGAGTGATTAGATTGAATATATATGCTCATAGAGGTTTATTTGATAACAAAAATATAGTAGAAAATACCATTAGTGCTTTTAAAAAAGCTTTATTAAATAATCTTAATATTGAACTTGATATTAGAGTAACTAAAGATAAAAAAATAGTAGTTTTTCATGATGCTAATATTAAGAGATTAACTGGTATAGATAGATTGGTTAAGGATATGAGATATGAGGAGTTAAATGATATTAGTTTATTAAATACTACTGATAAGATACCTATATTTGAAGATGTATTACATCTGGTAAGAGGAAGAGTTACATTATTAATAGAACTTAAAGAGAATTTTTCTAGTAATACTTTAAAAGAATTAAATAAGTTATTACTTGATTATAATGGGAAAGTGTTATTACAAAGTTTTAACCCTATAATAGCTAGAAAAATATCTTATACAAGTTTAAAACGATATAAGATGGGTATTTTATTAACTGATGAGTATAATGGCTTTAAAAAGGCTTTATATGATACTTTTATCTATAAATATCTTATCAAACAAAAATATATTAATTTTATATCTAGTCCTAAAGAATTAGTTCTTAAAGTAAAAGAAATATCTAAAAAAGACTTATTTGTATGGACAATTAAAACTAAAGAAGATTTTATTAAGTATAAAAAATATAGTAATAATTTGATATGTGAAGAAAAAGGAATAGTGGTGAAATAGTAGTGAAGAGAATTAATGTTTTTGTTGGTGGGTCTTCTGATAAAACTATTAGTCAAAACTATGCAGATGTAGCATTAGAATTAGGTCAAAAAATTAATGAAAGAGATTATAATATTGTTTTTGATGGATGTTATGGTCTGCCATATTTAGCTTTCAAAGAAATTAATGATTCTACTAATTCAATAATATTAAAAACTGAATATTATAATAATAATTATATATATAATACAGGTTCATTGCTTTGCAAATATAGGAATCAATCAGATTTTACTAGCCATTTTTTAAAGGAATGTGATGCTTTTATATTTATGAAAGGAAAAATTGCTACAATATCAGAAATTACGTATGTTATTAATGCTAAAAAAAATAAGGAACATGATAAACCTATTATTATTTTAAATGTAAATCATGAGTGGGACGCATTATGTTGTTTATTGAACACTTTAGGAATAGATTCACTTTACTATATAACAGATAGTGTAATAGATGCGTTAAATTATATGGAAGAGAGATTGTTTGATGAAAATTCTAGCTTTTATAAGTTATATGTAAATCCAAGTTGTTATTTAGGAAGAAGTGTTCCTATAATAGAAGAGATATATAATAAAAAGAATACTTTATTATAATATTTATACACAAAAAAACTAGGTGTGGAGCCTAGTGATTGATAAATGGTACGGACAAATAGTATATCCGAAACCTTGGGAATAGTTGATAAACAACTA
>CAMMMG010000032.1 GCA_946497925.1 uncultured Mycoplasmatota bacterium
ATAGGTAAAAGAGTAGAACCACATATAAAAGTAGAGTATGTTTTTCAAAATAATGATAATATACCTAAAGAATATCAAGAATTATTAAAGACAAGGAAAAAGCCACTTGGTACTGCTCATGCTATACTTTGTGCGAAAGATAAAATTAAGGAACCATTCGCAATCATTAACTCTGATGATTTCTATGGAAGAGATGCTTATTTAAAAGCAAGTAATTATCTATCTGACATTGAAGATAATCATTATGGACTAATCGCTTATCGTCTTGGTAATACCTTAACAGAAAATGGAGCCGCTAAACGTGGAGTATGTAAAGTTAATGATAATAATGAACTAATTACTATAATTGAGAGTAATACTGAACTAAGCGATAACCTAGTAAAAGTTTCACCACTTGATGGAAGTCCAAGTTTTGAAGTATCAAAAGACACAATCGCTTCTATGAATATGTTACTATTTACTCCTAGTCTATTTAAAATACTAGAAGAAAAACTACCTATATTTTTAGAAGACAATAAAGATAATATAGATTCGTGTGAATTTTTAATACCAATAGTCTTAAATGAATTATTAGAAGAAAATAAAGTAACAGTTGATGTTATTGAAACAACTTCTACTTGGTATGGTGTAACTTATAAAGAAGATAAAGAGTTAGTAGTAAATGCCATTGATAAAATGATAAAAGAAGGAATATATAACAATAATTTGTATGGAGGAAAAGATGAAAAAAGATAAAACATTACTAATTATGGCAGCAGGAATGGGTAGCAGATTTGGAGGATTAAAGCAATTAGAACCAGTGGGACCTAATGGCGAATTTATTATTGACTATTCTATTTATGATGCTATTGAAGCAGGTTTTACTAAAGTAGTATTTATAATTAAGGAAGAAATTTATGATATCTTTAGAGAAACTATAGGTAAAAGAATAGAAGCTCATATAAAAGTAGAATATGCATTTCAAAATGATGACCATATTCCAAAAAGATTCAAAGATATAGTTAAGAAAAGAACTAAACCTTTAGGTACTGCCTATGCCATATACTGTGCCAAAGACAAAATTAATGAACCCTTTGCTGTAATAAATGCCGATGATTACTATGGTAAAGATGCCTTTTTAAAAGCTAGTAATTACTTAGATCATATAATTTATAACCATTATGGAATAGTAGGTTATATTGTAGGTAATACCCTAAGTCCAAATGGCGCTGCAAAACGTGGTGTTATGGAAGTAAGTAATAATAAATTATCTAAAATAACAGAAAGTAGTATCGTAAGAAAAGAGGATAAGATAATCGCTTCTCCACTACATAGTAGTAATGGTAAGGAAATAGATAATAATACTCTAGTATGTATGAACCTCTTACTATTTTCCCCTGATATCTTTGATATTTTAAAAGATGAACTATTTTTGTTCCTATCAATTTACAAAAAAGGCATTGAAAATTATGAGTTTCAAATACCAGATGTTTTAGATACTTGCCTTAAGAAAAATATTAAAACCATAGATGTTATCGATACAACATCTACTTGGTATGGTATGACTTATAAAGAAGATAAACCTCTCGTAGTAAATGCTTTAAGAGATATGACCGATAAAGGCCTTTATCCACAACCTTTGTGGAAAAACATTTAGAAAGAAGGAAAAACTGTGGAAAACAACATTACAATAGAAAGAATGAACTATCTAATAAAAGTATTAGATGAAGCTTCCTATAACTATTATGTTTTAGATGATCCCAAAATAACAGACCAAGAGTATGATGCTTATTATAGAGAACTTGAAACTATTGAAAAATTACATCCAGAGTGGGTACTTGATACTTCCCCTACTAAAAAAGTAGGAGGTGAAGTAATAGATGAGTTTAAAAAGGTAGAGCACACTATTCCTATGTTATCACTAGGAGATGTTTTTAATGAAGATGAGATAATAGAGTTTCTACAAAGAATAGAAAATAGTGGGGTCCATTCTAATTATGTATGTGAGCTTAAAATAGATGGACTATCTGTTTCTCTACATTATGAAAAAGGTATCTTGGTAAGAGCAGCGACTCGTGGTAATGGTGTAATAGGTGAAGATATTACTCATAATGTTAAGACTATTAAAAGTATTCCTCTAAAATTAAAACAACCTCTTGATATTGAAGTAAGAGGAGAAATATATATGAGTAAAGAAACTCTAGAAAAGATTAATAAAGAACGTATATCTAAAGGTGAGAAACCTCTTCAAAACCCTAGAAACGCTGCTGCAGGATCAATTAGACAACTAGATTCTAAAATCGCTGCTAAACGTAATTTAGATGCCTTTTTATATCATTTACCTAATCCTGAAGATTATAATATTCCTACTCATCATGAAGCCTTAGAGTTTTTAAAGAGTCTAGGCTTTAAGACTAATCCTAATAATAGAATTGTTAAAAATATTGATGATGTAATGGCATATATCCATGAAAAAGGAGAAATAAGAAAAGACCTTCCCTATGATATAGATGGTGTTGTTATTAAAGTAGATTCTATTAAAGACCAACAAAAGTTAGGATACACGGCAAGAACTCCAAGATGGGCTATTGCCTATAAGTTTCCGGCTGAAGAAGTATTAACTAAACTAAATGATATAATCTTTACAGTAGGAAGAACTGGTAAAATAACACCTAATGCTATTCTTGATCCCGTTCAGTTAATGGGCTCTACTATAAGTAGAGCAACCCTTCATAATGAAGATTATGTTATAAGTAAAGGCTTAATGATTTATGACACCGTATCAATTAGAAAAGCAGGAGATGTAATACCAGAAGTAGTAGAAGCCAAGATTGAAAGAAGAACAGGTGAAGAAATACCATTTAAAATGATTACTAACTGTCCTATCTGTAATACAAAACTAATAAAAATAGAAGACCAAGTAGATTATTTCTGTCCTAATCCTAATTGTCCTGCAAGACATATAGAAAGCTTTATTCATTTTGTTTCTCGTCCTGCAATGAATATAGACGGCTTAGGAGATAGATTGATGGAAGACTTATATAACTTTAAATTTATAAGTACAATCCCTGATATTTATAAACTTAAAGATAAAAAAGATGCTTTAACTAAATTAGAAGGTTATGGTGAAAAATCTGTTACTAATTTATTAAATGCTATCGAAGATAGTAAATCTAACTCTCTAGAAAGATTACTATTCGCTTTAGGTATTAAAAATGTAGGTAAAGAAAAAGCCAAAATACTTGCTAAAACCTATAGAAACATGGATAATTTAAGTAAAGCAACCTATGATGAGTTAGTAGAGATTCCTGATATTGGACCTATTATTTCTAAAAATATAGTAGATTACTTTAATAGTATTGATAATCTAAATATGATAGAAGAATTAAAGGAACTAGGTCTTAATATGGACTATATTGGTGAAGAGTTAAATGTTAAAGAAGACTTCCAAGACAAAAGTTTTGTCTTAACAGGAACACTTACTAAGTTAACAAGAGATGAAGCGAAAGCTTTAATAGAAAATGCTGGAGGAAAAACAGTAGGTTCTGTATCTAAGAAAACTTATGCAGTTATCGTAGGAGAAAGTCCTGGTAGTAAATATGAGAAAGCGAAAGAATTAAATATACCAATATGGACTGAAGAAGAGTTTTTAGAAAAGATAAATAGTTAGGGGTGTTATTATGCAAACTGAAGAACAAAAACAAGAAGGTATATCAGTAGAAGAAGAAAAAAAGATAAAGAAAATATCTACTATTGTTACGATAATAATATTAGTAATAGGACTTTTAGTTACAACAGATATTTTATTAGTAACGAAAAGAGGAGTTGGACCATTCCTTGCTATTAGAACAAAAGTCTATGACGATGGTGGCACTAAAGAGTATTATGGACTAGGCTATAAAGTAATAAAGTATAATCAAAAAGTAGGTAGACGTGATACTGTAATAGGTTCTTGGAGTATAAAGTATAACACTGCTCCTGAAACTTTTACTATAAGTGACCTAGCTTACTCAATTATAAACGATAATAACAATCATGTAGGAGAATTTATAAGATTAACGGGAACTATTGAAAATAAAAATGTAAAGAATAATACTATTACTATAAAATTCACTGATGAAGAAGATGGAAAATATAACTTAACTGTTCAAGCTAAAATCTTATCAGAAAACATAAAAGATCTTAATAAAAATGCTCCAGTTAGTTTAATTGGAACAGTTACTGACTATAATAATAAAACTTTAATAATTGAAAATGCTTTTGCAGAGTAAATAAAATATTTTATAACTTGCTTTTTATATTAAAAGATAGTAGTATAATAACTTACCTGGAGGGACTATGAAAAATAATATTGAAGTACTGCTATCAGTTGGCTTTAAAGAAAAAGAAATAGAAGGAACCCTAATAAATAATAAGAATATTGAGGAATTAATAGTTTTACTATCATCTCTTCATATTATGAATCTAAAAAAATATATTCTAAAGAATAAATATCTATTAGACTATAATATATATGATTTATCTTATGTAATTACTAATACCTTCAATAAAAAGAAAAACTATTGTATAGTTAAGAGAATACTTACAAAAAATAAATATGTTTTAATTGATAAAAAAGGTGATGTTAAATGATTTACTTTGATAATGCTGCAACTACTAGTGTAAATGATGAAGTTCTAAAAACTTTTGTTACTGTTTCTAAAAACTACATTGGTAATACTAACTCAATTCATAAATTAGGTTTTGAAAGTAAAAAACTAATGAATGCTGCTACTAAACAAGTTGCAGATTTACTTAGTGTATTAGAAGATGAAGTGATATTTACAAGTAGTAGTAGTGAATCTAATAATTTAGCTATTAAAGGAGTATTAGAATTTTATCCTAAAAGAAATAGAATAATACTTACTACTATTTTAGAACATCCTTCTATTACTAATACTTTAAATAGTCTAAAAGATGTAGAAGTAATTAATTTAAAATTAGATGTTAATTATCATATAGATATTGATGATTTAAAAGAAAAACTAAAATTAGATCCAGTTCTTGTTTCTATTCATCATGTTAATAGTGAATTAGGAATAATACAAGATATAGATACTATAGGTAAGATTATTAAAGAAAATAGCAAAGCCATCTTTCATGTAGATGGAACTCAAAGTCTAACTAAAATAGATGTAAATCTAAAATATGTAGACTTATTCTCTGCTTCTGCTCATAAATTTAATGGACTTAAAGGAATAGCATTACTAATAAAAAAAGAGAAGATTAATTTGTCTCCTCTAATAAATG
Source organism: uncultured Mycoplasmatota bacterium (assembly GCA_946497925.1). Lineage (GTDB taxonomy): Bacteria > Bacillota_I > Bacilli_A > RF39 > UBA660 > Onthousia. The sequence goes on from CAMMMG010000032.1 coordinate 5,269, forward strand.
GAGGAGATAGTCAAACTATCTATAGAGCAGGAACACCTCCTTTACCTCTAATAGCATCCTTTGCAAAAGCTCTACGCTTAGCTTTAGAAGACAAACCTAAAGCTTATCTAAAAGTAAAAGGGATTAATAACTATCTAAGAGAAGAATTAATTAAGATAGATTCTATTACTATAAACTCTAAAATAGACTCATCTCCTTATATTTTAAATTTTAGTATTAAAGGTATAAAACCAGAGACAATGATCCATAAATTAGAATCTTATGATATCTATTTATCTACAAAAACAGCATGTTCCTCTAAAGAAGATTATTCTAAGAGTATTTATGAACTAACAAAAGATAAAGAAATATCTAAAACATCTTTAAGATTATCCTTATCTAAAGATAGTACTATGGAAGAAGCTAAAGAATTTATAAAAATATTAAAAGATATTTTGTAAAGGAGGCTTATGACTACAGAATTAATAGAAGAAACTGAAATTAATAATATCTATGATAACATTAAAGAATTAGTAATTAATGCAAGAAATAAAGTATATACTACTGTTAATATAGAAATGCTTAATCTATATTGGAATATCGGTAAAATTATTATGGATATTCAAAAAGGTGATAAAAGAGCATCTTATGGAGATGCCATTTTAGATAAATTATCTAAAAAATTAACAGATGAATTTGGTAAAGGATTTTCATCAAGAAATTTAAGGACTATGAGAAAATTTTATCTGACTTATCCAATTTGGAAGACAGTGTCTGCCAAATTGAGTTGGTCACATTATTTAGAATTAATTAAAATTGACGAAGAGTCAAAGCGGAGATTTTATCTAAATGAATGTATTAATTCAAGATGGAGTGTTAGAGAACTACAAAGACAAATAAATTCTCTATTATATGAAAGATTACTTTTATCATCTGATGAAAGTAAGAAAAAAGAATTAATAGAAAAAGGTCAAGTACTAAAAGAAAGTAAAGATTTAATAAAAGACCCTTTTGTTTTAGAGTTTCTTGATATCAAAGAAAATACTGATTATTTAGAATCTGATTTAGAGAAGAATATCTTAGAGCATTTAAAGGAATTCCTATTAGAATTAGGAAAAGGCTTTATGTTTGTAGGAAGCCAAGTTAGAATAACTTTAGGAGAAGAACACTTTTATCCTGATTTAGTGTTTTACAATAGACTTTTAAAATGTTTTGTCATAATAGATTTAAAAATAGGTAAAGTGACTCATCAAGATATAGGACAGATGCAGATGTATGTAAATTATTATGACAGAGATATTAAAAGTAAAGATGAAAATAAAACTATAGGGATTCTTTTAAGTACTGATAAAAATAAAACTGTTGTTAACTATACACTTCCAGAAGATAATAAAACAATATTTTCTACAGAGTATAAATTACATATGCCTACAGAACAAGAATTAATAAATGCAGTGGAAGAAGAAAAGAGAAATATTGAATTATTAAAATAGATATTAAATCAAGGTCATTACGAAAAATGTGCAAAATGTATAAAAATTCGTAATGACTTTTGCTATTCCCAAAAAGTGTGAAGAGTCACAAAAATTGGTAAAATAATATAGATTTTTTTAATAATTAATGATATACTTAAATTACTAAAAAATGTGAAAAGTCACAAAAAAAGGAAATGAGTGATTCAAATGAAAGAGATTAAAAGAGATATCTATCTAAATAAATTAATAGATAGAAAAGAAAATGGTATGATAAAAGTAATTACTGGAATAAGAAGATGTGGTAAATCTTATTTAATGGATCCTATTTATAAAAATTATTTATTAAGTACTGGAGTGAAAGAAGATCATATTATTAAATTAGAATTAGATTCTGTTGAAAATGAAGAATATTTAGATAGACATAAATTATATAAGTATATAATGGGTCAAATAAAAGATGATAAAATATATTATATTTTACTTGATGAAATACAGAAAGTAGATGGCTTTGAAAGTGTTTTAAATAGTTTTCTAAGGAAGAAAAATCTAGATGTATATGTAACTGGTAGTAACTCAAAGTTTTTATCAAGTGATATTATTACAGAATTTAGAGGTAGAGGTGATGAAGTTAGAGTGTATCCTCTAACATTTAGAGAATATCTAACTGCTAGCTCTAAAAATGTTGATGAAACATTAAAAGAATATATTACTTATGGTGGAATGCCATATATTTTATCAAGAAAAACTGATGAAGAAAAAAGTAAATACTTAAATAATCTTTTTAATAATACTTATATAAATGATATAGTTGAAAGAAATAATATTCAAAAAAATGAAATATTAGAGTCTCTTATAAATATATTAGCATCATCAGTAGGTTCCCTAAATAATCCTTTAAAGTTAGAAAAAACATTTAAAAGTAAAGGATTTAAAAATGTAACTGCTAAAACTATTAATACTTATATAGATTATTTAATAGATGCATTTATGATTAATAAAGCTTTAAGGTATGATATTAAAGGTAAAAAATATATTAATACACCAAGTAAATATTATTTTATAGATGTAGGATTAAGAAATGTTAGACTTAATTTCAGACAGCAAGAAGATAATCATTTAATGGAAAATATAATCTATAACGAACTATTAGTACGAGGATTTAATGTAGATGTTGGGGTAGTAGAATATACCACAAAAGATAAAAATAACAAAAAGATGAGAAAACAATTAGAAGTAGATTTTGTATGTAATAAAGGAAGTAACAGATATTATATTCAATCAGCTTATTCTATCCCTACTAAAGAAAAAATGGAACAAGAAGAGCAATCTTTAATTAAAATAGATGACTTCTTTAAAAGAATAATAATTGTTGAAAATGATATTAAATTATGGAGAAATGAAAAAGGAATTGTGATAATGGGATTAAAACAGTTTCTATTAGATGATAACAGCTTAGATTTGTAAAGGAGAAAAACTTATGGAAAAAGTAATATTAATTAAATATGGAGAATTAACTACTAAGAAAGGTAATCGTAATTTTTTTGTTAAAACTTTAACAAAAAATATTGAAAATAAATTAAAAGATTTTAATGTTGAAATTGAAAAAGATTTATCTAGAATGTATATTCATTATAATGAATTAGACGAAGAAACTATAATTAATAAAATACATAGTATATTTGGTATACATTCTTATCATATTGCCTATGTTACTAATAGTGATATGAACTCTATTAAAGACGAATTAATTAAAACAGTTAAATTACAAAACTTTAAAACTTTTAAAGTTGAAACTAAAAGAAGTGATAAATCTTTTCCTAAAACAAGTATGGAATTATCAAGAATATTTGGTGGTATAGTTTTAAAAAATAAGGATAATATTAAAGTAGATGTTAATAATCCAGAAGTTATTATTCATGTTGAAATAAGAGAAAAAAATACTTATATTTATTATAATGCTTTTAATGGACTTGGAGGATATCCAAGTGGTATTCAAGGTAAAGGATTATTAATGTTAAGTGGTGGTATTGATTCTCCAGTTGCAGGATTTCTTGCAATGAAGCGAGGAATTAAAGTAGATGCAGTATACTTTGAAGCGATACCTCATACTAGTTTAGAAGCTAGAGAAAAAGTAATAACTTTAGTAAAAAAATTAAAAGTTTATACAAATGATATAAATCTATACATAGTTCCATTTACTAAAATCCAAGAAGAAATCTACAAAAGTGTTTCTCCTAACTATGTTATTACTATTATGAGAAGAATGATGTATAGAATAATGGATGCTTTATGTAAAAAATATAATGCTAAAATAATTATTAATGGAGAATCTATTGGACAGGTAGCTTCTCAAACATTAAATAGTATGTATGTAATAAATAATGTTACTAATATACCAGTAATTAGACCAGTAGCATGTCTAGACAAATTAGAAATAATAGATATAGCTAAAAAAATAGATACTTATAATACAAGTATTTTACCTTATGAAGATTGTTGTACAGTCTTTGTACCAAAACACCCAGTAATTAATCCTAGTTTAGAAGAAACACTAAAAGAAGAAGCTAAAGTTAATTTTGAAGAGATTTTAAAAGAAACAATAGATAATACTTTTATTTATAAAGAAGAAAATAATTATGAAAATGTTTTATAGGTAGAAATTACCAATAAAAAAAATGTATGAAATTAAAAAAACTTCACATTCTACTAGTGTAGGAGGTGAAACAAATGAACAACAATATGAACACTGGTTCTATGAAAATGAGAGTTCCTGGTGCTAAACAAGCTATTGATAAAATGAAATATGAAATAGCTAATGAATTTGGTGTTAATTTAGGACCAGATGCTACTAGCCGTGCTAACGGTTCAGTTGGTGGTGAAATCACTAGACGTTTAGTACAAAATGGATTAAATCAAGTTAGTGGAAGTTATAGTAATAAATAAGTAATATAACTTAGCAGGTAGGCTTAAAAGCCTATCTTTTTAGTTTAAAAATATTTTTTATGTTGTATAATATATATAAGAGGAGGTATGATTATGTTATCTAAAATACCAACATATCTATATGAAAAGATAAAAGAAGGAGAAAGTACTACTGTAGAATTTAAAAAAGCTAAAGAAAAATTACCTAGTTCACTATTTGAAACAATATGTGGAATGTTAAATAGAAATGGAGGTCATATCTTCCTAGGTGTAGATGATGATAGTAAAGTAATAGGTACTTATAAAAGTTATATTGTAAGTATGAAGAAAGATTTTGCAAATCTTTGTAATAATCCTGAAAAAATATTTCGTTACAGTTCAGATAGAACATGACAAAAATTAGGTAGAACTATCAAGTTCTATCT
>CAMMMG010000033.1 GCA_946497925.1 uncultured Mycoplasmatota bacterium
AAGGATATCATATTTTTTATTATGTAGTAATTAGTTTCGCAAGAAGTCTAATCTAGTAAAGAATGGAGAAAGCAGTGGAGCGACATTACTAACAAGGATAGGAAGTAATCCTAATAGAGTATTAGATAGTGGAACAATAGAAGGAAAAGGAACAAATGAATATAGTTTAAACCTATGGATAACAGATGAAGTAGATGGTAATTATTCTGGACAAGTATTTAGTGGAAAGTTAAGAGTAGAGGTTAGCCAAGAAAGAAAAAAAGAAGTATCAACCCTTTTGCTAGCAAATATTCCTAAAGATAATCTTTATGATGATGGAGTTGATACCTTTATAACAGGAGAAGATCCTAATAATTATATCTGGTATAGTGGTAAATTATGGAGAGCAGTGTCTATTAATAATGAAGCAAAGACTGTTAAGTTAGTAACCCAGTGGAATATAAGTGCAATTAATTATTCCAGTGGCAGTACAGCCTTTGAAGGCAGTCATATGGAAATGTGGTTAAATGATAAAACAGCAGATGGATTTTTAGGTAATTTAAGAGATCCAGATAAGTTTATAGTAACGGATGCAGTATGGGATGCAACAATGGATGATAGAGAATTAGGGAGTATAACAAGACCCAATGGAACAACAACAGTAACAGCTCCTGTAGGACTTTTAAATATGTATGAATATCAGGAGAGCTTTAGAGAAACGACTTATTCTTCAGGTTATTTAAATAATAAGCTTAATTGGTGGAATTTAACTCCATATAGTTTATATCACGTTCGATTTATAAGTAGTGATGGTGGAGCACTTTCAAGTACGCCATCTAGTGCCTCTCTTGGTGTCAGACCTTCCATAAATATAAAATCTAGCGTTAAAATAGTAGGTGGCGATGGAACAATAGATAATCCATATAGATTGAACTTTCTAGCTAAAGAGGACTTGCCTCTTTTTCTTTTTTTCATATAATATAGTGGTGTTATGTATGGAAATAGATTATGGAGAGATTAAATATTTAGATAATATTAATATAATTGATATAAGAGAACATTACTTATATGAAAGAGGACATCTTAAAAATTCTAAAAATATTCCTTTAAGAGTATTAAGAACTATGCCAGAGAAGTATTTATCAATTGATAAAACATATTATTTAATCTGTGAAACAGGTTTTAATAGTAAAAGATTATCCACAATACTTAATAATAAAGGCTATCATACTTATAGTATAAAATTTGGCTATGAAAAAACATCTTGACGAAAATTTGTTCTACCTGTATATTATATATAGGAGGACATTTTTATGGATTATTTAATTATAATATTACTTGTAATAATAATTATTTTAATAGTTATATCTCTTATGAAAAATATTAATGAGTCTAAAATAACAGATAGACTTAATAATTTGGAGATTAATACTATTAAAGAACTAAATGAATTTAAAGATAATTTAACAAAAAATTTAACAGATGATTTTACTAAACTAAATGAAAGTTTGGAAAGAAGACTACTTGCAATTAATGAAGGGGTAAATGAGAGAATTAATCAAAATTTTGAGAAGACCAATAAAACTTTTACATCAGTAATAGAGCGTCTTAGTAAGATAGATGAAGCTCAAAAGAAGATAGATACACTATCTACTGATATTATTTCTTTGCAAAGTATTTTAACTGATAAAAAGACAAGAGGTATCTATGGAGAAGTTAATTTAAAACATATTTTGGTAAATGTTTTTGGTGAAGGCAATGACTCTATCTATAGATTACAATATACTCTTCCAAATGGTACTATTGCAGATTCTGTTCTTTTCGCTCCTGAACCACTTGGTACTATTGCCATAGACTCTAAATTCCCTTTAGAGCACTATCAAATAATGGTTAATAAAGATTTATCTAAAGTAGAACGAGAAACTGCTACAAAATCCTTTAAAATGGATGTAAAGAAACATATAGATGCTATTAGTAGTAAATATATTATAGATGGAGTTACAAGTGACCAAGCAATTATGTTTTTACCTGCTGAGGCAATATTCGCAGAGATTAATGCCTATCATCCTGATTTAATAGAATATGCTTATAAAAGAAGAGTATGGTTAACAAGTCCAACTACTTTAATGTCAACTCTAACAGTTATTCAAATGATTATTAAAAATATGGAGAAAGATAAGTATACATCTATAATTCATGAAGAATTAAATAAATTAAGTCTAGAATTTGCAAGATATAAAGAACGTTGGGATAAGCTGTCTCGTAGTATTCAAGCAGTTAATAAAGATGTTGAAAATGTCTCTATTACAACAGATAAAATTAGTAAAAAATTTGAAAGTATTAATAAAGTAGAATTTAAAGATACTAAAGAAATACAATCTATCGAAAAGCTTAATTAAGCTTTTTTTTGTATAAAAAAAAATTATTCTTGTATACTAAAAATAAATTAGAATAAATTATATTAGGTGATATTATTAAATATATATTTATAGGAGTAATAGGATTTATTTTAACTACAATAGGCTTCTTTTATTTTATAGTTTATTCTAATCTGTTTACTTTTGGCTATTCTTTTATAGAATATCTGAAATTTATGTTTTCTAATATTAAGAACTATACTTTAATATTAGGAATTATTTTATTAATTATAGCATTAAGAAGAAAGGGGAAGCAAAGATGATTTATACTTATGATATTTTACTTAATTGGACAAAAGATACAAGATTAAAAGAATTTTACGAATGGAATTTAGAAGATGATTTAGAACATATAAAGAAAATACCTATTATTAGAGTTAAAGATATTATGCTAAAAAGTTTATTAACTTCTAAAATAAAAATAGATAAAACTTTTCTTTCTAAAATAAAAGATAAAACAGAAAGTTATTTTCATAATGAAATTGATGTAATAGATTATGCAGTTATCGTAACAACTTCTAAAAAATCTTTAGCATTAGAGCTTGATAGTGAAGGAAATGTTATTTATAAAAGTAATCTTTTATTAGACGAAGAAGAAGAAGTTTTAGAAATAGGAGAAGAATTAATACCAATGGATATTCCATATAAAGTTATAAGTAAAAGTAATAAAGTATCTTATCTTACTAGAAAAGAGGAAGAAGAAAATAAGTTTTTATCAAGAGAAATAAAAAAAATTAGACAAAATAAAGAAGAGTCTAAATTAAATTATTTGTATAAAGAATTTTTTATAGATGAGGGAGGAGACTTTAATAGTAAGTTAATAATTTTAGAAAAAGAAGTATCAAAAGAATATAATGATTTTCATCACAAGTTATATAATCTTTTAAAACTATCAACAATTAAGAAAAAGTAATTACCTTATTTTATATGTTTTTGTAGATTCTTCTTCTTTTGGTTCGTCTTCTTTTAAAAGAAGTATATATTCATATTCTTCTATTAATTCTTGAGTAGATTTTAATATTAAATCTCCTAATGAATCTAAATCTATAGGATTATCACTAGGCTTTGAATTGTCGTTATTATTGTCAAAATCCATTTAGTACATCCCCCTTGGGTGATATAGATTATATGATAAATAAATTTATTTGTCAAACTGAAGTATAAATGTTAATAAACTGTAAATAATAATATCAGGTGATAGAAATGAAAAAGAAAATATTAATGTTAGCAGTGTCTCTTGTATTATTAACTGGTTGTAATGATATGATGAATACTCCTACAAAGAGAGTAGAAGAATATTTAGGTAAATATCAGATACTTGATAGTACTGTTTTAACTGAATTAGATGATGTTGTAGATAATAGTAACTATAGTGATGAATATAAAGAAGAATACAAAGAGTTAATGATTAAACAATATCAAAATTTATCATATAAGATAAAAAATGAACAAACTGATGGTGAAGTTGCAAATGTAATAGTAGAATTAGAAGTATTTGACTATAATAATGCTTTAGACGAAGCAGAAGATTATATTGAAGAACATGAAGAAGAATTTGTTAGTGATGATAAAGAAACTAAAGAAGAAAAGATTGATCACTATAAGATAAATGCTATGAAAGAAGTAACAGATAAAGCTAGTTATACAATTAATTTTAATTTAGTTAAAGATAATAAAAAATGGGTGTTAGAAAAAATAAATGATAGTGATTTAGAAAAAATACATGGTTTATATGAAGATTAAATTATTGTAATTAAGATGTCAAAAGCACTACTTTAACTTCCTTTTTTAAATTAATTAAGTTATAATTTTAATAGGAAGTGTTAATAATAAGATTATAAGGATATTAGCATTTTTATAATCTTTTTTTAAGGAGGTTTATTATGACACCACATATTGAAAGTAAAAAAGAAGATATTGCCGAAGTAGTTCTTATGCCAGGAGATCCACTACGTGCAAAATATATTGCTGAAAAGTTTTTAACTGACTATAAATTAGTTAATAAAGTTAGAAATATGTTTGGCTATACTGGCTATTATAAAGGAAAAAGAGTAACAGTTTTCGCATCAGGTATGGGTATTCCTAGTATTGGAATATACTCTTATGAATTATATAAATTCTATGATGTAAAGAAAATAATTAGAATTGGAACTAGTGGTTCTTTTAATAAAAATATAAAAGTACTAGATGTTGTTTTATCAGAGGGAGCATATTCTAAAACATATTTTCCAAAGTTATTAGATGGAAATACAGTAGACTTTATTAAGTCAAGTGAATCTTTAAACGAAAAAATAAAAACAGTCGCAGATAATAAGAATATTCCTTTAAAAATTGGTAAGACTATTACTAGTGACGTGTTTGATTTATATAGTAGTTCTCTTGATGAGTTTAGATCAAATTTTCCTGATGATGATTTCTTATCAGCAGAAATGGAAGCTTTTGGACTATTTTATATTGCCCAAAAATTTAATAAGGAAGCAGCATGCCTAATGACTGTTGTTGATTCTTTTTATGATGAAAAAAGTCTAACTAGCGAAGAGAGGGAAAAGTCACTTGATCAAATGATTACACTAGCATTAGATGCAGTGCTTTTATAGAAAGGGAAGGTGTAGTATGAATTATGTAAAGAAAGAAATGGGGGCTTATAATCTTCATATAATTAAAACTAATCTTTATAAGACTATTACTGTTAAGATATTTTTTAGAGAAAAAGCTTTAAAAGAAAATATTACGAAACGTAATTTCTTAAGCCGTATTATGATGCTTGGTAGTAATGATTATAAGACTAAAGTAGAACTTACTAAAGCAGAACAAGACTTATATGCCGTTAATATATCTGGTACTAATAGAAGAATAGGTAATTATTTAGATACAGGAATTAGTCTAAAAGTATTACATGATAAGTATACTGAAGAAGGTAACTTTGAGAAGAGTTTAGATTTATTAGATTCTTTAATATTTAATCCTAAAGTTACTAATAAAGCTTTTGATGAGACTGATTATAATACGGTTTATGAAGAATATAAAGCAGATCTTAATAGTTTAGTTGAAAACAAAATGACTTATGCCTTAATTAAAGGATTAGAAGCGACTAATGATAAAAGTGTTATAAGTTATCGAGGGATTGGTTATCTAGAAGATTTGGAGAAAATTACTAGAGAAAATCTATATTCTTATTATGAAGAAGTAATTAAACATGATTTTGTTGATATCTTTGTTTTAGGTGATGTAGATGAAGAATATATTACAAATGTTATAAGAGAGAAGTTTAAGATAAATACCTTTAAGAAGCAACCTATAAAAGCTTTAGTAGAAGAGACAAAAACTTCTAGAACAAAAATAGTTAAAGAAAAAGCATCAGCAGAACAAGATAACTTAATAATAACTTTATCCCTTAATAATTTGACAGACTATGAAAGAAATTATCCTCTTTCTTTATATAATGCTATACTTGGTGGTGGTTCAGAATCTTTGTTATTTACAGAGATTAGAGAAAAAAATTCTCTTGCCTATTATGTAAGTAGTACTCCTAATAAATTAGATAACTTAATTATTATTAGAGGTGGTATTACTAAAGATAAAAGTATAGATGCAGTTAATATTGTAAAAAAGATTTTAAAAGACTTAGAGATAGGTAAAATAGATGATGATAGAATAGAGAAGGCAAAAGAATACTATACTAGTGCGATTGATGATATAATAGAAAGTCCTTTTCAAATTATAGAAAGTTACTATATGATAGAATTACTTGGAGTAGATGATATTGAAACTAAACGTAAGAAAATGTTAAAAGTAACTAAAGATGAAATCATCGCTGTTGCTAAAAAAGTTAAAATGAATACAGTTTATATTCTAGAAGGAAGTGATGATAATGGAGAAAATTGAACTAAAAAATGTAGATAAAACTATTTATAGAGAAGTTTTAGATAATGGTTTAGAAATTATTATTATTCCAAATAATGAGTTTAGTAAAAAGAAAAATTATTATTTTAACTATGGTACTTACTATGGTGCCCTTAATAATGAGTTTGTTCCTAAAGGCGAAAGTAAAATGACTAGGTTTCCTAATGGTATAGCACATTTTCTAGAACATAAAATGTTTGAAAGTAAAGATGGTAATAAACCTTTTGATTTTTATGCCAAGACTGGTAGTTATGTTAATGCTTTTACTAGTTATAAAAGTACTTGTTATATTGTAACTGGTAATAAAAAGATGAAAGAAAATTTGGAGTATTTATTAACTTTTGTTAATAGCCCTTACTTTACAGATGAAAATGTAGCGAAAGAACAAGGAATAATTTCTGAAGAAGCTGCTATGAATGATGATAATCCTGATTATTTAGCATATAAAACTATAAATAAGAATTTATACAAATTATCACCATATAATACTCCAATATTGGGTACTGTTTCAACGATTAAAAAAATAACAAAAGAAGATTTATATGCTTGTTATAATACCTTCTACCGTCCTAGTAATATGTTTTTAGTAGTAGGTGGTGCTGTTTCTCCTGATGAAGTTCTTAAAATTACAACTGATACTTTAGCAAGATTTAATTTAGAAAAAGATAAGGATATTAAAATTAAGCATTATAAAGAACCTGTTAAAGTAGTAAAAGACTATGAAGAAATAAAAAGAGAGGTTCAAGTTGAAAAGCTTGCTATGGGATTTAAAATGGAAAAAGCAAAGTTTCCAATTAAGAATAAAGTTATATTAGATTTATATCTTAATATGATAGTATCTCTTTGTTTTGGTTCTAGTTCAGAATTTAGAGAAATGATAAGGAAAAGACACTTAGTAAGTAGAAGTGGTTACTATTTTCAAGATGTAGATAATATTATTACTTTTATGGTAGAAGCAGATGTTTTAAATTATCCAGTATATATAAAAGAGTTAGAAAACTATCTTGCTAATTTATCTATTGAAGAAAAAGATTTAGAAAGAATGAAAAAAGTTTGGATTTCTAGTGAAGTAATTAAGACTGATTATGCAGATAATTTAGTAGATAATGTTGTAGATGAGTTAGTTAATTATCAGAAAGTTATAGATAATTATGTTGGATTAATTAAGAATATGAATATTACAACTATGAGAGAAGTTATTAGTAGTTTAGATTTTAGTAACAAAGCTATTGTTAGAGTAGTAGGTGAAAAATAATCCTTTACAAAATGACTAATGCTATGATATAATTGAAGACGTCAAAAAAATGTTCCGCTAATCATTTGGTTATGAGCATTGGTTATAGGTAAAGGAGGATCTTATATGAACGTAATTGACAAAATTAATGAAAAACAAATTAATAAGAACATTCCTGAATTTAGAGTTGGAGATACTGTTCGTGTTGATGTTAAGATTATCGAAGGTAAACGTGAAAGAATCCAAGCTTTTGAAGGAATTGTAATCGCTCGTCGTGGTGGTAGTGTTAGTGAAACATTTACAGTTCGTAAAATGAGTAGTGGTGTAGGTGTTGAAAGAACATTTCCAATCCATTCACCTAAGATTGCAGGAATTACAGTCTTAAGACATGGTAAAGTAAGACGTGCTAAACTAAACTTCCTAAGAGGAAGAGTAGGTCAATATCGTATTAAAGAAAGAGGACAACAATAGTTCCTCTTTTTTCTTTTCTTAATATTAAATTAGATGTATAATATAGTAGTAATGTATTAGAAAGGATATAATATGAAAGAGAAAATAAAACCATTATTACCATATATAATCATTATCGCTGTCGTTTTATTTATAAAAGCTTTTATAGTAACACCTATTAAAGTAAATGGAGAGTCTATGCATCCAACATTAGAAGAAAGTGACATAATGATTTTAAATAAGACAGCTTATTACTTTAATGAACCTAAAAGATTTGATATAGTTGTTGTTAATATGCCTAACGAATATTTAATTAAAAGAGTTATAGGATTACCTGGAGAACATATTGAGTATAAAGATAATACCTTATATGTAGATGGTAAAAAGGTAAAAGAAAATTTTAAACACGGTAAAACAGATGACTTTAATATTGAAGAATTAGGTAGTGATACAGTTCCTGAAGGTTCTTATTTAGTTATGGGAGATAATAGAGAGAAATCTCTTGATAGTAGAGAATTAGGCTTTATGAAAGAAGAACAGTTATTAGGTAGAACTAGTTTAATTATTTTACCATTTGATAGAATAGGAAATGCAAATTAAAATATAGAATATAGGAGAAATATTATGGGAAGATTATATATTTTAACTGGTCCTGCTGGAGTAGGTAAAAGTACAATTTCTAAAGGAATAGCAAAGCGACTTGAAAAATCAGTTCTACTAGAAGGAGATGATTTCTATCATCAAGTGATAGGCAGTTATGTACCTGCATGGAAGCCTGGTAATCATCTTGATATTTTTTGGAAAGTTTGTATAGATACAATTAATAATTATTTAAATGCTGGGTATGATGTTGTTTTTAACTATATTATAAGTAAAGATAAATTTATAGAATTAAAAAATATATTTGAAAATGTAGAGTTAAAATTTGTAGTCTTATTAGTAGATGAAACAACTATTTTAAAAAGAGATAGAAAACGACCAGAAGAGTATCAAATGAAAGAAAGATGTCTAGTATTGCTTAATGAATTTTTAAATAATAATTATGATGATAATTATATATTATATACTGATAAGTTATCAATTAATCAAACAATAGATGAAATAATTAATAATGAAAAATATTATACCAAACAAGATAATCTATAGATGATTATAATAAAGCAACTAACTATATTAACTAAATGTTAATTCAAGGAGTGCATAGTATATGAAAAAAGGTATTTACATAAATCAAATTATAAGAGATTTAATTGCTATAACTATTTTGTTTTGGTTATTTTCAAATAATAGTGGCTTGATGAAATTTATAATAATGCCATTTATTATTTGTTTATTACTTTCTATCGGAAAAAGTATTTGTTTAATAATTGGTAAGGATAAATATAAATATGCTAATATTTTTAATAAACTCTATGCACTAGTTTTTTTACTTTTTGCTTCTTGTTTTCTAATATTTTGGAGTTATACATTTATTAAAAATAACAATTATTTAACATTATTATTTACAATACCATTTTGGTTAATGGAAATATACTTTATTCGTAAGTATTTCTTTAAAAAGAGTCAAAAGGATTTATCTAATAAGAGAGAATCAAAATTTAACTTAAAAATAATTATCTCATGCTTTTTAGTATTAGCTGTTTTAGCATCTGGTTTTCTTTGTTTATTTATTGGTATTAAGGATACTTATAACTTTAATCAAAAAACAAAAGATTATGTTACTACTGAAGGATACTTTAAAGATTATAATATTTATAATATTGATGAAGAAGGAACAACTTATAAATTAATAGGTTCTTGCACAAAAGTTGTGGGAATCTAAATAAATTATAGACAAAATAAAAACA
>CAMMMG010000034.1 GCA_946497925.1 uncultured Mycoplasmatota bacterium
ATATGCAGTTTTTATAATCTTTGCTTAGATACTTAGTTTCGCAAGAAGTCTATTATACTTTAAATATTTACCATCTATCCTTGTATCAGTCTCTTCTATAGTATTATCATCTAAATAAATGGTATAATCTACTGCTTTATTCCCATTATTTATTAATTTAAAGGTTGATGGAGTTGTACTCATTCCCTTACTATCACTTATACCTATAGTATTATCTAAGCTTATACCTTCACTTGTTTCATCTAATACTAAATCTAACGTTCCTACTTTTACTATCTGGTCTGTTCCAGATAGTTGTGTTCTAAAAAAGGCAAAAGATATAGCTAATAAGAGAATTAACACTATTAATATGCTTATTATAATTACTGTTACTTTTCTATTCTTCTTTTGTTCCATAACCATTGCTCCCTACTACTTATTTTTATCTATATCATTTATTCTTATACCTTATTTATCTATATTTAATTTAACACATATAATACTTTATATCAATTATTTTGACATTATAAAAGAATAGAATAACTTTCTTACTCTACTCTTCTGACACTGCGAAAGAAAGTAATTATATTACTTAAACTACCATTCTGGTATGTTAAGCACCCCCACGGTAACATTTTGTAAACATGTGTTTTCCATATTTTTACCTTCTTTCTATCTCACTTGATCTCCTGTTATTCTAAGCTTTCCTTTCCAAACTTGACCACCAAAATCTCCATCTATTTCTGTTGTTGGCCATACTCTTAAAACATAACTATTTTCTTCTCCACTAGTAATTGTTCCTTGATCTAGTATTCTAGATCCATCAGCACCTAAATTATTTAAATAGTCAGCATTACCTTTAACACTTCCTTTATCTAAACTATACTTTAAATATTTGTCATCTAATTTAACATCAGGGGAAGTTATTTCTACATTATCTAAATAAATTACATAATTAACATCTGCAGTACCTGTATTTTCTAAAGTAAAATCATACCCTGATAAAGCTAATCCTTCACTATCTGTTAAAGGATATGTATCTTCCAAATTAATGGTATTACCTTCGTTCAATGTTAATTCTAGTGTTCCTAATGTAATAACATTTTCACTACCAACGCTACTATAATTAAATGCCGCATAAGATAAAGCTATTATGACTATTATTAATACAATTAGTAAAATTATTATAAATATTTTATTTCTTTTCTCTTTCATTTTCTCACCTACATTATACATAAAGTATAACATTATTAATATTATCTTTCAACTATCTTTTTAGTTTAAACTACTTCTTTTAACATTATTTACTTCTTTACCGTCAACTCTAAAACTAACTGTATTTACATCATAATTTGCAAAAGCAGATGAACTTAGCATATATAAAACCTCTTCTTTTATTTTACTATCATTATCAAACAAAGCATTATTAAAATCTAATATTAATAAGTCATTATCTACAAATTCTTTACCAATTAATTCTACATTCTCATTTAATATACTTCTTAAATTATCTTCATATATATAACTAGTTGTAAGCTCTTCAACTATAATATTTATTTTATCTTTATTATCTTCATTATTTAAATACTTAGTAACAGGCACATAATATGTTTCTTCATCTATTAATTCTTGATAATAAATAGTAACTTTAGTTAAATCTTTTAAACTTGTATAATCGTACTCTTTATTTATCCCTATATCTCTAGTAAGTGGTTGAGATAATTTTTTACTTGTATTAGGATATGTTTCTAAATTATTACCTTCAATAGATATATTAACTTTATTTATATTTTCAAGTTCTGTTATAGAGTATACTAAAGATTCTATTAATTTAAGAGAATCTTCTTCCTTAACATCCATAAATTCTTTAGTAAAATCTAATGAGACTAAATCATTTTCTATTGTAACACTTTTTAGTTCAGTATCTTTTGGTATTAAACCTTTTAATTTATCAGGAAACTTAGTATTACTGCTTATTGTAAGATTATTAATTATACTTTTAATTTTATCTTCTGTTTTTTCACTATCTAATAAAACTTTGGTTTTAACTAAATAATTATTTTCATCTAATAAATAGATAGAAGAATTAGCAAGATCTGTTATATATTCAAACTCTAAATTAGTCTCGAGCGTCTTTTCTGTTAAAGGAATTAAATAGATAGTCATGATTATAAAAATACTCATAGTAGTAATAAATATTTTTCTTAAAGCTTTCTTTCTCAACACATGAATCACCTAATAAAGTATATAAAAAAAAGTACTGTTTTAGTACTTTTTATAATTCAATTTCATTTAATTTTAAAAGCTCAATCACAGCATTTGCTCTTCCTTTTACACCGAGCTTTTGCATGACATTAGAAATATGATTTCTAACTGTTTTTTCACTTATTTTTAAAGATGAAGCTATCTCTTTGGTAGTTAATCCGCTTACTAAAAGTTCAAAGACTTCTTTTTCTCTTGTTGTTAATATTCCTCTCATAATTATCCCCTTTCCCAATTCTTGAAGTACTCAATAGTAGTTTATGAGAAAAGGTTTATTTGTTGTAGATAAAAGTCCTAACTACCTTCAAACTTAACAGTTATTGTTTTTTTAGTATTATATTCCCCTTGAATAGTTCTCATTATATTATTAGCTTCTTTAACATCATGTTTTTTCTTAGCAGCAACTACAGTAATTTTATTAGAATCTACTTTAACAAAACTATTCAAATTATGTTTCTCTTTAATTAATTTCTCTAATTTTTCTTCTTCTCCTTCTATTACTGATAAATATTTTAACTGTTCATAAGCATTATTTTTTTCATCAGTAGTAGCATCTTCCTTAGTCATAGTAGTTTTCAATTCTTCTTTTTCTTTATCTCGTTCTTCATCTAAACTTACTCTTAAAGCCGTTAAATTATCTGTTTCACTAACTGTTTCTTGCTCTTCTTTCTTTTCTTCTTTAACTTCACTTTTTTCTTCAGTGGTAGAACTACTAGCGATTAGTAAGTCATTAGGCATAGTTATATAATAAACACTAAGAACTAATATAAGACTAAAAAGAGTTAAAAACCATAAATTTTGTTTATTAATCATTTGCTTCCTCCCTTTTACTATTACAATCTATGAGGGAAGAAAGTTTTTTATGACTTTAAATTGTTAACGGCATTAATGACTGCAAGCCTTCCATAGGTATAAGTTAAGGAACCTTGTTGATAAGCGATATATGGACTTCTTAATGGTCCATCGCAAGATAATTCTATAGATGATCCTTGAGTAAAAGAACCACTAGCCATAATTACTTTATCAGTATAACCTGGCATATCATCAGGAATTGGAAGAGAATTAGAATCTATTGGACTATTCGCTTGTATTCCTTGGGTATATTTAATTAGGAGTTTTTCATCATTAAAGATAATATTTTGAACAATATCAGCACGTTTTTCATTATATTTAGGTTCTACATTATAGCCTAATTCTTCTAATAAAGCAGAGGTAAAGATAGCAGTTTTTAGGGATGATGCAACAACACTAGGTGCTAGAAATAAACCTTGTAATAATTGCCTATTAATTCCTAAAGATGGCCCTACTTCACTACCTTCTCCAGGCAAAGTTAATCGTTCTGCACAAAGATTAATAAGATCACTTCTACCTACTATATAAGCACCATTAGGAGCGATACCCCCTCCTAGATTTTTAATTAAAGAGCCAACGGCAATATCAGCCCCCACTTCGATAGGTTCTTTTTCACTTACAAATTCACAGTAACAGTTATCTACCATAATAATAATATCTTTATCTATAGATTTTATAAATTTAATAACAGACTCTACCTTATCTATAGTAAGACTACATCTTGTAGAATAACCTTTACTTCTTTGAATTTCAATAACTTTAATTTTATTAGCTGTAATAACTTCTTTAATTTTATCATAGTCAAAGTCATTATTAATTAAATCTACTTGTAGATAATCAATACCAAAACTTTTTAATGATGATTTATTATCTACAAGTCCTATAACTTCATCCATAGTGTCATAAGGTTTACCTGTAATACTTAAAAGAGTATCACCTGGTCGAAGAAGTGCAAAGAAAGCGACAGTTAAAGCGTGAGATCCTGATATAAACTGATTACGTACTAAAGCAGATTCAGCTTTAAAGATATCAGCATATATTTTCTCTATTTTATCTCTTCCTACATCATTATAACCATAACCTGTTGTAGAATTAAAATCAGTCTCTGCAACTTGTTCTTTAATAAAGGCACTTAATACTTTCTCACTATTTATTCTCTCTAATTCATCAACTTTACTTAATTCATCTTTTATTTTTAAATCAATTTTTTTAATTAAATCTTCACTCATCTTTTAACACCTCCATCTATTCTAATAATAGAATCATTTATATAACTAGCTTTATCAGTTCCAAGAAAATAGGCAAGATTTGCAATTTCAGAAGTTTCTGCAAAGCGATTAAGTAATATTTTTGAAATTTCTCTTTCTATAAATTCTTCATCTAATTCTTTACTCATATCAGTATTAATCCATCCTGGGCATATAGTATTTACTCTAATATAAGGAGCGAAATAATTAGCAAGATTATGATTAAGAGAAATTACTCCTGCTTTAGAAGCATCATAATCAATAGACTCTGGATAAGTTGTATCTATCCCATTAGTAGATGAAATATTAATGATATTACCAGCCTTAGATTCCATCATTTTAAGACCAATTTTTTTAGATAAAAGGTATGTTCCTACAAGATTTATTTCTAAAGTCTTCATAAAGTCTTCTTTAGTCTTTAATTCAAAATCTTGATCAAGAGCAATAGAAGCATTATTAATTAATATATCAAGATGACCAAAATCTTTATAAATTTCTTCAATCATACAATCAATCTCACTCTCTTTAGATATATCACATTTAATTACTACAGCTTTAACATGATAATTAGACTCTACATAATCTTTTAATTCAAAAGCTTCTTTTTCACTATTATTATAATTAATAACTACATCATAGCCATTCTTAGCATATTCCAATATAATAGCTTTCCCAAGTCCTCTACTACTACCTGTTACAAGTACATTCATGTTTATCAACTCCTCGATAGTATTATAAGGTAAGAAAAGAAAAAAAGAAAGTACTATGTCATACTTTCAAGTTCAATTTGAAATAGATTAATTTTCGTTTCATCAACACTTGTTATCCTCAAGTATTTATTTATTATTTTTTACAAAATTAAATAAAGCTTTACATCCTCTATCTATCTCCTCATAAGTAACATTAAAATTATGTGTATACCAAGGATCATCTATTTCTTTACTTTTCTTAGTAAAATCTAATAATTTATATACTTTCTTATCAGTACCAAATAACTTCTTCATAGATATAACATTATAATTATCCATGCCTATAAAGTAATCATACTTTTCATAATCATTTTTCTCTAACTGAGTTGCAATATGTTTACTATATGGAATATTATGTTTATCTAACATACTCTTAGTACCAGGATGTATATCACTACCAACATCTGCAATAACTCCGCGTGACTCTATCAAAAAGTCTTTTTCTAATCCTTCTTTTCTAACTAAATCTTTAAATACATATTCTGCCATAGTACTTCTACAAATATTACCTTGGCACACAAAACAAATTCTTATCATAACTACCCTTTCTATTCATTATTAAATTTTAATAATTCTCTAATATCATCAACAGATAAGTTTTGGAAACTCTTATACTCATCACCATCATTTTCTATTAACTTATCGCTAAGTATCTTCTTCTTAGCTTGTAAATCGAGTATCTTTTCTTCAATAGTACCTTTAGTAATTAATTTAATAACTTCTACAGTATTTTTTTGACCTATTCTATGGGCTCTATCAGTCGCTTGATTCTCTGCTTGAGGATTCCACCATAAATCTAAATGAATTACAATATCGGCACTAGTAAGGTTAAGTCCTGTACCACCACTTTTTAACATAATTAAGAAGATATTAGTATCATCAGTATTAAACTTATCTACTAATTCTTGACGTTTCTTACTACTAACAGAACCATCTATAACATAACTTGTTATACCTTCTTTAGTAAGATTATCTTTTACAATATTTAAAGCTGTTCTAAAACTAGTAAATAATAGTATTTTATGTCCATTAGACACTGCTTCTTTAACTACATCTGTTAAATGTTCTATTTTAGATGATGTTTTATTAAAGTTATCAAAGATAATCTTAGGATCTATACATACTTGTCTAAGTCTAGTTAAAAGTGTAAGTATCTGCATTTTATTTTTAGTAAATCCTTCACTTACTAACTCTTCCATTTCTTCTTTAGTTTCTTTAACTAAAGCAGCATATATCTTCTTTTCTTCATCACTCAAATCTATATAAATATTATTCTCTAACTTATCAGGTAAATCTTTAAGTACTTCATTTTTCTTACGTCTTAAAATAAATGGCTTAACCTGATTTCTAAGCTTACTTAATGTTAGATTAGTATCATCATCAAAGTCTTCACCTATTTTATATTTCTCACTAAATTTAGATTTATTAGCAAGAAAACCAGGCATTATATAGTCAAAGATACTCCATAATTCTAGAATAGAATTCTCAATAGGAGTTCCTGTTAAAGCAAGTTTAACTTCACTATTAATACTCTTAACCGCCTTAGTTAACATAGCAGTTGGATTCTTAATATTTTGGGCTTCATCTATAATCATAACTTTAAAGTTCATCTCTTTATAGATATCCAAATCTTCTCTAAGTAATCCATAACTAGTAATATAAACATTACCTTCATACCAACCTAACTTCTTATGTCTTTCTTTCTTTAATCCTACAAAGATACTTCTTTTAATATCATCACTAAACTTTTTAAACTCATTATCCCAGTTATAGACTAAAGCGGTAGGACAAACTATTAATATTTTAGCATTACTATCTTCTTCTAACACTCTTTGAATAAAGATGATAGTTTGTAAACTCTTACCAAGTCCCATCTCATCAGCAAGTATACCACCTAAACCACATTTATATAGGTTATAAAGCCATTTAACACCATCTTTTTGATAAGGTCTAAGTAGTTTATCTTCATCTTTAGTAAACTTAATATCTGCATTCTTATATTCTTTAAAATTATTAACAAACTTATCAAACAAGTTATTAGTCTTAATAAATCTATTTTTACTTCTTAAACTATCTAAATACAATGCTCTAAACTTAGGTATTTCACCCTTCTCATCATCTAAATCAAAATCTTCTTTTAATTCTTCTAACTCTTTAATAGATGGATCTAATAAATCTAAGATATCACCACTTTTTAATCTATAGTACTTCTTCTTATTCTTTAGATTTAAAAAGATATCATCCAACTCACTAGGACTTACATTATCAAGTTTAAATTCATAATTTAAGATATTATCAGTACCTATACTAAAAGATGTAGAACCTTTTACTTTCTTAATTAGACTTGTATTCTTTAACTTTTCACTAGTAAATACTTCATAAGTATCAGTTAACTCATCTATCCCATTTTCTAAAAAATAACCTACTTCATCTATATCATAAAGTTTAAGTTCACTATCAAAACCATACTTAGTAAGTTCTAAGAAGACACTTCGCTCAAACTCTTTATCTCTAACAACATTACTATTATCTTTATCTAAATAATTTACCTCTATATCACCATAAGTAAAGATGATTTTACATTCTATATATAGTTCTAATATATCAAAATATAACTTTACAGAAGGAGTCTTAACTATAACTAAATCATCTACTGATTCATCAAGTTCTATTTTATCTTTTATACTAGGAATTACATAATCTTTAAAGCCTTTAAAATTCTTATCAGAGAAAGTTAAACTATCTACCCCTTCTTCCATAATATTACTAGCAAGTATAGTTTCTTTTTCATTCAATCTATAAATACCATTTTTATCTATTAAGTAACTATAATCATTAGTTAACTTCTTTAACTTTGTTAAATCATAGTCTATTTTTAAGATATGATTATCATCTTCTTTAATAATTTTAAAAGTAAATGGCAAATGATTAACAACAGGTAATTCTCTATTAATATTAAATCCTTCTACATAAATACTATCAACTATAGAAAATAAGTCATCTAAACTCGTTTTAGTAGGTACTAAGTATGAATCATATCTATAAAGTCTTGAGTATGCAAGTTCTATAAAGTTTATTAGTCTTTTACTTTCACTATTAAAATAGTATTCTTTATTACTAAATACAAACTCTTTACCAAACTTAACTTCTCCACCATTACGATATCTATCTATAAAAGCATTAACTTTAGTACCTAACATATAAAGTTTATTAGTACCCACTTTAAATCTTAATTCAAAAGATTCACTATCATAGTAACTATAATAATTATAATAGCTTTCAAATTTTAAATAAGGAATAACTCTTGCTTCTTTTTTAACAATGTTTTTATCAAGAGAAGTTCTCTTTAATTCATTTAGTAAAACAGAAGCAAGAATGTTATTATGTTCTTTTTCATCAAATAAAAAATATTCTCCTTGAAATTTAGTAAGTACTGCAGCGACATGTTTACATGAGTCTGTTAAAGTAAATTGAGGACAAGTACAAGTTATATCTGATATTTCTTTATCATCACTATCAACTTCTACTGTTACTATATATGATTTTAATGTATGTTCAGAAGACACAATAAAACGATTAGTAGTATAACCTAAATCCTGATAACTACCAACATATCTAACCTTTCTATTATCATAATTTATTCCTTTATCTAAATCACTTTGTTTAACATATCTTAATAACTCATCAGTCATAGAAACACCACTGCCTTTCACATCATGTATTACTATAACACAAGAAAAGAAAAAAAGCTATTAATAAAGCTTAGTTTCCATCATTATTTTATATATAGATTTAAGTTTCTCTTTCTTATTGTGATTCATTTCAATAAAGTTTATATGTAACTGATATCCACTATCAAAACTAAAAAGGAGTTCTACTTTACCAGGTTTAAAGTTAATAGCACTACTAGATATTGATGTATAAGGAAAGATATGTATTTTTTTATAATAGACAGCAAGGGTATCTCTATCAAATAAAATCATTTTTTTATCTGTAAAAACAGCATAATCCTTACTATTTTTATAACTACCTAAAATAGTCTCTTTACTACTAACATACTCTTTAGCATAATCTGGTAATTTATCAGTTGCAATCTCTTCTTTAAAATCAAAATATTTAGATAATTCTTTAAATTTAATATACGCCATATTAACACCTCTATTTTATTTTCATTACTTAAAATTTATCATTAGTAATAATATTCGTCAAGTATCTAGTCATTATTTTACAATAGAAAAATAGCATCTAATAACTTAATTAGACACTATTTAAAAAGTATTAATACAAATATTAATGCTGTTAAAATAAGAGTAATAATAGAAAAAATAAATTCTGTTATTATTTCTATTTTACTTTTATTTACTTCTTCATTCATAGTATGCTCCCCTTTCTTAAACATAAGAAATTAAGTCGCCCTATGATTAGTTATTAAATGCTATATAAATATAGTATCATGTAATAATTTGCAGTACAAGAGTAAAACGTATCTTTTTCAAGAAAAATGAAAAATAAATATTTTTCATAAGAATTTCTGACGAAATTCCTTTT
>CAMMMG010000035.1 GCA_946497925.1 uncultured Mycoplasmatota bacterium
CAAGATCTCTAAGTCTTAACTTTAAAGGACTCTCTCTTGGTTTTTCTTGTAACTCCAAAGATATCTTGCCATAAAAAGTATTAACCCCTACTTTTGTAACAACCATCTCACCTACCCCATGATAAATAACACTACCTCTTAATAGCTCATTATTATCACTATAGTTAAGACCACTAATAAAAGGTTTTTTATATACTTCCTTACTCTCTCCTGTAATAGAAGACTCATCTACACTAACTTCTCCTTTAATTAATACTCCATCTGCAACAATCCTATCACCAGATTCTAATAATATAATATCTCCTACTACTACATCATTTATATCTATAAGTAAAGTTTTACCATCACGTCTTACTTTAACTTTAATAGATTCCGCTTCACTTTGAAGTTTTAAAAAAGCTTTCTCACTCCCATACTCTGATATAGTTGATATAAATGATGCTAGAAATATGGCAATTACTATACCAACAGTCTCATACCAATCAAAATCTTGTATTAAAAAGACTGTTTTAATCCCTAAAGCGATTAAAAGTATTTTAATAATAGGATCTCCCAAACTCCTAATAAACTGTTTAAAAAAGCTATCTTTATTAACCATTACTAAAGCATTAGTACCATACTTTTCCCTTGACTTAATAACTTCATCATTACTTAAACCATTAGTACTCTTTTTCATAAGTTAACCTCCTATAGAATACTATGAAAAAAAGCAAGTAATCACGCTAATTATTACAAGACAAAAAAATACATATAACTTAATATATGTATTAATTAAACTCTCCTACTATTACAACTTGTTCTATCTTTACTACTCATACTTCCAACATAAAACCTAGAGAAAACTTTTTGATATGTATCATAGTTTCCATTATTATTAACAATACTACTAAGTGATAAGATTAATTCACTTTTTGAAAAATAATAAGGAAAAGCCGAAGAAGAAATAAAAGGTTCATTTTTCTTCAATCTATATGTATGTGCAAAATATTCACTATAAATAAAAGGTTCAAACTTAAGAAGATTATCCTCATCTATTATAAATGAAGCTTTAACATAATCTATATTATTGAAACTAATGACCATTTCAAAAGAAGACTTTACTTCATCATTTTTCTTTAACTTTTTATTAACTGCTATAACATTAAATTTATTTTCAATACCCCTAAAACCAACAATTGAAAAAAGTTCATTTAACTTTTCCTTTAGATTAAAAACATTAAACTCATTTTTATCTAAATTAGGTGTTACTAATATAATAGAATTATCTTTTAGATAACTATATAAACCTTTATCTAATCTTCTAACATCTCCATCTATATATAATCTACTAAAACATTCTCCTGTTTTAACATCTATATTTTTAAGATATTTAGTATTATCTTTAATATCCCTTACATTTATATATTCTTTATCCTTAGTTATTTTAATCCCACCATATATAGTATCTTCTTTCTCTAAAACATCTCTCTTACTAAGTTTACCAGCAACTACTAAAGTATCATTTTCTTTAATATAATCACCAAAGATAGGTTCAAGTCCTAAATAATATAATGTAGGAAAACTCATTGTAACTCTTTTTACTACATAATGATGTTCATTAAAAGACATAGTTGCCAAATTATCATTAACTACTCCATTTATTACCATACTACTACCTCATTACTACTATTATTTATATAACTATTATATGAAGAAATAAGGAAAAAAGCAAATAAAAAGAGCCTAAGCTCTTTATCTACTTCTAATTAAAGCAATGTAATTATTTACTTGACTAGCCCAAGTAGTACTAGCAGCATACTTTGGACCAATAGTCTCTGGAGTAGTTAATCCATAAGAATAATAATTACGATATAAGTTATCTAAATATCCCATAATACCTTCATCAAGTGTAGGATATGCTTTATAAGCTCCTCCACCACAACTAGGTCCTCCCTTTTGACCACCAACATTATTACATTCACGAACTAAACTACTACAAGTACCATTACATCCTGTCTCATGAAGAATAATAGCAGTTGCCATATAAGGATTTATTCCAAGTTGTAGTGAATAACTAGCGATTAAGTATCCTTTTCCTGAAATAGTAGATTTTAAAGATCTGTTTAACTTATCAGCTAACTCTCCCATAGTTAATCCATCATAAACTATAGGATCAACTGGAACAGTATTAACTTCCTCATAAGTTTTAACATCTTCTAATTCCTCATTAATAGTTACTTCTTCTATTTCAATATTATCATTAGACTCTTCAACAAGATCATTTTTATTCTTATTATTAACTTCTTCTACTTTTCCTGCATAAGAGTCTTTCATAGTCACAGTTTCATAAGCTACAGCATTATCTTCTATCTCAAAAGCTTTATACTGTAAAATTCCAGCTAAACCTATCATAAAAACACCAATAGATGCTAAAGTAAGGCTCAGCTTACTAACCTTTTTCATAGTTCCTCCTTCAAATAAGAACAATAAAATTATAGCAAATTATCTTTTTTTTGTCAAATTTGACACCCGAACCTATTATATTATATGACTTTTTAATAATTTTTACTTGACTTTTACCTTAATCACTAAGTAAAGATAAATTAACTTTTTTCTTATCTAAGTCAATACTCTCTACATAACAATCAACTATATCTCCAACACTAAATAAATCACTAGGATTTTTAATATATTCATGAGTTAATTTTGAAATATGAGCAAGGCCATCATTTTTTAGACCTATATCAATAAATAGCCCAAAATCGACTACATTACGTACTGTTCCTTGTAGTTTATCTCCAATTTTCAAATCTTCAATATGTAAAATATCACTTCTTAGAATAGGCTGTGGATAATCATCACGTAAATCTCTCATTGGTTTTTCTAAAGCTTCTATGATATCACTTAAAGTATATTTATCAATATCAATCTCTTTACTGATACTATCTACATCTAAGCTATTTAATTTACCAATAAGCTCACTACTACCTAAATCCTTTTCACTAAATCCCAAATAATCTAAAAGCTCTCTAGTTTTATCATAACTCTCAGGATGAATAGAAGTCTTATCTAAAGGATTATTTCCATCAAGTATTCTAAGGAAACCAACTGATTGTTCATAAACTTTATCAGATATTCCTGATATTTTATGAAGTTCATCTCTATTTTTAAATTTACCATATTTATCTCTAAAAGCTATAATATTATCAATTACCTTTTTATTTAATCCTGACACATATTTTAATATTGAGGCACTTGCTGTATTAATATTAACACCTACTCCATTAACAGCTTTACTAACAACAAAGTTTAATGACTCATCGAGTTTTTTAACAGGTACATCATGTTGATAAAGACCAACACCTATACTTTTAGGATCTATTTTAACTAGTTCAGATAAAGCATCTTGTACACGTCTTCCAATACTAACTGCACTTCTTTTTTCTACAGTCAAATCAGGAAACTCTTCTATTGCAAGTTTACTAGCAGAATAAACTGATGCCCCTGCTTCACTTACTATTATGTATGAAACATCTCTTTTACAAGATTTAATAGCATCAGCGACAAAAGCCTCACTTTCACGAGATGCTGTACCATTACCAATTGCAATTACATCGATATTATATTTATCAATAAGCTCTAATAATTTTTTACTAGACCCTTCTATATCATTATGAGGCTCAGTTGGATAGATAACAGCAATTTCTAAAACTTTACCAGTCTTATCTAAAACAGCAAGTTTACAACCAGTCCTAAAAGCAGGATCATATCCTAGTACAGTTTTATCTTTCAAAGGTGGTGTTAAAAGAAGTTTCTCTACATTAGTAGAAAAATTATCTATCGCGCGCACTTCTCCTTTTTCTTTAAGTTCACTACGAACTTCTCTATCTACACTAGGAAGTATTAAACGTTTAAGACTATCATTAATTGCATCCATTATTATAGGATAACAAAAAGATTCTTTATTCTTAATTACTTTATTCTCTAAATATTTAACTATTTTCTCTATTTCATAATCTAATTTAACAGAAAGTACTCCTTCTTTTTCACCTCTATTTATCGCTAATATTCGATGAGGTTTAATATATTTAATTGTTTCTGCAAAGTCATAATAGTTACTATAAGTCTTCTCTTCATCAATAGCATTTTTCTTTAACTTACTAACAATTACTCCCTCTTTAAAGATATAACTTCTAATCCACTTACGATAATAAGCATTATCACTAGTCCATTCAGAGATAATATATTTAGCTCCAGTTACAGCATCTTCTACACTCTTAACTTTATCATTAAGGTATTTTGATGCAATATTATTAATAT
The DNA here is from genome assembly GCA_946497925.1 of uncultured Mycoplasmatota bacterium. Taxonomy (GTDB): domain Bacteria; phylum Bacillota_I; class Bacilli_A; order RF39; family UBA660; genus Onthousia. The sequence continues at coordinate 4,300 of CAMMMG010000035.1, forward strand.
CTCCTTTCACAGGACATGAAATAATAATCTTTGCAAGTGGCTCTAATCCATTATTAATAGCATCCGTTGCTTTAGTCTTTTTCTTCTCTTTATAAGGTCGATATAAGTCATCCACTTCAACAAGTTTAGTACATTTCATAATAGAAGATTTCAAATCACTAGTCAAGAGACCTTTCTCATCAATTAATCTAATAACATCTTCTTTACGTTTTAAAAGATTAACTTGATACTGATAAACATCATCTATAGATTTTATAACTTCTTCATTTAAAGCCCCTGTCGCTTCTTTACGATATCTTGCAATAAAAGGAATCGTATTTCCCTCTTCTAATAATCTTAAAACAGTCATAACCTGTTTTTTACTAATATTTAAATCTTTACTAATCTCTTCAATAATTACTTCATTCATAAATATCCTCTTTTCTAACACTATCTATTTTATTACAAATAACAAAATGATAAAAGTAAAAGAAGATTATTTGACGTAAAAAGCTATTCATACTAGTATCATTTAACCACCATTATTTTTTGTTTTTCTCCTCTAACCATAGAACATAAGAAATAAAATAAATTTTATTTCGCCCTTGTCGTTACCTCCAAGGATTCCTACTTCATAGATAAGGTATCCCTTATTCTCCATAGGCTTAAATTCCGATAGTCACCACCGTACTATTTTTTCTATTAATTAATTTTTATTATACCAAACATTATCTAAACTACACTCTCTAATTTGTAGTGTAACTTCAATCCTTCTAATAATATGTTTAAACTTGCATTTATATCTCTATCATTATGAGTTCCGCATTCTTTACAATCATACTCTCTTATACTTAAATCTTTTATATTTTCATTCTTATAGCCACAGTGACTACATATTTGACTACTTGGATAATAAGCATTTATCTTATAATAAAACTTTCCTTTTAATTTACTTTTCCATTCTATTAGAGAACATAATTTACTTAAACTTGCATCTGATAGACTTTTATTAAATACTTTTTTCTTATCTTTAAACATATCTTCTACTTTTAAACTCTCTGTTACAATAATATCATGTTCATTAACTATCTCATTAGCAATATCGTTTAAATAATGTTTTCTATAATTCTTTATCTTTGCATAGATTCTTGCTATCTTCATCTTTGTCTTTAAATAGTTCTTACTTGCCTTTTCTTGTCTTGACAATTTCCTTTGTAATCTTTTTAATCTCTTTTCATATTTTGTTAATACTTTCTCGTTACCATATTTTACTCCATCACTTGTTACTACTAAATCTTTTATTCCTAAATCTATTCCTACTATTGTAGTAGGTGTTACTTTTTCTACTAACAAGTCTTCTTCTACTAGTACACTTACATAATACTTATTTGTTGTTTCTTTTGAAATAGTAGCATTTACTATTTTTCCTTCTATTCTTTCTCTATTTCTATATCCTCTTATTTTTACCTTAGCTAATTTTGGTAATTTTATAAATCTAGTTAGTAAATCTACCTCTATATTACTATACTCTTTACCTTTATAAGTACTTCTTATACAATTAGTTCTATAAGACTGTCTTGCAAACTTACTCTTAAATATTGGATATCCACTTCTTTTTGCAAAGAAGTTATTAAAACCATCTTCTAAATCAAATATAGAGCATCTTAAGGCACATGAATCTACTTCTTTAAGATATTCGTGACCCTTTTCTAATTCTTTTAAATCTTTACATAAATCAAATGCTTTTTTTATTCCTTGTTCTTTTTGATAGTTTAAATAATAATTATAAACAAAACGACTACATCCAAAAGTCTTATGTATTAATATTCTTTGTTCTTCATTTGGATATAATCTAAATTTATATGCTCTATATATTCCCATAATACGAACACCTCTGCTTAACATTTATAACTTAAGTGTACTATATAAAATATACGTTCGTCAATACATAAATTCGATTTTTATTTAAAAAACGCACTTTCCTTATAGATAAAAAAAACAGAATAATTTTATTCTATTCTTATTTTCTACGAAACAGTCTAACACCGACATTTTTTAATCTTTATAAACAACTTTCTACCACTTTACTAACTTAATATATAACAATTACTTTCATTTATGAATTTTAGTAGAAAGACTAATTTCCAATGCTTCGAAATAATCATTCACTGTATCAAAAGAGGTAATATCATAACTTTCATAATCTCTAATACAATCAATAATGCTAGATTCCAAATTATCAACATCTATTTCTTCACTAAGACTAGTTAAACTTGATTTTTGTAAATCTGTTACTTTAGATATATCAGGACTTGCTATTTGAATTGCCTTGTGATTAACCAAATCATTAGTAACATAACTAGTATCAAGTATAGCAATTATGTCTGTAGAAAATACTATTTTATCTAATGAAGACGTAAAGGTCTCATTATCTTCTAAGGACATACCATGTAAACTCCACCACTTACTAGGATAAATATCAGAAAGAAATAATACATCATGACTATATCTTCATTATTATCTCTTTCTTCTACTGAAATATTTTCATCACTACTAGTCTTTATAGAACCATCAGGCCCTATCAAAGTAATTAAATGCCTCATTAATAACCCACCCTTAATATTTTAAAAGTAACATTCTTACTAACACCATAGTTCAATGCTTCTTTACTAGTTTCAAACAATAAATCAAAATCATATAATCTATCAAAACCAATATTACGTCCTGTATCTAAAACGATTCCTATAAAACTACCTGCATTACTATTACTTACTTCTATAACAGTACCAAAAGGAATATCCCCATCACCTGCTAATATTCTAATATTACCATAAGTAGAATCAGGATAATAAATACTATCTCCAATATAATGACCAGAAGCAGTATAATTACCAATATCTGCACCATATCCACTCATAGTACCTGTAAAAGTAGAACCAACTGCAATAGAAGGAATACATATATCTTCATTTGGTTCACTATCAATAGGCGTATTATCTTCTATTATCTCATCTTTACCTACAACAACCTCATCTTTAGGTTCCTCTTTTATTTCTTCTTGAATCGCTTCTACAATAGGTTCTTCCTCTACTACCTCTTCTACAACCTCTACAGGTGCAACTTCTATAACTTCTTCTTTTTTTATCGCATCACTATTTACATAAGTAATTTTATTATTTACATCTATATCTTTTACATCAGGTGTAGTTGTACTGACAAGTAAACAACACCCCATAAATAAAATTGCATTAATAATATAAATGGTTCTCTTCATAAGTATCACTACTTTCTATATTCAACTTTATCTTAACACATAGACACTTATAAGACAACCATTTGACAAAAAGTTGAGTGTAAACTACTGTTCATAGTAACTCTTAATAACATCATAATCACAGTAAGGAAGATACTTATCATCTATAGCCATATAATCATCTCTTCCCTTACCTGCAATTAACACTATATCTTTAGCCTCAGCTATATCTAAAGCTTTATATATGGCTTTCTTCCTATCAACAATCCTCTCATAATTAGTTTTATCCGATCCACTCACTAAATCATCTATAATTTTATTAGGATCTTCAAATCTTGGATCATCCATAGTAAAAATAACATAATCTGATTTTTCTAAAACCACTTTACCCATCCCTGGTCTTTTAGATTTTTCTCTTCCCCCAGCACTACCAGTAACTGTAATTATTCTAGTTTCCTTAATCATATCTAAAAAAGTTAATATATTATCTAATGCATCAGTTGTATGAGCATAATCAAGTATTACTGTATATTTAGAGACAAATGGCATTCTCTCCATTCTACCCTCAATTTGTTTTAACTTCTTAATTCTTTCAACTATCTTCTCAAAACCAATACCTTTACATAAAAGACAAAGTATAGACGCTGCTAAATTATCAACATTAAAACTACCAAGTAATGGAGATATAACTTCATAAATTTTATTATTATATCTAAAATTAATAATAGTTTTATCCCTTTTTAGAGTATAGTCTTCTATCTTTAAAGTATCACTATCTTTATACCCATAACTAACGATATTCCCATTCGCTTCCTTCTTAAATTTATCAAAGTACTTATCACTACTATTTAATATAGAATATCCATCATCTTTAACATGTTTAACTAACTGACATTTACAATCAACATAATTATCCATTGTCTTATGTATATTTAAATGATCTTCCGTTATATTAGTAACAATTCCTACATCATATTTAATATCATCAAGTCTATGCCTATAATAAGATTCACTAGAAGCTTCCATACAAATAGTATTACATCCTGCATCAATAAACTCTTTAAAATACATATAAAGTCTATCTACATCAGGAGTAGTATTTCTCATACTAAAATGTTTATTTTTAAATTTTCTACCATTAGTACCTATATATGCACAAGTATCTCCTAAAAGCCTATAAACAATCTCTGCAACAGTAGTCTTACCATTAGTACCAGTAACACCTATCATATAAGCATTATCACATGGATAATCATAAAAATTTGCACTTATTTTTCTAAGTTCTAAATTAGTATTTTCTACTCTTATAACAGGAACAGACTTCTTACCTACATCACGACTAACAACTATAGCACTTGCCCCATTACTAATCGCTTCATCAATAAAATCATGCCTGTCTGCAGTAACTCCCATTGTACATACAAACAAGTCTCCATCTTCTACTTCTTTAGAATTTATTTTAATAGATTTAATTAATCTATCATCATTTATATTATATAATTCACTTAGTCTTTTCACTTTACATCAACACCTTCTAGTATAAAATATAAATATATAATAATATTGTTACTTATATTATATATCAACAGCAAGATAATTAAAAGAAAAAGAGTTTAAATCATAAAATTCCAACTCTCTTCATAGCACTTTTATTAACTATATTTATATACTATCATCAACTACTTATTTTAAACTATGCAGTACCTCTAAAGATAAACCTGTAATATCCTTAACTTCTTCAATAGAAAAGTCTTTATTTAATAGTTTTTGTGCTGTCACTAAAATTTGTTCTTCAAAAGATTTTTTATCTTCTTCAAAAGCCCTATTTTTCTCCTCAAGAGATTTTTGCCCTTCTTCAAGAGATTTTTGCCCTTCTTCAAGAGATTTTTGCCCTTCTTCAAGAGATTTTT